>DATHUJ010000179.1:0-29852 GCA_035462375.1 Jiangellales bacterium
CCGCCGCAGCCCCCGTCGGTCTGACCATCCCGGCCATCGACATCGACTCCGAGGTCGTCCCGGTCGGGACCGATGACGGCGTCCTCCAGGTCCCCCCGGAACCCTGGGTCGTCGGGTGGTGGTCCGACGGCGTGGGACCCGGCAGCGGCAACGGGACGGTGGTCCTCGACGCGCACCTCGACAGCCGGGAGTACGGCAAGGGCCCGTTCACCCGGGCCAAGGACCTCGAGGTCGGTGCCCCGGCGGCGCTCGTGGACGACGCGGGCGATACGCACGCCTACGTCGTCACCGAGGTGGTGACGTACGAGAAGGTCGAGCTGCCCTACGAGGAGCTCTTCGCGCAGGAGGGCCCGGAGCGGGTCGTGCTGGTCACCTGCGGCGGCACCTACCAGGCCGGATCCGGCTGGGACAGCAACGTCGTGGTCGTCATGGAACCGGTCTGAGCGGATCGAGAAGCCGATCCGGCTAGCACTGAGGCGATCTTCGACGGATCATGGTCGTAGTGAACTGCCGACCAGGGAGGACCACGTGGCCGAGAAGCTGTCGAAGGGCGCCCGTATCAGCGGGAGCGACCGGGACAAGCTGGCGACCGACCTGAGGAAGAAGTACGAGGGCGGGGCCAGCATCCGCGACCTCGCCGCCGAGACGGGCCGGTCGTACGGCTTCGTGCATCGGGTCCTCAGCGAGACCGGCGTCCAGCTCCGGGGACGCGGGGGAGCGACCCGCGGCAAGGCGAAGGCCAAGGCCTGAGCGCGCTCGACGACGATCTGGCGGGGGCGGGGCTCCGGCTGGAGACCGCCGGACCGGTCGCCACCGTGACCCTTGCGCGGCCGGAGCGGCGCAACGCGCAGACCCCGTCCACGTGGAGGGCGCTCGTCGCCGTCCGTGACCGGCTCGGCGACGATGTCCGGGTCGTGGTCCTGCGGGCCGACGGGCCGTCCTTCAGTGCCGGGCTCGACCGTGCGGTCCTCCAGGGTGGCTCGGCCGACGGCGGACCCGGCCTGCTCGAGCTCGCCGGCCTGCCACCGGCGGAGCTCGACGCCACGATCGCCGGCTTCCAGGAGGCCTTCACCTGGTGGTACGACGGTCCGGCCGTGAGCATCGCCGCCGTGCAAGGGCACGCGGTCGGGGCGGGCTTCCAGCTGGCTCTCGCGTGCGACCTGCGGCTGTGTGCCGACGACGCGCAGTTCGCCATGCGCGAGACGTCGTTGGGCCTGGTCCCCGACCTCGCCGGTACGGCCCCGCTGGTGGCGGCCGTCGGGTACCCGCGCGCACTGGAGATCTGCGCCACCGGGCGCTGGGTGGGCGCGACGGAGGCGCACGACCTCGGCCTGGCCACCGCGGTGGTGCCGCGGGCCGACCTGGAGGCGACCACGGCCGACCTGGTGGCGGCCCTGCTCGCCGCGCCTCCCGAGGCGCTGCTCGCCACCAAGGCGCTGCTGCGCGACGCCGGCAGCCGGACGCCCGACCAGCAACGAGCCGCCGAGCGGGCCGCCCAGGCCGGCCGGCTCAGGGCGCTGCTGGCCGCTCACCGGCGCTGAGATCGCACGGGCCGGGCCGCCCGCCGGAGGCCCCGGGCGGAACAAACGCCGCCCCGGACGGTGTTGGGCGGCCGACGGTCACCACGGAGGTTGCGCATGTCGATGGGCGGTCACGGCGGGTGGTCGACCCTGCGGTCGTACACCCGGGACGGGAGCGTCGCCAAGCAGCGGCTGGCCAAGGGGACCGTGCGCCGGATCAGCCGCTACGCCGTCCCCTACCGCCGCGAGATCAGCCTCTTCCTCGTGACGACCGTGCTCGCCGCCGTCAGCGCGTCCGCCGTGCCCCTGCTGCTCAAGTGGATCATCGACAGCGGCGTCACGCCTGCCGACCGCCAGGTTGTCGTGCTCGGCGCCGTGGCCGTCGCCGTGCTGGCCGTCATCGACGCCGCCCTCAGCCTGGCGGGCCGCTGGGCCTCCGCGCGGATCGGTGAGGGACTGATCTACGACCTGCGTACGGAGGTCTTCGACCACGTCCAGCGGCAGCCGGTCGCGTTCTTCACCCGCACGCAGACCGGCTCGTTGGTGTCCCGGCTGAACAGCGACGTCATCGGCGCCCAGCAGGCGTTCACCTCGACCCTCTCGCAGGTCGTCAGCAACGTGATCACCTTGGTGATCGCCGTGGTGGCGATGGTGGTCCTGTCCTGGCAGATCACGCTGGTCGTCCTCGTGCTCGTCCCGCTGTTCCTCCTGCCGGCGCGGCTGGTGGGGCGCAAGCTCGCCGCCATCTCGCGAGAGAGCATGCAGCTCAACGCGAGCATGAGTCAGACCATGACCGAGCGCTTCAACGTGTCCGGGGCGCTCCTGGTCAAGATCTTCGGTCGGTACGGCGACGAGACGGCGGGGTTCTCGTCGCACGCCGGGCGGGTCCGCGACATCGGCATCGTCCAGGCGATGTACGCCCGCTTCTTCTTCACCGGCCTGACCCTGCTCGCCGCGCTGGCGACTGCGGTCGTCTACGGCATGGGTGGGTTGCTCGCCATCGACGGCGCGCTCCAGGTGGGCACCCTGGTCGCCCTGGCAGCGCTGCTGACCCGGCTGTACGGGCCGTTGACCGCGCTGTCGAACGTGCAGGTGGACGTCATGACCGCACTGGTGAGCTTCGAGCGGGTCTTCGAGGTCCTCGACCTGCGGCCGATGGTCCACGACCGCGACGACGCCCGCGAGCTACCGGCGGACGCCGCGAGCGTCGAGCTGGACCAGGTCCGCTTCCGCTACCCCGGCGCCAGCGAGGTCTCGCTGGCCTCGCTGGAGTCCGTGGCGACCCTGGAGTCCACGCCGGACGCGGAGGTCCTGCGCGGGGTGTCGTTCCGGGTCGAGCCCGGCCAGGTGGTCGCGCTCGTCGGGCCGTCCGGGGCCGGCAAGTCCACGATCACCCACCTGGTCTCCCGCTTGTACGACCCGGCGTCGGGAACGGTGAGGGTCGGCGACGTCGACGTCCGGGAGGTCACCCTCGAGTCGCTCCACCGGGCGGTCGGCGTGGTCACCCAGGACGCCCACCTGTTCCACGACACGATCCGGGCCAACCTGAGCTACGCCCGGCCGGGGGCGACCGACGCCGAGATCGTGGAGTCGCTCCGGGCCGCCCAGGTCTGGGATCTGGTCTCCTCGCTGCCCGAGGGGCTCGAGACGGTCGTGGGGGACCGGGGCTACCGGCTCTCGGGCGGTGAGAAGCAGCGGCTCGCCATCGCCCGGCTGCTGCTCAAGGCCCCACGCATCGTCGTCCTCGACGAGGCCACGGCACACCTGGACTCGGAGTCGGAGTTGGCCGTTCAGCGTGCCCTGGACACCGCCCTGCGGGGGCGGACCTCCCTGGTGATCGCGCACCGGCTGTCCACGGTGCGCGGGGCGGACCTGATCCTGGTCGTGGACCGCGGCCGGGTCGTCGGGCGCGGCCGCCACGACGAGCTGTTGGCCCGTGGCGGCCTCTACGCCGACCTGTACCGGACCCAGTTCGCCGAGCAGGCCCGCTCCGCCGACGGCGTCGTCGTGGCCTGAATCACGGCACGCGCAGGGCGCCCCCGTCGACCGCGATCATCGTGCCCGTGACGTACGACGCCGCGGGCGAGAGGACGAACGCCGCCACCCGGGCGAACTCCTCGGGCTCGCCGTAGCGCCGCAGGGGGATCGTCGCCGACCGCTCGGCGCGGGCCGCCTCGGCGTCGCCGGTGAGCGCGTCGAGCTCGACGGTCCGGTCGGTGGCGACGCGTCCGGGGAGCAGCCCGTTCACCCGGACGCCACGGGGCCCGAGCTCGTCGGCGAGGTCCTTGGCGACCATGGCCAACCCGGGCCGGAGGCCGTTGGAGACCGCGAGGCCTGCGATCGGGGAGCGCGCTGACGTCGACAGCACGAGGACGATCGAACCTCCGGCACCCACGGACGCGGCGACCGTGCGGACGAGCCGCACGGTCCCCAGGAAGACCGACTCGAAGCCGGCCCGCCAGTCCTCGTCCGAGACCTCCGTGACCCGTCCCGCCGCGGGGCCGCCGACGCTGACCACGGCTCCGTCGAGACGGCCCCAGCGCCGGGTGGCCGCCTCGACCAGGCGCTGCGGCGTCGCCGGGTCGGCGTTGTCCGCCGCCACCCCGACGGCGTCGCCGCCGAGGCCGGCGACCGCGTCGGTGACAGCCCGCTCGTCCCGCGCCGACACCACGACCGCGGCGCCCTCGGCCACCAGCTCCGCCGCCGTGGCCCGGCCGAGCCCCCGGCTGCCCCCTGTCACGACGTACGCCCGGCCGCTCAGACCCAGGTTCATGGCCGCCATACTGCCCGATCCCGTGGGCCGGTCCGGCTAGCCTGGCCGGCCGTGCCCCCGCGCCCCCTGCTGCCGCTGCCGCCGCTGCCACGACCCGGTGACCGCGTGGCCGTCGTCGCGCCGAGCGGGCCGGTCGGCGCCGACCGGGTGTCCAGGGGCGTCGCCTGGCTGCGCTCCATCGGCCTCGTCCCCGTCCCCGGGCGGCACCTGGGGCGCCAGGGCGGGCAAGGCCTGCCGTTCCTGGCGGGTGCGGACCACGAGCGGGCCGCCGACCTGCAGGCCGCCTGGTGCGACCCGGGCATCGGCGCGGTGCTGTGCGCCCGGGGAGGGGACGGGGCCCCCCGGCTGATCGACCTCCTGGACTGGGACGCGATGCGGAACGCCCGTCCCAAACCGCTGGCCGGACTGTCGGACGTCACAGTGCTGCACCAGGCGTTCGCTGCGCGGGTCGGGGTGGCGACCCTGTGGTCGCCCATGCCGGCCACGACGGTGATCTGCGGCCCCGCCGAGGACGTGGTGTCGCGGGAGCGCCTGGCGGCCGCCCTGACGGCGCCAGGGGTCGGCGTCAACCTGTCGGGTCGCCCCCTCGTCGGCGGGTCCGTCGAGGCCCCGCTCGTGGGGGGCACGCTGAGCCTGCTGTCGGCCATGGCCGGGACGCCCGGGTGTGTCCCCGCCGGCGGGGCGATCGCCGTCCTGGAGGACCTGGGCGAGGCCCCGTACCGGGTGGAACGCATGCTGACCCACCTGCAGCGCAGCGGGTGGTTCGACGGGGTGGCGGGCGTGGCGTG
This sequence comes from Jiangellales bacterium, assembly GCA_035462375.1. Lineage (GTDB taxonomy): Bacteria > Actinomycetota > Actinomycetes > Jiangellales > Jiangellaceae > DASTQL01. Next base: position 5,082 of record DATHUJ010000179.1, read on the forward strand.
CGGCGACTGGACGGACTGCGGCGACCCCGGCGAGCTCGCCGCCGTGCTGGTCGACCGGCTTGGCGACCTGGGGGTCCCGGTCGTCCTGGACCTCGCCTTCGGGCACGGCAGGGTGCAGTCGTCGCTGTGGCTGGGCCGACCCGCACTGCTGGACGGGAACCGCGGTGTGCTCTCGCAGCGGGTCGCCTGAGCAATCAGGCCCAGCCGGTGGCCGGCCCGGGGACGTCGGCGAGCAGGTAGGCCGCGGTGACCAGCGGGATGTGGCTCAGCGCCTGCGGGAAGTTGCCCACCATCCGACCGGCCCGAGGGTCGTACTCCTCGGACAGCAGGCCCAGGTCGTTGCGCAGGGAGAGCAGCCGCTCGTAGAGCTCCACGGCCTGGTCGCGCCGACCGGTGAGCTCGAGGGCCTCCACCAGCCAGAAGCTGCACGCCAGGAAGGCGCCCTCGTCGCCGGGCAGCCCGTCCTCGGTGTGCTCGACGCGGTAGCGCAGCACCAGGCCGTCGTCCAGGCTGAGCTCCCGCCGGACGGCGTCGACGGTGCCCACGACCCGCGGGTCGTCCGGGGGCAGGAAGCCGACCAGCGGCACCTGCAGCAGCGCGGCGTCCAGCGCCGGGGAGTCGTAGGCCTGCACGAAGGTGTTGCGCTCCGCGTCGTAACCGCGCCGGCACACCTCGTCGTGGACCGCCGAACGCAGCGCGCGCCAGCGGGGCGCCTCCGCCACGGGGAGGTCCGCGGCGCCGGACTCGACGGTCTCCACGAACCGGTCGGTCGCGACCCACGCCATCACCTTGGAGTGAACGAACTGCCGCCGCGGCCCGCGCACCTCCCAGATCCCCTCGTCCGGCTCGTGCCAGCGCCGCTCCAGGCTGCGCAGCAGGTGCGTCTGGAGCGCCCACGCGTGGCGGGCCAGCGGCATGCCGTGCGCCCGGGCGCGGGAGAGCGTGTCCATGACCGCGCCGTAGACGTCGAGCTGCAGCTGCTCGGCCGCTGCGTTGCCCACCCGCACCGGCGTCGAGGACTCGTATCCGGGCAGCCAGCCGAGGTCGACCTCGGGCAGCCGCCGCTCGCCCGCGATCCCGTACATGATCTGCAGGTCGTGCGCGTCTCCGCCGATCGCCCGGACCAGCCAGTCGCGCCAGGCCCGGGCCTCGTCCAGGTACCCGCCCCGGACGAGGGCGTCGAGGGTGTAGGCCGAGTCGCGTAGCCAGCAGTAGCGGTAGTCCCAGTTCCGGACGCCGCCGATGCCCTCCGGCAGCGACGTCGTCGGGGCGGCCACGATCCCGCCGGTCGGGGCGTAGGTGAGGGCCTTGAGCGTGATCAGCGACCGCACCACGGCGTCGCGCCACGGCCCGCCATGGGCGCACCGGCCCACCCAGTCCTGCCAGTACGCCTCGGTGCGGGCGAGGGCGTCGTACGGGTCCGCGGGAGCCGGCGGTCGCTCGTGCGACGGGTACCAGGTCAGCACGAACGCCACCCGCTGGCCAGCCTCGACGGCGACGTCGGCGAAGGTCGTGAGGTCCCGCCCGTACGTGGGCACGTCGGTGGAAAGCGCCACCGCGTCGGGCCCGGCGACGCCCACGACCTGCCCGTCCACCCGGTGCACCCAGGGGACGGACCGCCCGTAGTCCAGTCGCAACCGCAGCTCGCTGCGCACGGCCACCCGCCCGCGCACCCCCTCGACGATGCGCACGAGGTCGTGCGCGCCACCGCTGGGCGGCATCAGGTCGACCACCCGCACCGTGCCCTCGGGGGTGTCCCACTCGTGCTCGAGCACCAGTGTGTCGCCGCGGTACCGGCGGCGGTCCGCCACGGCGGCCCCGATCGGCGCGATCCGCCAGCACCCGTGCCGCTCGGTCCCCAGGAGGGCCGCGAAGCAGGCGGGGGAGTCGAACCTGGGGAGGCACAGCCAGTCCACCGAGCCGTCCCGACCCACGAGGGCGGCCGTGTGGAGGTCGCCCACGAGCCCGTAGTCCTCGATCCGTCCCGGCACGGACCCTGCCTACCGGTTGACCCCGGCCCCTGTCGCGTCCACCCGCCGGTCCCCCGTTGGCGGACGCGGGCGGCGGCCGCCGCGGGCCTCCGACCGGAGGAGGAGGACCCCCCCGACGACGGCCACGCCGGCGAAGAGGAACCACTGGAGCGCGTACGACAGGTTCGGGCCCTGCTCGGCAACCGGGGCCGACACGAGCTCGGGGGGCGGCGCGGCGGGCGGCTCCTGCTCGACCAGCTCGGCCCAGGCCCCGTACACGGGGTACGGGAGGCTCTCCGCGATCGCCCCCACGTCGACGTACCGGACCGAACCCGTCGCGGGGTCACCTCCCGGGCCCCGGCCGACCTCGCTCAGCCTGACCCGGGCGACCACCTCGACCTCCCCACCCGGGGGCGGCGGCGCCTCGGGGACGACCCCGGGGCTGCCGCGCTGGGACACGAAGCCCCGGTCGACCAACAGCGCCGTCCCCTCGGCGGTGACGAGGGGGGTGAGCACGTGCGCGCCGGCCTCGCCGTCACGTGGCCGCAGCCGCAGCACGATCTGCTCGCCCGCGTCGTACCGTCCGACGGCTCGGACCTGCCGCCACTCGGCCGTGTCGGGTGCCGGCTCGGTGCCCAGCAGCCGGTCGACGGCCACGGGCGCCGCGGCCGCGGCCTGGGTCACCGCGTCGTTGCGTTCGACCCGCTGCTCGTAGCGGTCCAGCTGCCACCGCCCGGCCAGGACGCAGAGCGCCACCACCACGACGATCCCCAGCGTCACGGGCACCCAGCGCCGGGCCGGCAGCGACGTGGACACCCTGCGACGGTAACCCTCCGGTGGCCCGGACGCTTAGGCTGGGATGGGAGCGGATCCGTCAGGTGTGAGGGAGGCGTGGTGCTCGTCGACCGGTACGGACGGACGGCGACCGACCTGCGGGTGTCGCTCACCGACCGGTGCAACCTGCGCTGCACCTACTGCATGCCCGCCGAGGGGCTCGAGTGGCTCCCCGGGCCGGAGGTCCTCACTGACGCCGAGGTGGTCCGCCTGGTCGGCGTCGCCGTCCGGCACCTGGGCGTCCGCGAGGTCCGCTTCACCGGCGGTGAGCCGCTGTTGCGCCGTGGGCTGGCGGACCTGCTGGCCTCCTGCGCGGCCCTCTCGCCCCGCCCCAGGCTGTCGTTGACCACCAACGGACTCGGCCTGACGCGCATCGCCCCGGCCCTCGCCCGAGCCGGGCTGGACCGGGTCAACGTCTCCCTGGACACCCTCGACCCGGACCGCTACGAGCGGGTCACCCTCCGACGGAGACTCCAGGACGTGATCGCCGGCCTGGCCGCGGCGGCCGATGCCGGCCTGACCCCGGTCAAGGTCAACGCCGTCCTGCTGCGCGGGCTCAACGACGACGAGGGACCGGACCTGCTCCGGTGGTGCCTCGAGCGCGGCTACGAACTGCGCTTCATCGAACAGATGCCGCTCGACCCGCAGCACTCCTGGGACCGCGGACGCATGGTCACCGCGGCCGAGACGCTCGCGCTCCTGCAGTCCGAGTTCGAGCTCACACCCGAGCCGGCCGAGATACGCGGCAGCGCGCCGGCCGAGACCTGGCTCGTCGACGGGGGCCCCGCCCGGGTCGGCATCATCGGGTCGGTGACCCGGCCCTTCTGCGGGGCCTGCGACCGCGTCCGCCTCACCGCCGACGGGCAGGTGCGCACGTGCCTGTTCGCCCGGGAGGAGTCCGACCTGCGCGGGCCGCTCCGGGCGGGTGCCGGCGACGAGGAGATCGCCGCGCGCTGGCGGCAGGCCATGCTCGGCAAGCGGGCCGGGCACGGGATCGACGACCCCGGTTTCCTGCAGCCGGCACGGCCGATGTCCGCCATCGGCGGCTGACGGGACGGATCGCTGCCCGGACGAGGCGACGCCGGGCAGCCACGGGGGAAGCCGCCCGGCGTCGCGTCCGCGCGTTCCGACGGGGGATAGCAGAACGCGCGGGGGGAGTATGGCACGGATTCACGCGCGCTCGCCAGGGGTTGCCGACGAGATTCGCGGCGGGCGGCTTGTCGCTCAGGCGGGGTCGTCGCGCGGGGAGGGGGGAGCGCCCGGTTCGGCGGCGGGCAGCGCTTGCCGTGTCGGCGTCGTCACCGAGCGCAGCACTCCCCGCTGTGGCCGCCGACCCGCGTTGGCGACGACGACTGCCAGGTAGGGCAGCACCACCGCGCCGACGGCGAAGACCCAGCGCAGCCAGCCGTCCACCACCACGGCGAGGACGAAGCACACCGTCCGGATCCCCATCATCACCAGGTAGCGACGGGTTCGGCTGCTCACGTCGTCGGTGAGGCTCGGCCGGGCGGTGGTGACGACCTGCACCGGGTCGGTCCGGCGCGTCCGCGAGCCCTGGTTCACCCCCTCACGGTAGGTCCGCCGGCCGCGGTGTGCCAGACGAGTCCGGCGCGGCGGCAGGTCGCATCTCCCGCTCCGGGGCTCCGTACGGGATCATGGCGCCAGCACCGCGGCAAACCGACCGGCTGGAGACGAGATGACCAACCGCACCTACCGCGTCACCGAGATCGTGGGCACGTCCCGGGAAGGCGTCGACGACGCCGTCCGCAACGGGATCCACCGCGCCGCCGAGACCCTGCGCCACCTCGACTGGTTCGAGGTCACCGAGATCCGCGGCTACCTCGTCGACGGTGAGGTGGACCACGTCCAGGTGGGGATGAAGGTCGGTTTCCGGCTCGAGGACGCCTGACGGGGCAGCGGGTCCCGCGTACCGGGCGGTAGCCGATAGCGTCACCCAGCGGCGCCCGGCGGGCGCCGCTGACGACGAGACGAGGAGGGCCGCCGGTGGGACGATCCGTTCTGGTCACGGGAGGCAACCGCGGCATCGGGCTCGCGATCGCCCGAGCGTTCGCCGACGCAGGTGACCAGGTGACGGTCACGAGCCGGAGCGGCGGTGCACCCGAGGGGTTGTCCGCGGTGCGGTGCGACGTCACCGACACCGACTCCGTGGAGGCCGCCTTCGCGGAGGTCGAGTCGGGGCAGGGGCCGGTCGAGGTTCTCGTCGCCAACGCCGGCATCACCCGCGACACACTGCTGTTGCGCATGACGGAGGACGACTTCACGAGCGTCGTCGACACCAACCTCACCGGCGCCTTCCGGGTGGCGAAGCGCGCGGCCAAGGGCATGCTGCGCCAGCGCCGAGGGCGGATCGTGCTCGTGTCCAGCGTCGTGGGGCTGCTGGGCTCGCCGGGGCAGGTCAACTACGCGGCGAGCAAGGCCGGGCTGGTCGGCATGGCCAGGTCGATGGCGCGCGAGCTGGGCAGCCGCGGCATCACCGCGAACGTCGTCGCCCCCGGCTTCGTCGAGACCGACATGACCGCCGCACTGCCCGACGAGACCCAGCAGGAGTACCGGTCGCGGATCCCGCTCGGGCGCTTCTGCACGCCCGAGGAGGTGGCGGGCGTGGTCCGCTGGCTGGGGAGTGACGAGGCGGCCTACGTCACCGGGGCCGTCATCCCGGTCGACGGCGGGCTGGGGATGGGGCACTGACCGCTCCGACGCACGGCACACCCGGGCCCCGACAGCACCGAGACACGAGGGAGACGGCAATGGGCATCCTCGAGGGCAAGCGAGTCCTGGTCGCCGGCGTGACGATGGACACCTCCATCGGTTTCCACGTCGCCCGGGTGGCGCAGGACCAGGGCGCCCAGGTGGTGATCTCGAACTTCGGCCGCGCGCTGGGGATCACGCGCCGGATCGCCGGACGGCTCCCCGCCCCGGCCCCGGTCGTGGAGCTCGACGTCACCGACGAGGCACACCTGGCCGCGCTCCCCGGCGCCCTCGGCGAGCACCTCGACGGCCTGGACGGTGTGGTGCACTCCATCGCCTATGGCAACCCGGAGACCGCTCTGGGTGGCAAGTTCCTCGAGACCGGCTGGCCCGACGTGGCCCAGGCGGTCCAGGTCTCGGCCTATTCCCTGCAGGCGCTCGCGGTGGCGTGCCGTCCGATGCTGCAACCGGGCTCGTCGGTCGTCGGGCTCACCTTCGACGCGACGGTGAGCTGGCCCGCCTACGACTGGATGGGGGTCGCCAAGGCGGGCTTGGAGTCCACGGCGCGCTACCTGGCCCGCTACCTCGGGCCGGACGGCGTCCGGGTCAACCTGGTCTCGGCCGGCCCGCTCCAGACCCTGGCGGCCAAGGCCATCCCCGGCTTCGAGGGGCTGGAGACGATGTGGGGCGACCGGGCCCCCCTGGGCTGGGACCAGACCGATCCGGAGCCCACGGCACGTGCGGTCGTGGGGTTGCTCAGCGAGTTCTTCCCCGCCACCACGGGTGAGATCGTGCACGTCGACGGCGGCTACCACGCGATGGGGGCGTGAGCGGCCGGCCCACCCGGGCGTGACCGCGAGCCCCCGGGCGGATGCTGAGTACGCTTCGCAGGTGACCGAGCGGCCGACCTCCCTGGTGGAGCTCCGGGTGCTCGATGGCCCGAACCTGTACTTCCCGCGGCCGGCCGTGAAGCTCACCCTCGACCTCACCGGCCTGGTCGAGCTCTCCGAGCCGGAGGCGCGCGACCTGGCATGCCGGCTGGGGCTCTCGACCGCCCGTCCGGGCGGGCCGGCCACCGCCTTCCGGCAGCGGTTCGCGGCCCGTGCGGTCGCGCGGCTGGTCCGGATGGTGGCCGCCGCGTCGGGCACGACCCGGCTCGCCGTCCGCGCCCGGCCCGCCGGTGACGTGTCTCGCCTCGTCATCGCCTTTCCCTGGCGACACCGTGGCAAGGCGCAGGCCCTCGGCCACGCGGTGGCCGACGTCCTCGACGCCCTGCCGGGGACCGACGTCGACCGGGCCGTCGTCGAGTCCGCTGCCGCCGTCCGGGCGTCCGAGCCGGGGGAGCGCCCCGGGACCGTCCGCCCGCACGTCCCGGTCGTCGCGGTCACGGGGACCAACGGCAAGACCACGACGTCGCGGATGGTCGCGCACATCGGTCGGCTGGCCGGCCTCGTCGTGGGGTGGTCCAACACCGACGGGATCTGGGTGGACGGTGAGCTGGTCGAGGCCGGTGACTACTCGGGACCGTCCGGTGCCCGCCGTGTCCTGGCCGACCCGCGGGTCGACCTCGCGGTCACGGAGACGGCGCGCGGAGGCATCCTGCTGAGGGGCATGGGGACCACGCACAACGACGTCTCGGTCGTCACGAACATCTCCGCCGACCACCTCGGCCTGCACGGGGTGGACACGCTGGACCAGCTCGCCGAGGTCAAGGCGGTCGTCACGAGGGTCACCCGTCCCGAGGGGTGGTGCGTGGTCAACGGTGAGGACCCTCGCACCTTCGCGATGCGTCTCACCTCACCGGCGCGGCCGTGGGTGTTCGCCCGGGACCCCGAGGCACCCGCCGTCCGTGCCGCGCTCACCGAGGGCGGCCGCGCCACGACCGTGTTGGAGGGGTGGATCACGGTCCTCGAGCCGGACGCCGACCCCGACCCACTGGTCCGGGTGGTCGACGTCCCCATGACCCTCGCCGGGCTCTCGCGTCCCAACCTCGAGAACGCGCTCGCCGCCGCGTCCGCCGCGCTCGCCGCCGACCTCCCACGTACGGCGGTGGTGGCCGGCCTGCAGGGCTTCCGGCCCGGGCCGGAGCACAACCCCGGGCGGATGAACGTCTACTCGGTCCCGGTACCGGGCGGCGCCGCGACGGTGCTGCTCGACCTCGCGCACAACGAGGCCGGCCTCGAGGCGCTCCTGGAAGCCATGGCCGGGCTCCGGGCGCCGGGCGCGTCCCTCCGCCTCGCCCTGGGCACCGCGGGGGACCGGCAGGACGAGGTGCTCACCGTCCTGGGGGAGCTCGCCGCCAAGTCGAGCGATGACGTCGTCGTCGTGCACAAGTCCGACTACCTGCGCGGCCGGGACCCGGCCGAGCTCGACGCCCTGTACCGAGTCGGCGCGGCGGCGGTGGGGGTCCACACCCTTCCCTCGTACGGGTCGGAGCTCGCCGGCTACCGCGCGTTGCTCGACCGGGCCCTACCCGGTGACGTGGTCGCTGTCATGTGCCACCAGGACCGGGACGCCATCGAGGACGACCTCCGCGGGCGTGGGGCGGGCATCGACGACCCGGACACGCTGCGCGCCAAGGCGCTCGCCGCCATGAGGTGACCGGTCCCCACGACTTGGCTCAACCGGCAGCCGGCTGGTCGGGGTCCCCCAGCCGCTCGTCGGACACGTGCGCTCCGGCCTGGGCGAGCTGCGCCATCCCCTCGAGCTCACCCAGCACCGCAGCGTGCTTGTCGACGCAGAGCACGACGAGGTCGCCGGTGTTCGAGAAGGCCATGCTCCGCCGCACCGCCTCTTGCTCGTCCAGCACGATCTCCACCTGCTTGCACCGGGCCCCGGCCGCCATCCGCTCGCGGATCCCAGCGGCCACCAGGTCGGCCACCTCACCCCCGGGTCGGCCGCGGCGTGCGGCGTCCTCGCGGACCACGAGGACGTCGAAGTGCTCGGCCGCCACGGCGCCGAGCTCGCGGATGTCGTCGTCCCGACGGTCGCCGGCCGTGGCGACCATGCCGATGCGCGAGGTCCTGCCCAGCTCGTGCGCCGTGTCGAGGCTCGCGCCGAGCCGGTCGACGAAGTCGCCGAGCATGCGCATGCCCGGTGCGTTGTGGCAGTAGTCGACGATCACCGTCGTCCCGCCCACGTCGATCTCGTTGAGGCGTCCCGCCGAGAGGTAGTACGACGTGGTGAAGGTGCGCAGGCCCTGGCGGATGTCGTGCAAGGGGGCGCCAGCCGCGAAGGCCGCGCCGGCCGCGGCCATCGCGTTCTGGACGTTCATCCGAGCCCGCCCCTGGAAGGTGGAGGGGAGCAGGTGGGTCCAGGCGAGCTGCATCGAACGGCGACCGTGCCGGATGACGACCATCTCACCGAGCTCGCTCGGCTCGAGCACGACGGCCCGCCCGCCGCGGCGACAGTGGTCGTCGACGTACTGGCGGGCCTGCGACCCCGGCTCGGACATGGTGAACCACACCACCTCGCCCGAGCATCGACGCCGCATCTCGACCACGAGCGGGTCGTCGGCGTTGAGGACGGCGAAGCCGTTCCTCGGGACCGCCTCGACGAGGACCGCCTTGACCTCGGCGAGCTGCTCGACGGTATCGATCCCCCGGAGTCCGAGGTGGTCGGGCTGCACGTTGAGGACGACCGCGACGTCGTTGCGGTCGTAGCCCAGCCCCTCACGCAGGATCCCGCCCCGGGCGACCTCGAAGACGGCGAGGTCGACGCGTGGGTTCTGCAGCACCATGCGGGCGCTCTTCGGCCCGCTGGCGTCCGCCCGGATGACCAGCCGTTCGTCGATCACCACACCGTCCGTGGACGTCATGCCCACCTTGCGGCCGAGCCCCTTGAAGACGTGCGCGATCATCCGGGCGGTCGTGGTCTTGCCGTTGGTCCCCGTCACCGCGACGATCGGCACCCGGCTCGGTGTCCCCGGGGGGAAGAGCAGGTCGACGACCGGCTTGGCGATGAACTGCGGTTCCCCCACGGTCGGGTGGGTGTGCATCCGGAACCCGGGGGCGGCGTTGACCTCGCAGATCGCCCCTCCCGTCTCGCGGACGGGCTGGGAGATGTCCGGGCAGATGAAGTCGATTCCCGCGACGTCCAGGCCGATCACCCGGGCGGCCTCCTCGGCGATCTCGACGTTGTCCGGGTGGGCCTCGTAGGTCCGGTCGATGGCGATGCCGCCCGTGGACATGTTCCCGGTCAGGGTGAGCCGCACGGTGGCCCCGGGTTCGGGGACCGCGTCCATCTCGTAGCCCTGGGAGCGCACGAGCGCCACGGCCGCGTCGTCCACCGAGATCCTGGTCAACACCTTCTCGTGTCCGACGCCTCGTCTGGGATCGGCGTTCGTGGTCTCGACGAGCTCCGACACGGTGTGGACGCCGTCGCCCACCACGTGCGCGGGCACCCGCTCGGCCACGGCCTGCATCCGGCCGCCGACCACCAGCACGCGGTAGTCCCGGCCGGTCACGTGGCTCTCCACGACGACCCTGCCTCGGCGGGACTGCTCGAGGGCCACGGGGAAGGCCACGCGCAGCGCCGCCTCGTCGGCGAGATCGAGGCACACGCCACGCCCGTGGTTGCCGTCCAGCGGCTTGCAGACCACTGGGTACCCGATCCGGCCGGCGACGTGGACCGCACCGTCCACGGTCCGCACGCTCTCGCTGCGCGGCACGGGCAGCCCCGCGGCAGCCAGCAGACGTGCGGTCAGCTCCTTGTCACCGGCGATGTCCACCGCGAGCGCCGAGGTGCCGGACGTCATGGTGGCCCGAATGCGTCGCTGGTGGACGCCTTGGCCGAGCTGGACGAGGGAGTACTCGTTGAGCCGGAGCCACGGGATGTCCCGGCTCGCCGCCTCCTCGAGGATGGCCTCGGTGGACGGTCCGAACGCAGTCCGCTCGGCGCGGACCAGGTAGTCCTCCAGCTCCGCCCTGAAGTCGAAGCCCTCCTCGGCGGCGACGAGGTGGTTGAGCAGACGTACGGCCAGCCTGGCGGCAGCCAGGGCCACGCGCTCGTCGTGGTAGCCGAACACCACGTTGTAGACACCGCGACGACCCTTGATCTGGCGGGTCTTGCCCCTCCTGACGTCGTGTCCCGCCTCCTGCTGCAGCTGGAGGGCCACGTGCTCGGACACGTGCCCGAGCCAGGTCCCCTCGTGCAGGCGCTCGGCGAAACCGCCCGGGCGCCCCCGCGAGCAGGAGTGGTGCTCCAGCCCGGGCAGCAGCTCGAGCAGGCGGTCGGCGAAGCCCGGCAGCGTGTTCGAGGGGTGGTCCTCGAGGGAGCCCAGGTCGAGCACGAGGTGGACGGCCTTGTCGTAGGACCAGACGTTCGGGCCCCGGTAGACCCTCGTCTCGAGCAAGGTGAGGTCGGGCCCGGCCGGAGGGGTCACGGCTCCGGTCGTCTCCGTGTCCCGCACGGTCACCGTCCTGCACTCCCCTCGGCCGAGGGCGGCGCGGCGGCCGCCGGGTCCTGCTGATCGAGGGGCAGCACGACCCGTCGGGCGGCCCGACGTCGGTTCCGCTCCGGCGCCCCCGACGCCGCGCCTTCGGCAGCGATTCGTCGCGCGGTCCGGCGGAACTCCGCCTCCGCAGCCCGGAGCTCGACGATCTCGGTGGCCGCGGTCTGCGGCGCGGCGTCGACGAGCAGCCGCCCGGCGAGGTCGAAGCGGCTGCCGGCGGGGAGCACGTGCAGGACGACCCCGGAGACCATGAGGGCTTCGGTGCGCCGTGCCGTGGAGGCGTTCGAGACGGCCAGGGAGCCGTCGACGACGGTGACGGCCCCCCGCCCCACGACCTCCATCCACCGACCGCCCTCCACCACGGCAGCAGTGTCCTCGTCGACGCCGACGCCGAGCAGGCTGGGCGACTGGACGACGAGGGAGAGCAGCCGTCCGTACCGGTTCCGCTGCTCGAAGTGCTGGTCCACGACGAGGTCGGGCAGCACGCCCAGACCGACGGCGAGCTGGCTCATCCGCTGCTTGGGAGTGGTGCCACCGCTCCCGAACGCCACCATGTGCCGGGCGAGGACGCTGGCCCCCGCGCTCGTACCGCCGACAGCGGCGCCACGGCGGTGTGCCGCGAGGACGGCGTCACCGAACGGGGTACCGACGATCACCGAGCCCAAGGTGAGCTGGTTCCCCCCGGTCATGAACACCCCGGTCGCCTGGTCGACTCGGCGGACCAGCTCCGGGGAGTGCGCCTCGGCCCGACTACGCGGTCGGGCGGAGAGCACCTCAGCCGCCCCGATGCGCCGGAAGACGGCGTCGTACGCCTCGATGATCTCGGGGCCCAGGGAGGACGCCGTCGGGACCACGACGACCCTCGCCGCGGACCCCCCGGCAGCCTCGACGAAGCGGCGCAGCACCACGCGCGGTCCGAGCTTGTCCTCCGCGCCTCCGACCGCGAAGACGCTCCCGACCGACCCGGCACCGCCGGGGGTGGCAGCGCGTTGCGGTTCCCGAGTGTGGGGCATGCCGGGAGCCTAGTAGGGGCGCACGGGCGGGCGCGGACGACGCGAACCCGGCCGATGCCATCGTCACGTCCACACCGACGGGTGGCAGCCTTCCGATGTGATTCGAACGCGTGTACGATGCGGGGATGGATGGGGTGCTCGAAGCGGTGGGAGTGCTGGGCGCCGCCCGCGCCGACGGGCTGGACGCCGACACCGCGCTCGGGCTGGCGCTGGCCGCCCGGCACGCCCAGGCCGCGGCACTGGCGGTGGAGGCCGACGCGCTGGCCCGGCTGGCGGCGGCCTACCCGGAGTGCGGGCTGCGCGGGCGCGACCCCGAGCACGCCGCGGTGGTCTTCGAGCTGATGGCCGCCCTCGGGGTGTCCCAACGCTCGGCGCCAACCGGCTGGCCTTCGCCGCCTCGCTGGCCGGGCTGCCCGCCCTCGGCCAGGCCGCCCGCGACGGGGCCTTCGACGTGCCCACCGTGCTGATCGTGCTGGACAAGGTCGACGCGCTGCCCGCGCACCTGCGCGCCGAGGCGGTGCACCGGCTACTGGCCGCCCACCACGCCCTGCCCGGCGGGCTGACCCGCCCCCAGCTGACCCGCCTGCTCGGCCGGATCGTGGCCGCACTCGACCCGCACGACGCCGAGGACCGCCAAGCCCACACCACCCGGGACCGGCGGGTCTGGCACCAACCCGGACCCGCCGCCGGGGACCCGGCCACCCTGGGCATGACCGGCCCGGCCGAGCGGGTCGCGCTCTGCCGCGACAGCATCGACGCCCTGGCCCGGGCCATCACCGCCCACCCCGACACCCCCACCGGGCTCACCCGGGACCAGGCCCGCTTCGACGCCCTGGACTGGCTGATCACCGGCCAACCCGCCACCACCCACCCCGCCTGGAACCACCCCCACCACGACGACGAGCCCGCCCACGACGACGAGCCCGCCCACGACAGCCACGGCGCCCACGCCGACGGCGCCGACGACCGCGACGGTGCCGCCGCCGCCGACCGCGCCGCCGACCCGGACCCGGCCGAGCCGGCCGGTGCCGGCGCGAGAGGTACGGCGGGCGTGGTCGGCGGCGGGGATCCGGGGATCTTCGCCGCCCCACCCGGGGCCGGCGTCCCACCCGGGGCCGGCGTCCCGGCTGGTGCCGGGTACGGCGGCGGGCGGCCGCAGGTCACCGTGACCGCGCAGATCACCCTGTCCCTGCCCACCCTGCTCGGCCTGGACGACGCCCCCGGCGAGCTGACCGGCCTCGGCCCCGTGCCGGCCTCGGTGGCCCGCCAGCTGGCCGCCACGGCGTCCACCTGGCGGCGGCTGCTCACCGACCCGGTCGACGGGCACCTGATCACCCAGACCATCCGCTCCTACCGGCCGACGGCCGCGGTGCGCGAGTTCGTGCTGGCCCGCGCCGGCGGGGTGTGCGCCTCCCGCGGCTGCACCGCCCGCCACGGCCTGCAGATCGACCACGACATCCCGTGGCCGCACGGGCCGACCGCCGCCGGCAACAACCTGCCGCTGCACCAGCCGCACCACGACGCGAAGACCTGCGGCGCCTGGTGCCACCGGCTGCACGGCGAGAGCGGGGCGCTGACCCAGACCAGCCCGCTCGGCCGGACCTACACCACGGTGCCGCTGCCCCCACTTCCCGACCTCGCCCCGGCCGCCCCCGACCTCACCGCCCTGGTCCGGGCCCGGCTGCACCGCCTCACCGAGCACCCCCGCCGCCGCCGAGCCGGCCGGCCGCACACCACCGGACCACCCGACCGCGCCCACCCCGACCACGACACCCACCAGCCGCGCCCGGCCGGCTGAGGCACGCGCACGGCCCGCTTCGGGCGACGCATCGTCAGCTCATGGGCTTCTGCCTTGGGCACGGCGAGGCATGGCGGACCTGCTCGCCACGCTCCCGCACACTGGTGGGGTGGACCGACGCCGACCGCTCACACTCTTCGCCGCCCTCGCGGCAGCCGTTCTCGCCGCGTGCTCGTCCGGCGCAGCGCCGGAGGCCGCGACGACGGCAGAACCGAGGCCGGCGGCCACCGAGACAGGGACACCGACGCCGGAGCCGCGGACGGTGAGCATCCTCGCCACCGGCGACGTGCTGCTGCACGAGCGGCTCTGGAACCAGGCCCGGGACGACGCCGGGGCCGGGTCGGGGGACATGGACTTCGCGCCCATGCTGGACCCGATCCGGCCGCTCGTCGAGGCAGCCGACCTCGCGGTCTGCCACCTCGAGGTGCCACTGGCCCCGGAGGGCGGGCCGTACCGGGGGTATCCGGCCTTCTCGGGCCCGCCACAGGTCCTGGACGGGCTCGTGGCCACCGGCTACGACGCCTGCACGACCGCGTCGAACCACACCTTCGACGCGGGAGCCGACGGCGTCGATCGCACCCTCGACGCCCTGGATGCCGCCGGGCTGGCCCACGCCGGCAGCGCGCGCTCGGCCGAGGAGGCCGCCGAGCCGAGTCTGGTCGACGTCGAAACGGAGCACGGCTCCATCACCGTCGGGCTGCTCTCCTTCACCTACGGCTTCAACGGCATCCCGTACCCGAACGGCGAGGAGTGGCGCAGCAACGTCATCGACGAGGAGCGGATCCTGGCCGACGCCGCCGCGACGCGTGCGGCGGGTGCGGAGGTCGTCGTCCTCGCGATGCACTGGGGCACCGAGTACGTCCAGGAGCCCAACGCCGATCAGCTCGACATGGCCCCGCGCCTCATCGCGTCGCCGGACGTGGACCTCCTGCTGGGGCACCACGCGCACGTCGTGCAGCCGGTCGAGCAGGTTGACGGCGGGTGGGTCGTCTACGGCCTGGGCAACCTCATGGCCGCCCACCGGACGCCGGGGGAGGCGCAGTCGGAGGGACTGCTCGTCCAGGTCGACCTCACCGAGCAGCCGGACGGGACCTTCGCCGCCACGGACGCCTCGTACGCCCCCCTGCTCGTCACCGATGCGTTCCCCGTCCGTGTCCTGGACGTCGGGCAGGCGCTGGTCACGGGTGAGCACGGCACCGCGGGCGAGCAGCGGCTGCGGACGGCGTGGGAGCGCACCACCGAGGTCGTGGAGAGCCGGGGCGGCGCCGGCGCCGGCCTGCGCCCGATCACCGTCCCCTGAGCCCGGCTATCCTCGCCGCGCACGTCCGCCCCGTCCCGAGGAGCTTCCCCGTGGTCCTGCGCATGTCGAGCCTGTTCCTGCGGACGCTGCGCGAGGACCCGGCCGATGCTGAGGTGCCCAGCCACCGGTTGCTGGTGCGGGCGGGGTACGTGCGTCGCGCAGCACCCGGCGTCTACTCCTGGCTTCCGCTGGGCTACCGCGTCTACCGCAACGTCGAGCGGATCGTGCGCGAGGAGATGGACCGCGCCGGGTTCCAGGAAGTGCACTTCCCCGCCCTCCTGCCGCGGGAGCCGTACGAGACGAGCGGGCGCTGGACGGAGTACGGGGACAACCTCTTCCGGCTCAAGGATCGCCGTGGCAACGACTACCTGCTGGGACCGACGCACGAGGAGATGTTCACCCTCCTGGTCAAGGACCTGTACTCGTCGTACAAGGACCTGCCGCTGTGCATCTACCAGATCCAGACCAAGTACCGCGACGAGGCGCGGCCGCGGGCCGGTCTGCTCCGGGGTCGCGAGTTCGTGATGAAGGACTCGTACTCCTTCGACGTCGACGACGCCGGCCTGGACCGCTCGTACCAGCGTCACCGCGACGCCTACATCGCGACCTTCGACCGGCTGGGCATGCAGTACGTCATCGTGGCGGCGATGTCAGGGGCCATGGGCGGCTCCGCCAGCGAGGAGTTCCTCGTCCCGGCCGAGGCCGGCGAGGACACCTTCGTGCGCTGCACCGTGTGCGACTACGCCGCGAACGTCGAGGCGGTGCAGGTCCGCGTGCCCGACCCCGTCCCGTACGACGGCGTCCCCTCCGCCCACGCGGAGGACACGCCCGACACCCCGACCATCGAGACGCTGGTCGACCACCTCAACGAGCGGTTCCCCCGCGAGGATCGGGTGTGGACGGCGGCGGACACCCTCAAGAACGTCCTGGTCGTCGTCGTCCACCCGGACGGGCAGCGCGAGCCGCTGGCCGTCGGTGTGCCCGGGGACCGCGAGGTCGACCTCAAGCGACTCGAGGCGCAGGTGCACCCTGGCGAGCTCGAGGCCTTCACCGAGGGGGACTTCGCCGTCCAGCCGTCGCTCGCCAAGGGCTACATCGGCCCGGGCGTGCTCGGGGAGAAAGGCATGTCGGGGATCCGCTACCTGACCGACCCGCGCGTGGTCGAGGGAACCCGCTGGGTGACCGGCGCAGACGTCATCGGCAGCCACGTCATCGACCTCGTGGCGGGCCGCGACTTCACCCCCGACGGCACCATCGAGGCGGCAGAGGTGCGCGACGGCGACCCTTGTCCGCGGTGCAACAGCCCGCTGGAGACGGCGCGGGGCATCGAGATGGGTCACATCTTCCAGCTGGGCCGGAAGTACGCCGAGGCACTGGGCCTTCAGGTGCTCGACGAGCACGGCCGGCTGGTCACGGTGACCATGGGCTCGTACGGCATCGGGGTGTCGCGCGCCGTCGCGGCCATCGTGGAGAACTCCCACGACGAGCTGGGCATCGTGTGGCCGCGCGAGGTCGCCCCAGCGGACGTCCACCTGGTGGCGACCGGCAAGGGCGGGCAGGTCTACGAGGCCGCCGACCGGCTCGCAGAGGAACTGGAGGCCGCGGGGGTGCGCGTGCTCTACGACGACCGGCCCAAGGTCAGTCCCGGCGTGAAGTTCAAGGACGCCGAGCTGCTCGGCATGCCCACGATCATGACCGTGGGCAAGAGGCTCGCCGACGGGGTCGTGGAGGTGCGCGACCGGGGCACCGGCCACCGGGAGGACGTCCCGGTCACCGGTGCGGTCGCCCGGCTGGTCGAGATCTGCCGCCGGCGCGGGGAGGTCGCTCGGCCCGTCGACGGGGTGTGACGCGCGCCACAGGGCCGCTACTGTGTCGGAGGCCGGTACGGGGAGCTTCCCGGCGGGCGCTCCCGAGACACCGGCGTCCTCGCTCGTGGAGGGAGCGCGTATGCCCCGGGTCCGAGTCACCGTCGACGGCACCGTCCAGGAGCACGAGGTCGAGGCCAGGCTGCTGTTGGTGCACTTCCTCCGAGACCTCGCGGGCAAGGTCGGCACCCCCGTCGGGTGCGACACGTCCAACTGCGGGGCCTGCACGGTCCTGGTCGACGGCGCCAGCGTCAAGAGCTGCTCCGTGCTCGCCGTGCAGGCGGACGGGAGCGACGTCACCACGATCGAGGGGCTTGCCCGCGACGGGCGGTGGCACCCCGTCCAGCAGGCCTTCCACGAGACCCACGGTCTCCAGTGCGGTTTCTGCACACCGGGCATGGTCATGGCCGCGGTCGACTTGCTGAGTGCTGACCCCGAACCGGACGAGCAGCGGGTCCGGGAGGCGCTGGAGGGCAACCTGTGCCGGTGCACGGGCTACCACAACATCGTCCGGGCGGTGCTCGCCGCCGCGCAGACGATGCGTGCTGACGCTCCCGTGGAAGCTGCGGGACCCGCGACCGTCTCGGGAGGCCAGGCATGACCGCGACCCAGGACGCCCCCACCCGCAACATCGGCCGTCCCCAGCCCCGTCGCGAGGATGCCCACCTGCTCACCGGACAGACCACCTGGACCGACAACCTGCGCCTGCCCGGCATGCTCTATGCCGCGATCCTGCGAAGCCCCATGGCGCACGCCCGGATCGTCTCGGTGGACGTCTCCGGCGCCCTCGGGCGGCCGGGCGTGGTCGCGGCGTTCAGCGGGGCGGATCTCGCCGGGTCCTGGTCCAGCCTGCCCACCGCCTGGGTCGTCTCGCCCGATATGAAGAGCCCGCCGCACCTCCCGCTCGCCACCGACAAGGTCCGCCACGCAGGTGACGGGGTCGCGGTGGTGGTGGCGACCTCGCGCTACGCCGCCGCCGACGCCCTGGAGGCCGTGGACGTCGAGTACGAGCCGCTGCCCGCGGTCGTCGACATGGAGGCGGCCCTCGCCGACGGCGCCGCCCTGGTACACGACGACGTCCCCGGCAACCTGTGCTTCACCTGGCGCGAGGACCACGGCGACTACGCGGCCACGACGACAGGCGACGACGTGGTCGTGGTGCGCCGGCGCTACGTCAACCAGCGGCTGATCCCTACGCCGATGGAACCGCGGGCGGTCGTGGCCTCGACCACGCCCTCCACGGGGGAGGTGACGATCTGGACGTCGACCCAGGTGCCGCACTTCGTCCGCATCTTCGTCGCCCTCAACGCGGGCTGGCCGGAGCACAAGGTGCGGGTCATCGCCCCGGACGTGGGCGGCGGCTTCGGGTCCAAGCTCGACGTCTACGCCGAGGAGGTCATCGTCGCGGTCCTGGCGACCCGGCTCGCCCGGCCGGTGGCCTGGACGGAGACCCGCAGCGAGAACTGCCAGGCCACCATCCACGGCCGCGACCTGATCCAGGACGTCGAGATCAGCGCCACCCGCGACGGTCGGGTGCTGGGTCTCAAGGTCGACCTCACCGCCGACATGGGCGCCTACCTGCAGCTGCTCACGCCGAGCATCCCGCTGCTCGGTCGCTACATGTACCCAGGCATCTACCGGTTCCAGGCCCACACCCTGACCTGCCGGGGGGTCTTCACCACCAAGACCCCTACGGACGCCTACCGCGGAGCCGGTCGCCCCGAGGCCACCTTCGTGATCGAGCGGATCATGGACGAGCTCGCGGCCGAGCTCGGCATCGAGCCGCTGGAGCTGCGCCGCAGGAACTGGATACCGCACGACCAGTTCCCGTACACCTCGGTCTGCGGTCTCGAGTACGACAGCGGCAACTACGAGGCGGCGACCGACAAGGCGACGGACCTGTTCCGCTACGACGAGCTGCGCGCGGAGCAGGCCCGGCGGCGCGCGACCGACGACCCCGTGCAACTCGGGATCGGCATCTCCACCTACACCGAGATGTGCGGGCTGGCCCCCTCCCGGTGGCTGGGTCGGGAGGGCTACGTTGCCGGCGGCTGGGAGGCGGCCACCGTCCGGGTGACGTTGACCGGCCAGGTCGAGGTGGTCGTCGGGACCTCGCCACACGGCCAGGGCCACGCCACCACCTTCGCCCAGGTCACCGCCGACGCCCTCGGTGTCCCGTACGACGCGGTCGAGGTCGTCCACGGCGACACCTCCCGCGCGCCGATGGGCCTGGACACCTACGGCTCGCGCTCACTGGCGGTCGGCGGCATGGCGATCGTGCGCGCCGCGGACAAGGTCGTCGAGCAGGCCCGCGCCGTCGCCGCCCACCTGCTCGAGGCGGACCCGCGGGACGTGGAGTTCGACGCTGGCACGTTCCGAGTGCGGGGCACGCCGGGGGAGGGCAAGACCATCCAGGAGGTCGCCGGCGCGGCGTTCGTCGCCCACGACCTGCCCGAGGGGATCGAGCCCTTCCTGGCCGCCACGGCCGTGGTCGACCCGGAGACCTTCTCCTTCCCGCACGGGACCCACCTGTGCGCCGTCGAGGTCGACACCGAGACCGGCTTCGTCCGGATCCGGTCCTACGTCGCCGTCGACGACGTGGGGACGGTCGTCAACCCGTTGGTGGTCGAGGGTCAGGTCCACGGCGGCATCACCCAGGGGGTCGGCCAGGCGCTGTTCGAGGAAGCCGTCTACGACGACGACGGCAACCTCCTGACGTCCACGCTGGTGGACTACACCATCCCGTCGGCGACCGACGTCCCCTCGTGGACCGTCGACCGCACGGAGACACCGTCCACCACCAACCCGCTGGGCATCAAGGGAGTGGGGGAGGCGGGTGCCATCGCCTCCACTCCGGCCGTGGTCAACGCGGTCGTCGACGCCCTCCGCCCGTACGGCGTGGACGACGTGCGCATGCCCTGCACGCCCGAGCGCGTGTGGCGCGCGATCCAGGGAGGTGCGCGGTGATCCCCGCAGCGTTCGACTACGTCCGCCCGGTGTCGGTCGACGAGGCGGTCGGCGCCCTCGCCGAGCACGGCGACGAGGCCAAGGTGCTGGCCGGGGGGCAGTCGTTGATCCCCCTGCTGCGTTTGCGGCTGGCCTACCCCGCGGTCCTCGTCGACGTGGGCCGGCTCGCCGAGCTCCGGGGCGTTCGCGACGACGGCGACGCCCTCGTCGTGGGAGCGGCCACGCCGCACCACGATGTCATGACCGACCCGCTCGTACGCGAGCACGTCCCGCTGGTCGCCGAGGCGACCGCCACGGTCGCCGATCCCGCCGTGCGCCACCGAGGCACCTTCGGCGGGGCGCTGGCCCACGCCGACCCCGCCGGCGACCTCCCGGCGGTGGCTCTGGCCCTGGGTGCCGTGCTCGAGGTGGCGGGACCGGGGGGACGGCGGCAGGTCGCCGCGGCGGACTTCTTCCAGGACTACCTGCAGAGCGCGATGGGTCCGGACGAGCTCCTCGTCTCCGTGCGGCTGCCGAAGCCGGGCCCTGGCTGGGGTCATCGGTACGAGAAGTTCCACCGCGTCGCGCAGGCGTGGGCCGTCGTGGGGGTGGCGGCGCTCGTGCGTCGCGACGACGGTCACATCGCCGAGGCACGGGTCGCCCTGACGAACATGGGCACGACCCCTGTCCGGGCTGCTGCGGTCGAAGCAGCGGCAGCCGGAGCCGAGGCCACTCCTGCGGCACTCGCCGCTGCTGCGGAGCACGCCGCCGCTGGCACCAGCCCCCCGGCCGACCTGCACGCGCAGGCCGACTACCGCCAGCACCTCGCCCGGGTGCTCACACGGCGCGCCCTCGTCGCGGCGGCGGGAGCCTGATGGAGCTCGAGCACTCGTTCGTGGTGCCGGTCGCCCCCGAGGACGCCTGGCCCGTCCTGCTCGACGTGGAACGCGTCGCGCCGTGCATGCCGGGGGCACGACTCGAGTCGGTCGACGGCGAGGAGTTCCGCGGCTCGGTGACCGTCAAGGTCGGTCCGATCCAGGTCACGTACGGCGGGACCGCTCGCTTCGTCGAACGGGACGACGACGCGCGCCGGGTCGTCATCGACGCGCGGGGCAAGGAGAAGCGGGGGGCAGGGACCGCGACGATGACGGTCCGGGCGCACCTCGAGCCCGCCGAGGGCGGGACGCGCGTGACGGCGCTCACCGACCTCGCGGTCACCGGGCGTCCCGCGCAGTTCGGCCGCAGCGTCATGGCCGACGTCGGCAGCCGGATCATCGACCGTTTCTCCGCCTGCCTGGCCGAGCAGCTGAGCGAGGCGGGCGGCGTCCAGCCGCCGGCCGAGGAGGCCGCCGTCCCGACGGCGGCTCCCGTCCCACCCGGTCGGCCGCCCCAGCAGGCCGAGCCGATCGACCTGCTGGGGACCGCCGGCGTCCCGGTGGCCAAGCGGGTTGCTCCGGTGCTGGTGGGGCTGCTCGTGCTGTGGGTGGCCTGGCGGCTGCTCCGGCGCCGCCGCGGCGGCTGACCGGCCGGGCGGTGGGCCCGGCTCAGGGGGGTGGGTCCAGGCCCGGCAGCGCCGTCACCGATCCGGACCAGGAGACTCCTCGTACGGCGGCGTCGGCCAGCCACCGGGCGGCCCCCTCCCGCAGCGCTGACGTGGTGGCTGCCGCGACGACGTCGGCGAGCAGGACCGCCTGACGGGCCTCGAGCAGGCCGGCCAGCTGGCGTGCCTCGGCGGGCCCCCGGACCACCACCGGCAGCGCGTAGCCGGGGAGAGCGGCCACCGGCTCGGCCCCTGACGCGCGCAGCAGCCGCGCGATGTCGTCGCGTCGTCGGCGATGCGTGTCGAAGGCGTCCCGGGCGGGCTGCTCCTCGTCCGGGGGCAGCACGCCGCCGACCACGCCGTAGCCGAAGACGCAGGCGTGCTCACCGGCCAGCGCCGCCTGCAGGGCCGCGACGTCGCTCATGCCCGACCGGCGAGGAGCGCGGCGTGCGCGGCCTCCGCCGCACCCACGGACGCGAGGACGGCTGCCAGCCCGGCGTCGGTGCTGGCGACGCAGTCGAGCAGCCGCTCGGCCGCCGCGTCCGACTCCGCGTCCCGGACGGCGGCCAGCGCCGCTCCCGGGTCGTCCGGGACCGCCGGTGCCGGTGTGGTGGTGGTCGTGGCCGGCGTCGGCGTCGGAGCCGTCCGGCCCGGGTCCGTCGCGGCGGTGGCGCGTCGTCCGGTCGCGGGGGTGAGAGCGTCCAGGTGGCGGCGGTGGTGACCGGTCGCCGGCGCCAACTCGGCCCCCAGGTCCGGGTGACGGGCCACGGTGGCGGCGTGCAGCGCGAGCAGGGCCTCCTCCGCCCGTCGCGCCGACTCACGCACGCCGGCGTCCGGATCCGGGGCCGGTGCAGGAGGGTCCGACGGGGCCGGCGCCCCGCCACCGCGGCCACAGGCGGTGACGGCCGTCCCCGACGCGGCGAGTCCGACCAGGCCTGCGCACCCGGTGATCAGGGCGGAGCGCCGGGAGGGAGCGGACGGGGGGCCGGGCACCAGAGCACGGTAGCCCGCGACCCGGCTAGGGTAGACGCCGATCCCGGCGGGCCGACCGTCGGAGGGCGGAGCGCGGCCCGAGCACAACTGGACAGCGAGGAGGACCGATGACCATGGCATCACCCGACCTCCTCCGCAGCGCCTGTGAACCTCTCTGCTCGGCGGCGGGGCTCGACCTCGAGGCCCTCGAGGTCTCCCAGGCGGGCCGTCGGCGCCGCGTGCTCCTCGTCGTCGACCGGGACGGCGGCGTCGACCTCGACGAGTGCGCCGAGCTGTCCCGCGCAGTCTCCGACGCCTTCGACGCCGAGGACCTCATGGGGGAGTCGTCGTACACCCTCGAGGTCAGCTCGCCCGGCGTGTCCCGGCCGCTGACGCTTCCCCGGCACTGGCGCCGCAACACCGGCCGGTTGGTGCGCGTCGTCCTCGCCGCGGGCGGCGAAGTCACCGGGCGAGTGGTGGACGCGGACGACCAGGGTGCCCGCCTCGATGTCGACGGGAGCTCGCGGCGGCTTGCCTACGCCGAGGTGGGTAGAGCCAGGGTCCAGGTGGAGTTCCACCGCGACCGCGACGAAGGCACCGGCGACGGTGAGGAGGGCTGAGCCGTGGACATCGACCTCTCCGTCCTGCGCGCCCTCGAACGCGAGAAGGAGATCTCCTTCGACCTCGTCGTGGAGGCTCTGGAGCAGGCGCTGCTCATCGCCTACCAGCGCACCGACGGCGCTCACACCCAGGCACGGGTGGAGCTTGACCGGCGCACCGGCCATGTCACCGTCTGGGCCCAGGAGCTCGACGAGACGGGAGCGGTCGCCCGGGAGTGGGACGACACCCCGGCCGGCTTCGGGCGGATCGCCGCCACCACCGCCAAGCAGGTCATCCTGCAACGGCTCCGCGACGCCGAGGACGACGTCACCTTCGGCGAGTTCCTCGGCCGAGAGGGCGACGTCCTGTCCGGCACCATCCAGCAGGGCCACGACCCCCGCACGGTCTACGTCGACCTCGGCAAGGCGGAGGCCGTACTGCCATCGCAGGAGCAGGTGCCGGGTGAGCGCTACGAGCACGGCACCCGCATCAAGTGCTACGTCGTCCAGGTGCGCAAGGGCATGCGCGGGCCGGTCATCACCCTGTCCCGGACCCACCCGAACCTCGTGCGCAAGCTGTTCGCCCTCGAGGTCCCCGAGATCGCCGACGGCACCGTCGAGATCGTCGGCATCGCCCGCGAGGCCGGCCACCGGAGCAAGATCGCGGTGCGCTCGCACCGGCCCGGGGTCAACGCCAAGGGGGCCTGCATCGGCCCGATGGGCGCTCGCGTCCGGGCCGTGATGCACGAGCTGCACGGAGAGAAGATCGACATCGTGGACTGGTCGGACGACCCGGCCGAGCTCGTCGCCCACGCGCTCTCGCCGGCCCGGGTCCAGCGCGTCGAGGTCGTCGACGCCGATGCGCGCGCCGCGCGTGTCGTGGTGCCCGACTACCAGCTCTCCCTGGCGATCGGCAAGGAGGGGCAGAACGCCCGGCTGGCAGCACGGCTGACCGGGTGGCGGATCGACATCCGGTCCGACACCGCACCGGCCGCGCCCGCCGGACCGGTCGGCGAGTGAGCCGGAGCAGGTAGACTGCCCGGTGCAAGAACGCGCGTCCATGCCCCTGCGCACCTGCGTGGGGTGCCGTGAGCGTGCGGGCAAGTCCGAACTGCTGCGTGTCGTCGCGGTCGGTGAGGAGGTGGGCCACCGAGGCCCGGACCTCGTCCCCGACCCGCGCGGCCGGCTCCCCGGGCGGGGCGCGTACCTCCACCCCGACCCGAGGTGCCTCGACCTCGCCGAGCGCCGTCGGGCGTTCCCGCGGGCACTGCGCCTGCCGGGCCCGCTCGACACCACGGCGCTGAGGAGATGGGTCGAGCAGGCGGCTGCGCCGACCCCGCCGGGGGTCGGCGACGACGAGGGCAGGACGAGGAGAGGAGGCGGGACGTGACCCCCGCGGGCGTTCGATGAGATGCGCACGATGAGCATGTCCAAGCACTAGCCGGTCTGTGCCAAGGGGCCCGGACCGAGAAGGAGAGCAGTGGCTAAGGTCCGGGTTTACGAGCTCGCCAAGGAGCTGGGAGTCGAGAGCAAGGTCGTGCTGACCAAGCTCAACGAGCTCGGCGAGTTCGTCCGATCGGCCTCCTCGACCATCGAGGCGCCGGTCGTCCGCAAGCTTCGGGAGGCGCTGGCCGACTCCGGCGCCCCTGCCCCGTCGGCCCGCAAGGCCCCCGCGGCCGCGACGCCGACGGCCCCCGCGGCGCCAGCCGCGCCCCCGACCCCGGCGGTGCCGCCCGCACCGGTCGGCCCGGAGCCCGAGCTTGCGCCCGGTGC
>DATHUJ010000180.1:0-1632 GCA_035462375.1 Jiangellales bacterium
AAGCTGCTCATCGAGTGCACCCTCGAGCTCTTCGCCGAGGGCCTCGTGGTCGGTATCCAGGACCTCGGTGGCGCCGGGCTGTCCTGCGCCACCTCGGAGCTGGCCGGCGCCGGCGAGGGCGGCATGCACGTGGTCCTCGACCGGGTGCCGCTGCGCGACGAGAGCCTCGCTCCCGAGGAGATCCTCATGAGCGAGTCGCAGGAGCGGATGATGGCCGTGGTCGAGCCGGCCGCGGTCGAGCGCTTCCTCGACATCTGTCGCAAGTGGGAGGTTGACGCCGCCGTGATCGGCGAGGTCACCGGCACTGGGCGGCTCACCATCGAGTGGCGGGGCGACACGGTCGTCGACGTGCCCCCGCGCAGCGTCGCGCACGAGGGCCCCGTCTACGAGCGGCCGTACGAGCGGCCCCCCGGGCAGGACGCGCTGGAGGCGGACGAGCCCTCGACGTCCCGACTGTCGAGGCCGAGCACGGGGAACGAGCTCCGCGAAACGCTGCTGCGGCTCGTCGCGTCACCCAACCTCGCCGACAAGTCCTGGGTCACCGACCAGTACGACCGCTACGTCATGGGCAACACCGTCCTGGCGCAGCCCGAGGACTCCGGGATCGTCCGGGTCGACGAGGAGACCGGGCTGGGAGTGGCGTTGTCGACCGACTGCAACGGCCGCTTCGCGCGCCTGGACCCCTACGAGGGGGCTCGGCTGGCCCTCGCCGAGGCCCACCGCAACGTGGCCGTGGTGGGGGCCCGGCCGATCGCGGTGACCAACTGCCTCAACTTCGGGTCGCCGGAGGACCCCGCGGTGATGTGGCAGTTCGCCGAGGCGGTCCGAGGCCTTGCCGACGGCTGCCAGGAACTCGGCATCCCGGTCACCGGCGGCAACGTTAGCTTCTACAACCAGACCGGCGACATCGCGGTCCTGCCGACGCCGGTCGTCGGCGTGCTCGGCGTGCTGGACGACGTCTCGCGCCGGACGCCGCAAGGCTTCCGGACCCCGGGCCAGGTGGTCTATCTGCTCGGGGAGACCCGCGACGAGCTCGGCGGGTCGGAGTGGGCGCACGTGGTGCACGGCCACCTCGGCGGCCGACCTCCCGCGGTGGACCTCGGCCGGGAGCGGCAGCTCGCAGACATCCTGGTCAACGCCTCACGGGACGGCATGCTCGACGCCGCCCACGACGTCTCCGACGGTGGCGTGGCCCAGGCGGTGGTCGAGTCCTGCCTCCGGTACGGGATGGGGGCGCGGGTCTGGGTCCCCGACGGCCTCGACCCCTTCGTGTTCCTCTTCGCCGAGTCAGCCGGCCGGGCGGTCGTCGCGGTCCCGCGGTCGGAGGAGGTCCGGTTCACCGACATGTGCACGGCGCGCCGCTTCCCCCACGTACGGATCGGCGTTCTTGACGACGGGGCCGGCGCTCCGGTCCTGGACGTCCAGGAGCTCTTCGCCGTCGGGCTCGACGAGCTGCGGGCGGCGCACACGGCGACCCTGCCGGCGGCGCTGAGCGCACTCGCCTGACCGCTGGGCTGCACCCGAGCGCGGACACGGTCGGCCCCGTTGATCACGGCAGCCATGTCAATGGTGGTGCGCCGCGGTGTATTCACCTGGCGCGGCACCCACTTACGCGGCTGCCGTGATCATTTG
>DATHUJ010000181.1:0-37847 GCA_035462375.1 Jiangellales bacterium
CGCGAGCTGACCGAGGCCGCGGCCCGGGCTCCGGTGCCGGTGCTGTGCGGCGGCCACGCCCTGGTCAGCGACGGCCTGCGGATCATCGTGCGGAGCGCCTGGCAGGGCCGCTGATCACGCCGTAGGCGCTCACCCCCAGCCCCAGCCCTGGATGTCAAGCCGATGGAGCGTCGGCCACGCTCCGAACGCCCCTGCTAGACTGTGGATCGAGGCGTCGACACGGGACACGTCTCGAACACTGACACGACACGAACGCGTTGGGCTTCGGCCCGACACCACGCACACCGCGCGTGCAACCGGAGTTCCAGATGGATCAGACCGGCCTGCTCTACGTCATCGGGTTCGCCTTCGCCGCGACGCTCTTCGTCTTCGGCACGATCCTGTTCAGCTGGCTCATCACGCATCGGCGACGGCGCCCCCAGAAGGGCCTGCCGTACGAGTGCGGGATCGACACCATCGGCGATACGTGGAGCCGGTTCGGGCTCGCCTTCTACCTCTACGCCCTGCTCTTCGTGGCCTTCGACGTGGAGATCATCTTCGTCTACCTGTGGGCCATCACCGTGCGGGCCATCGAGTTCCAGGGGATCGTGCTCATCGGCATCTTCCTTGCGATCCTGATGTTCGGCGAGTTCTACGCGTGGAAGAAGGGTGACCTCCGATGGCAGTAGAGCGACCGACCACGACCAGCACGATCGAGCCGATCGAGCCCGCCGGCGCGCCGCCCGGGCCGATCATCATCCCGGACAGCGCCGGTGACGACGAGCTGCTCCGCGAGTTCCAGATGGAGGAGCACCCGCAGGGCGGCTTCCACGGCCTGCTCGAGGTGATCCCGACCAAGGCCGATTACGTCCTCGACCTGATCCGCGCCAACTCGCTGTGGCCGCTCCTCTCCGGCCTGAGCTGCTGCGCCATCGAGATGATGAGCACCGCCACCAGCGTCAACGACATCGACCGCTTCGGCATGTTCCCCTTCCGCGCCTCGCCGCGCCAGGCGGACGTGCTGATCGTGGCCGGCACCCTGACCACCAAGATGGCGGGCCCGCTGGTCCGCCTCTGGGAGCAGATGCCCGAGCCGAAATGGTGCGTCGCGATGGGCACCTGCACCACTTCCGGCGGCCGCTTCAAGCGCAGCTACTCGGTCGTCCAGGGCGTGGACCGCGTGATGCCGGTGGACGTCTACGTGCCGGGCTGCCCGCCGCGACCGGAGGCGCTGCTCCAGGGCATCCTCAAGCTCCAGGACAAGATCGCCGCGGAGCACCTCGGCGAACGCTACGTCGCGAACGCCACCGGGGGCCCGGCCGCCGATCGGCGCGAGCTGCCGACGTCGGCACTCACACGCCCGGTGGTCCGGCAGGGTGCCCCGCCCGGGGGCCGCTCCGGATGACCGGGGACGACTGGGCCGCCCAGGTGGCCGCCGCCGCGGGATCGAGCGCCGAGGTGGGAGACGCCTACGGCGTCCCCGTGCTCGACGTCGCCGCCGAGGCATGGGCGGCGACCCTGGAGGCCGCCCGTGACGCGGGGCTCACCTTCTTCGACTGGCTGTCCGCGGTCGACGAGGGGGAGGAGGAGGGCTTCTCAGTGGTCGCCCACGTCGCCGACCCCTCTCGGCGGCCGGTCCTCCATGTCCTCGTCCGCACGCGGGTGGGACGCGCCGACCCGGTCCTCCCGTCGGCGATCGCCGTCTACGCCGGAGCCGCCTGGCACGAGCGGGAGACCGCCGAGATGTTCGGGATCGGCTTCGACGGGCACCCTGCCCTGGCTCCGCTCCTGCTCCCCGAGGGCTTCGAGGGGCATCCGCTGCGCAAGGAGTTCGTCCTCGCGGCACGAGCGGCCAAGCCGTGGCCCGGCGCGAAGGAGCCGGGCGAGGGGCACGAGGGCGCCGCCTCGCCGTCGCGCCGGCGCCTGCTGCCCCCCGGTGTGCCCGATCCGCAGACCTGGGGACCCCGCCCACCAGACCCACCCGGGTCGGACGGCGGCGAGCCGTGATCGCCGAGGTCCTCGAGGCGGTGCTGCGCGTGGTCGGCGTGCTGGCCGCGTTCCTCGTGCTCCCGTTGCTGATCGGGCAGACCGAGCACAAGGTGATGGCGCACATGCAGGGTCGGGTGGGCCCCATGTACGCCGGCGGTTTCCATGGCTGGGCCCAACTCGTGGCCGACGGCGTCAAGTTCGCCCAGAAGGAGGACGTCGTCCCCGCCGGTGCCGACCGCACCGTCTACCGGCTGGCCCCCGGCGTCGCCCTCGTCCCCTACCTGGCCGCGCTGGCGGCGATCCCGCTCGCACCCGGGATCGTCGGCGTCGACCTGGAGATCGGCCTGTTCTACGTGCTCGCCGCGATGGGTGTCGCGGTGCTGGGGACCGTCATGGGCGGCTGGGCGAGCGCCAACAAGTACTCCCTCATCGGCTCGCTGCGCAGCTCCGCCCAGCTGATGGCCTACGAGCTGCCGCTCGTGCTCGCCGCGGCCTCGGTCGCGATGGCGGCGGGCACCCTCCGCCTCACCGGCATCGTCGAGGCGTGGCAGCCGTGGTGGCTGGCCTGGCAGGTGGTCGGGGCGCTCGTCTTCTTCACCGCGGGGCTCGCCGAGCTCTCGCGGCCGCCGTTCGACATGCCGGTCGCCGACTCGGAGATCATCCTCGGCCCGTACACCGAGTACGGCGGGCTGCGCTTCGCGCTCTTCCTGCTCGCGGAGTACGCCGGCATCCTGCTGCTCTGCGCCCTGACCACCGTGCTGTTCCTCGGCGGCTGGCGGGGGCCGTTCGACGAGGTCCTCGGGCCGGTCTGGACACTGGCGAAGACCTTCGCCCTCGCCTTCGTCGTGATCTGGCTGCGGGTCGCGATGCCTCGCCTGCGCGAGGACCAGCTCCAGCGCCTGGCCTGGCAGGTGCTCGTCCCCGCCGCCCTGCTCCAGCTCGCGATCACCGGTGTCGTCGTCCTGCTGTGAGGCCGTACGGCGCGGTCCCTGTCGGCCGGTGAACGGCGCCGCTAGCCTGACCGCGTGGCGCTCCGAGGCCTGGCCAGGGGTCTGGCGACGACGTTCGGTCGCCTGACCCGGCGCTCGGTCACCGCGCAGTACCCCGACTCCCTGCCCGAGCTGCCCCCGCGCAGCCGCGGGGTCATCGCGCTGGCCGAGGAGAACTGCACCGTGTGCATGCTCTGCGCGCGCGAGTGCCCGGACTGGTGCATCTACATCGACTCGCACAAGGAGGAGCAGCCGCCGGCCACCCCGGGGGGCAAGCCCCGGCAGCGCAACGTCCTGGACCGCTTCGCCATCGACTTCTCGCTCTGCATGTACTGCGGCATCTGCATCGAGGCATGCCCGTTCGACGCGCTGTTCTGGTCGCCCGAGTTCGAGTACGCCGAGCTGGACATCCGCGACCTGACCCACGAGCGTGACCGGCTCCGCGAGTGGATGTGGACCGTCCCGGCGCCCCCGGCCGACGACCCGGGCGCCGTCGAGCCCAAGGAGGTCGAGGCCGCGGCCAAGGCGGCGGGTCGAGCAGCCGCCGGACCGGCCGGCGGGGCCGCCACCGGGGCCGCCACCGGGCCCGCCGGCGCGACCGGCGCCACCCGCCGGTCGCGGCCGCCGCGCGTCGGGCCCGGGGAGAGCGGGGCGTGACCGGCGTCGAGACCGCGTTCGCACTGCTGGGTCTGGTCGCCGTGGGGTCGGGGCTGCTGGTCGTGACATCGCCGCGGCTGGTCCACGCTGGCCTGTGGTTGGCCGTGTCCCTGGCGGCGCTCGCCGGCTGCTACCTCCTGCTGACGGCGGAGTTCGTCGCCTGGGTGCAGGTCCTCATCTACGTCGGCGCCGTCATCGTCGTGGTCCTCTTCGCGCTCATGCTCACCCGAGCACCGACCGGGCCCTCGCCCGAGCCGACCGCCGCACGCCGCGTCCTCGCCGCCGTCGTGGCCGCCGCGACGGCGGGGGTGCTCCTGGCAGTACTCCGGGCGGGATTCGCCGGCGCGGTCATCGACCTCGACGCCGTCGAGGTGGGGGGCGGCGCTGCGACCGGGGCGGCGCTGTTCCGGACCTGGGTGCTCCCCTTCGAGGTGCTGTCGGTCCTGCTGCTGGCCGCGCTGGTCGGCGCGATCACGCTCTCCCGCCGGTCTCCCGAGCGCGAGGGGTCGCAGCGGTGAGGCTGGCCTTCCCGCTCGTGGTCTCCGCGCTGCTCTTCTCCCTCGGGGTCTACGGCGTGCTCGCGCGGCGCAACGCGGTCCTCGTCCTCATGGCGGTCGAGCTGATGCTCGGCGCGGTGGGCCTGAACCTGGTCGCCTTCGACGCCTACTGGGCCGACGCGCTGCACGGCGGGCAGGTCCTCACGCTCTTCGTCATCACCATCGCCGCGGCCGAGATCGGGCTCGGCCTGGCCATCGTCCTCCTGGTCTGGCGCGAGCGGGGCACCGCAGACCTCGACCGGTTGGACACCCTGGACGAGCGGGCCGAGGTCGCGGCCGCGCCCGAGGCGACACCGTGAACCCGCTGGTCCCCCTCCTGGTCCTGGTGCCGGTCGCCACCGCGGTGACCGGCCTGGCGGTGGGCCGTCGCCGGCGCGGGCTCGCCAGGTTCCTGGCCGTCACCGGCCCCGCGGTCGCGCTGCTGCTCGCCCTCGTCGCGGTGTGGGAGCTCCGCGCCGACGGCGCGAGGGTCGACGTCTGGGGAACCGTCCCGACCGGCTGGGTCCCGATCGCCGTCGCCACCCGGGCCGACGGCCTCGGCCTCACCGTGGCCGTCATGGTCGCCACCGTGGCCCTGCTCGTCCAGCTCTACTCGACCGCCTACCTGCGCGACGACCCCCGCTACCCCTCGTACGCAGCACTGGTCTCGCTCTTCACGGCCGCCATGCTGCTCGTCGTGGTGGCCGACGACCTGGTCGTGCTGCTCGTCGGGTGGGAGGTCATGGGCCTGTGCTCGTACGCGCTCATCGGTCATCACTGGGAGCTGCCCGAGGCCCGTTCCGCCGCGGTCAAGGCCTTCGTGGTGACGCGGTTCGGCGACGTCGGGCTGCTGTTCGGCATCTTCGTCCTCGGCGACCTGACGGGCTCGTTCCAGGTGTCCCGCATCGCCGCCGAGGTGTCCGGCCTTGCGGGCACGACCCTCACCGCCGGCGTGCTGCTCGTCCTGCTGGGGGTCGTCGGCAAGTCCGCCCAGTTCCCGCTGCACGTCTGGCTGCCCGACGCCATGGCCGGCCCGACGCCGGTGAGTGCGCTGATCCACGCTGCGACCATGGTCGCGGCCGGCGTGTTCCTCGTGGCGAGGCTCTACGACGCCTTCCTCGCCAGCCCGACGGCGCTGGCCGTGCTGGCCGTGCTCGCGTCGGTCACGATGCTGGGCGCGGCGCTGGCCGCCCTCTGCCAGGACGACCTCAAGCGGGTACTCGCGTGGTCGACCTCGAGCCAGCTCGCGTACATGCTCGGTGGGCTCGCCGTCGGCGGCTACGCCGCGGGGCTCTTCCACCTGCTCGCCCACGCCGCCTTCAAGGCACTGCTGTTCCTCGCGGCCGGCGCGGTCATCCACGCCGTCGGGACCACCCTGATGGGCGGGATGGGCGGGCTGCGGAAGCCCATGCCGCTGACGTCGTCGACCGCGGCCGTGGGCCTGCTCGCGCTCGCCGGGGTGCCTCCGCTCGCGGGATTCTTCTCCAAGGAGTCGGTGCTCGGAGCCGCCGAGGAGGCCGCCCTGCACGGCGGCCCGCTGCCGGGTTGGGCGGCCTGGACCGTCCTGGTCGCGGGTCTGGCGACGGTCCTCTTGACCGCCGCGTACGTGACCCGGGCCTGGACGCTCACGTTCGCCGGCCCGGACCGGTCGGCTGCCATCTCGCCACCCCACGACCCACCCCGCGCGATGGCCGTCTCTCTCGTCGCGCTGACCGTGCCTACGGTCCTGCTGGGGCTGCTGGCGCTGGCCCCGGACGCCTTCGCGGGTGTCGTCGACCGCACGGCGGCACCGGGTGCGGTCGTCCCGCTGACGACCGCCGCGGAGGACCCCGGTATCGGCCTCACCACCGCCACCACCGTGATCTCCCTGCTGCTCGTCGGGCTGGGCGCCGGCCTCGTGCTCGCCGAGCGCTCGCGGCTAGGCGGCGGCGACCCGGCCGCCTCGCTCGCCGGCCTCCGGCCCGTCCTGGCCGGAGGCTTCGGCGTCGACCGCGCGTACGACGCCCTGGTCGTCCGGCCGGTGCGCGCCGCCGCCCGACTAGTCGTCGTGGGCGACCGGGACGTCGTCCACGGGTACGTGACCGCTGCTGGGCGGTCGGCCCGGGGACTGGGCGCCCTCGTGCACCGGGCGCAGACCGGTCGCGTGCAGGGCTACCTCGTCGGGGTGCTGAGCGTCGTCGTGCTGCTCGTCGTCGCGGGGGTGTTCCTCGCATGAGCTGGTTGCTCCCGCTCGTGCTCGCCGTGCCGCTCGCCGGCAGCGCCCTCCTGACGGTCCTGCCACGCCGCACCGCTGACCGGACTGCGGCGTGGCTCGGAGTCGTGATCTCCGCGGTGACGTTCGGCGTGGTCCTGGTGGTCGCGGGGACCTTCGACCGGACCCGCCCCCAGCAGGTCCAGCTGGAGACCGACCTGCCGTGGGTGCCCGCCTTCGGCATGCGGTTCCACCTGGGCGTGGACGGGGTCTCGCTGCCCTTCGTCGTCCTCACCGCCCTGCTCGTCCTCTGCTGCTGCGTCTACACGGTCCGGGTCCGGCCGGTGGCGGGTCGGGTCAAGGCGCTCACCGCGCTGGTGCTGCTCCTCGAGGTCGGGATGCTCGGCACCTTCACGGCGCTGGACCTGCTGCTGTTCTTCCTCTCCTTCGAGATCGTGCTGGTCCCCATGTGGTTCGTCATCGCCTGGTGGGGGGAGCCGCAGGACCGTCCCGGCCGCACCGCGGCGGCGACGACGTTCATCCTGTACACCCTGGCCGGCTCGGCGCTCATGCTCGCCGGCTTCCTGCTCGTGGGTGCGCAGGCAGGGACGCTCGACCTGGTCGAGCTCGCCGCGCGGTCCGGCGAAGGGCTCACGCCGAGGGTCCAGCTGCTCGCCGCCCTGGCGATCGTCGGCGGCCTGGCAGTGAAGGTGCCGCTCTGGCCGTTGCACACCTGGCTGCCGGATGCGCACGCCAAGGCTCCCACGGTGGGGTCGGTGCTGCTCGCCGGCGTGCTTCTCAAGATGGGCTCGTACGGGCTCGTCCGGGTCGCCCTGCCGGTGGTCCCCGACGGTGTGGCGCAGATCGCCCCGTGGCTCGCCGGCCTGGCGGTGGTGGGCATCGTCTACGGCTCGTTGGCCTGCCTGGCGCAATCCGACCTCAAGCGGCTCGTCGCCTACTCCAGCGTGGGCCACATGGGCTTCGTGGTCCTGGGTGTCGCGACGCTCACCCCCGCCGGCGTCAACGGCTCCATCTACGCCGGGCTCGCACACGGCATCATCACCGGCCTGCTCTTCTTCCTCGCCGGCGCGGTGAAGGACCGGCACGGAACCACGGACATGGCTGCGCTCGGAGGCGGCCTCTACGTCCGGCTGCCCCGCCTGGGGGCGCTGCTCGCCTTCGCGTGCGTCGCGTCGCTCGGCCTGCCCGGGCTGGCCGGCTTCTGGGGCGAGATGCTGTCCCTCGCCGGCGCCTTCCGGCCCTCGGAGGCGCTCCGGCGGCCGTACTCCCTCGTCCTCATGGGCGTCGCCGGCGTCGGTGCAGTGCTCACGGCCGCCTACCTGCTCATGGTCGTCCGCCGGGTGTGCCAGGGACGTGACGAAATAGGCGCCCGGCTGCCGGTGCTCGGCGACGTCACGGTCCACGAGGTGACGGCGTGGTCGCCACTGGTGGCCCTCACGCTCCTGCTGGGGGTGTGGCCCGGGCTCGTCCTCGCCGTCACCGACCCCGCTGTGCAGGCCCTGCTCGGCGGCGGGGGGTGACCCGGTGATCCTGCAGACGACCGACGGCGTCGTCCAGAGCGTCGACTGGGCGGCCATTGCGCCTCCGGTCGTCGTGGTGCTCACGGCGCTGGCGGCGCTCGTCGGCGACCTCTGGCTGCCACGCCGGGCCGCCGGCGTGCTGACCGCCCTGTCGGTCGCCGGCGTGACCGCAGCCCTGGTGGCGGTCGGGCTGCTGTGGGACCGGCCGCGTGGCACCTTCTGCCTGCCGGCCGAGGCCGGGGAGCTGCCGGCCTGTTCGTACGTCGTCAACGAGGTGACCCTGGTCTTCCAGGCCGTGGTGCTGGCGGGGACCCTGGTGGTGCTGCTGCTCGCCGCTGCCGAGGTCCGCGAGCACCGGCTGCCGGCCGGCGAGCTGCACTTCCTGGTGCTCGCCGCGACGACTGGTGCGCTCACCCTCGCCGCCGCCCGTGACCTGGCTACCCTCGTGGTATCCCTGGAGGTCGTCTCCCTCCCCGCCTTCGCCCTCGTGGGGCTCCGGCGCGGACACCTGCGTGGTGCCGAGGCGGCCCTGACGTTCTTCCTGGTCTCGGTCGTGTCCGTGGCCGTGATGCTGTACGGGGTGGGGCTGGTCTACGGCGCGACCGGGCACCTGCACCTGGACCGGATCGCCGCGGCGCTGGGCGACCCGGAGGTCAGGACGCCAGTGGCGACGGCCGGGGTGCTGCTCACCCTGGTCGGACTGGCATTCAAGATCGGCGCCGTGCCGTTCCACGCCTGGGTCCCCGACACCTACGCCGGGGCACCGGTGAGCGTCGCCGCCTACCTCTCCGTCGTCTCCAAGGCGGCCGGTCTGGTGGGGCTCGTCGTCGTGATCGGTCAGGCCTTCCCCACGTACTCCGACGTCTGGGGCCCGGCCGTCGCCGTGCTGGCCGTCCTCACCATGACGGTGGGCAACGTCGGCGCGTTGCGGCAGCGGAGCGCCGTTCGGCTGCTGGCCTGGTCGTCCATCGCGCAGTCGGGCTACCTGCTGGTGCCGCTGGGCGTGGCCTCCACCGGGGTCGCGGGCGTCGCGCTCGGGGACGCGCTGTCGGCCACGGTGGCCTACCTGTGCATCTACGCCGCGGTCAACCTGGCGGCCTTCGGCGTCGTCACCGTGGTCGCGCGCAACCGGCCCGCCGGGGACCTGGCCGACTACCGCGGGCTGGTGCGGACCGAGCCGGTGAGCGCCCTGACCCTCGGCTTCGCGCTGCTGTGCTTGGCCGGACTGCCGCCGGGGGTGGCCGGCCTGTGGGCCAAGGTCGTCGTGCTGGACGCCGCCGTCTCGGGTGGCGCCGGGTGGCTGGCCGTCGCGGTCGTCGTCAACACGGTCATCGGTCTGGCCTACTACCTGCGCTGGACCGCCCTGCTCTTCGCGACTCCGCGGGACGCGGTGCCGCCCTCGTACGACGTCCCGCTCGCCTCGGGCGTGGCCGTGGGGCTGGCGGTCTCGGTCGCGGTCCTGCTCTCCCTGCTGCCGCAGCCGGTGCTCGGGCTCACCTCCTCCTGGGCCGTCCTGCTCGGCTGACCCCCGAACGACCACGTTCACCACCCTTGCCGGGCCTTCACGAGGCGTCGACACCCGGTGGTGGCCCGACAAGCCTCGTGATGGGGCGCCTCGCGTTCAGCCGGCGGCCGACCAGCCGCTCCACCGCACCGGGTCGAGGGCGAGCACCGGGCCGTCGGGCCGGTGCTCCGCGTACTGCTCGTACTTGACCGCCAGGTCCGCCAGTGCGGTCGCCGCCTCCGCGGGGTCGGTCACGACGCGACCGGCGCCGTCCACGCGCACCCACCAGAGCCTCGACCAGTCCTCCTCGTACCGGTCGACGAGCAGGCAGCCACGGCCGGTCGCCTCGATGTTGGCGACCCGGCGCAGCCGAGCGCTCCGCTTGGGCTTGTGGTCGACGGCGGTGTAGACGACCTCGTCGAGGAGCACGAAGCAGACCGGCACGAGGTGCGGGTCGCCGTCCGGGCCGACGGTGCCGAGGCGACCGACCCGGGCGGTCCGGACGAGGCGGCGCATCGTCGCGGCGTCCACGCCGGCAACTGTAGGCACGCGCCAGACGGGATCACCCGGCGCGGCGCCGCTCCCGGTGCTCCGTGGGGCTCTCCCCGCGTTCCCGCTTGAAGGCGGCGCTCAGGGCGAAGGCGCTGCCGTAGCCCACGCGCCGGGCCACCGAGGCGACGGTGGCCCCGGGCTCCGTGAGCAGGTCCGCGGCGAGGGCGAGCCGCCAGCCGGTGAGGTAGGCCATCGGCGGCTCGCCGACGAGGGCGGTGAAGCGCCGGGCCAGAGCGGCGCGCGAGACACCCGTCGCGCCGGCCAGCGACGCAACGGTCCACGGGTGGGCCGGGTTGTTCTGCATCAACCGCAGTGCCCGGCCGACCACCGGGTCGCCGTGCCCACGGAACCAGCCGGGTGCCGCCCCCTCCGTACGGGAGAACCACGCACGCAACACGGCCACGAGCACGAGGTCGAGCAGGCGGTCGAGCACGACCTCCTGCCCGGGCTCGTCGCGGACGATCTCGCGCGCGAGCAGCGGCACGAGCGGGGACTCCCAGTCGTCGTCGGGGAGGACGACCAGGGGAGGCAGGACGTCGAGCAGGCGCTGCCCCACGGCCCCCACCTGCTGGTAGGTGCCGACCAGCAGCACGGACGAGCCCTCGGGGTCGTCGCCCCAGGTGCGGACCCCGAGGTCCATCGCCTGGGAGACCGGCACTCCCTCGGGGGTCGTGCAGCGCTGACCGGGGTGGATGACGACCTGCGGCGCGGTCGCGGGGTCGTCGCCCACGACATACGGCTCGGGGCCGCGCGCCACCGCCACGTCTCCGGGGCCGAGTCGTACCGGTTCGCCCACGGCCGGTGCCACCCAGGCGTCGCTGCGCACGACCGCCATCAGGGTCAGCGGCGCGCCGTCCTGGATCCGGATCGACCACGGTGGCTCCATCACGGACCGGAGGGCGAAGGCGCCTCGCGCCCGCGGGCCGTCGAGCAGTCCGACGAGGGCATCCATGGGGAAAGGGTAGACGCAGACGCATGGAGTCGAGCGTCCGGGCCATGGACCGTCTCACGTCGGTCGGCTTCACTGCCGAGCATGACGACGACACGCCAGTCACCCCGTACGACGCTCGTGCTCGGCGGGACCGGTAAGACCGGCCGCCGGGTCGCGGCCCGGCTGGCCGCCCGGGGTCACCGGGTCCGGATCGGTTCCCGCCGTGGAGAGCCGCCGTTCGACTGGGCGGACCCGGCTGGTTGGCGGGCGGTGCTGCGCGGGGTCGGGGCGGCCTACGTCGCCTACTACCCGGACCTGGCCTTCCCCGGCGCCGCCGCGCGCATCGGAGCCCTCGCCGGGCTCGCGGTCGACGAGGGAGTCGACCGCCTGGTACTGCTGTCCGGCCGCGGGGAAGAGGAGGCGCTGGTCAGCGAGCAGGCCCTCCGCGCGGCGGGCGGTGACTGGACCGTCGTGCGGTCCAGCTGGTTCGCGCAGAACTTCAGCGAGCACTTCTTGCTCGACCCGGTGCTGGCGGGCGAGATCGCGCTCCCCGCAGGGGAGGTGGCCGAGCCGTTCGTCGACCTGGACGACGTCGCTGACGTCGCCGTCGCTGCCCTGACCGGGGAGGCCTCGACGGGCGAGGTCTACGAGGTCACGGGGCCGCGGCTACTGACCTTCCACGACGCTGCCGCGGAGATCTCTCGGGCGACGGGACGCGAGGTGCGCTACGTGCCGGTGACCGCGGCAGAGTACGCGGCGGCTGCCACGGGTCACGGCGTCCCGGCCGAGGAGGCGGACGGCCTGGCCGATCTCTTCACGCGGGTCCTCGACGGACGCAACGCCCACCTCACCGACGGGGTGCGCCGCGCCCTGGGCCGGGCGCCGAGGGAATTCGCCGACTACGTCCGCGCGGCTGCCGCCGCCGGTGTGTGGGAGAGGTGAGGCCCCGGTGATCGACTCCCTCCGCGTGCTGAGCCTGCTGGCCGCGACGCTGGCGACCGGGCTGATGGCGGGCCTGTACTTCGCCTTCTCGTGCGCAGTGATGCCCGGGCTGGCCAGTGCCGACGACCGCACCTTCGTCGCCGCGATGCAGTGGATCAACGTGCGGATCCTCAACGGATGGTTCGCCGTGGCCTTCGGCGGGTCGTTCGTGCTGACCACGGTGGCGCTCCTCCTGCACGTGCCGCCCGCCGGTCGGGGTGCCTTGCCGTGGGTGGCCGCCGCTCTCGTGCTCTACGCCGCGACACTCGTCGTGACCTTCCGGGTCAACGTGCCGCTCAACGACGCCCTGGCCGCGGCCGGTGACCCCGTCGCGGTGGCCGACGTCGCCTCCGTACGGGAGCAGTTCGAACCCGGCTGGGTGCGGTGGAACGCCGTACGCGCGGTGCTGGCCGCCGGGGCGCTGTTCGCCCTGGC
Source organism: Jiangellales bacterium (assembly GCA_035462375.1). Taxonomy (GTDB): domain Bacteria; phylum Actinomycetota; class Actinomycetes; order Jiangellales; family Jiangellaceae; genus DASTQL01. The sequence continues at coordinate 12,286 of DATHUJ010000181.1, forward strand.
GGTCGGGCTCAGCGGTAGTTGACGAACTGCAGGGCGAAGTCGAGGTCCTGCTCCTTGAGCACGGCGATGACCTGCTGGAGGTCGTCGCGCTTCTTGGAGCTCACGCGCACCTCGTCACCCTGCACCTGGACCTTCACCCCCTTGGGGGCCTCGTCGCGAACGGCCTTGGCCACCTTCTTGGCCTGTTCCTGGGTCAGCCCGTTCTGGAGCGTGGCGGAGATCTTGTGGACCTTGCCGGACGCCCGCGGCTCGTCGGCGTCGAGGGCCTTGAGGGAGACCCCGCGCTTGACCAGCTTGTCCTTGAAGACGTCGAGCGCAGCGGCCACCCGGTCCTCGGTGGAGGCCTCGAGCTCCACCGCGTAGTCCCCGGCCCAGCGGATCGAGGCGTCGGTCCCGCGGAAGTCGAACCGCTGGCTGAGCTCCTTGGCGGCCTGGTTCAGGGCGTTGTCCACCTCCTGGCGATCGACCTTGCTCACCACGTCGAACGAGGACTCGCCGGCCACGTGCACACCTCCGGGCGGTTGGGGAAGGCCTTCAGCTCGTGCGCTATCCTTCCAGCCGTCGACCGCGGTCGACGCCCCGGCAGGTTGCCCGAGCGGCCAAAGGGAGCGGACTGTAAATCCGTCGGCTCAGCCTACGTTGGTTCGAATCCAACACCTGCCACGTGCAGCGGCCCCGAGACCTCCCTGGTCCGGGGCCGTTCGCGGGCCGTCGGCTCTGGGCCGAATGACCACGTTCACCACCCTCGTGGGGTCATCACCAGGCGCGGATGCCTCGTGAAGGCACCACTCGCCTGGTGGTGGACGAGCGATCTCTGCTCGGGGTCCTGGTGGCCCCGGCTCGACGGTGTTGGCCGGGCCTCGACTCCACGACGGGCCCACGACGAACGGCCCAGGCTGGCGTCGTCGCCCCGGCGCCCGCGCCTTGCTGGACCCATCACGAGGCTCGTGGGGTCAACACCAGGCGCCGACGCCGCGTGATGGCCCGGCCAGGGTGGTGAACGTGGTCATTCGCGGCCGGGAGTCGGGGGGTCGGGCATTTCGTCGCCGCCCAGGCGACCGTGTATCGTCGGCGCCTGCTCGCCCCAATAGCTCAGTCGGCAGAGCGTCTCCATGGTAAGGAGAAGGTCTACGGTTCGATTCCGTATTGGGGCTCTGCGGCGGGGTAGCTCAGGTGGTTAGAGCAAGCGGCTCATAATCGCTGTGTCGCGGGTTCGAGTCCCGCCCCCGCTACCACAGCCGACCGGGCGGCGGTCCTCCGGACCCGGGGGACACCCACCGGTCGGCTATCCTCGTGGAGTTTGTTCCCCCTACGACGTCGCCGAGAGAGGCACCCGTGGCCGCCAAGAGCACCGACATCCGCCCCAAGATCACGATGGCCTGCACGGTGTGCAAGGAGCGCAACTACATCACCAAGAAGAACCGGCGCAACGACCCCGACCGGCTCGACCTCAAGAAGTTCTGCCCGCGGTGCCGGACCCACACCGTGCACCGCGAGACGCGCTGACGCCGTCACGACCGTTCCGACAGGGCCGCCCCACGCCGTACGGGGCCGGCCCTGTCGGCGTGCGTGGGGCGCGCGTGGCTGGTCGCCGCGGCCCGCGGACCGCTAGCGTCGCGACCATGCCGCTCGACGCCTCCTTCGCCGGCCGGACGTACCCGCCCACGGCCCCGTACGAGGTGGGGCGGGAGAAGATCCGGGAGTTCGCCGACGCCATCGGTGACCGGGACCCCGCCTACCGGGATCCCGAGGCGGCGCAGGCCCTCGGACACCCCGACGTCGTGGCCCCTCCCACCTTCGCGGTGATCGTGGCCTTCCGGGGTCTCGACACGATCGTCGAGGATCCGGACCTGGGGCTCGACTACAGCCGCGTCGTCCACGGGGACCAGCGCTTCAGCTATCGCCGCCCGCTGTGCGCCGGGGACCGCGTGACCGCGACGGCCGTCGTGGAGACCGTGCGCAACGTCGGAGGCAACGACATCCTCGGGGTGCGCTGCGACCTGGCTACTGTGGCCGGCGAGCCGGTCGGCTCCGCCTGGTTCACCCTGGTGGCGCGGGGGGAGGGGTCGTGACCCCGACGTACGACTCGGTCGAGGTGGGTACCGAGGTCCCGGCCCAGGAGTACGTCGTGACCCGGTCCGACCTGGTCCGCTACGCGGGCGCCTCCGGCGACTTCAACCCGATCCACTGGAACCAGCGCTTCGCGACCTCGGTCGGGCTGCCCGACGTGATCGCCCACGGCATGCTGACCATGGCCCTCGCGGGCCGGGCGCTGACCTCGTGGGCCGGCGATCCCGGTGCCCTCGTCGAGTACGGGGTGCGGTTCACGCGACCGGTCGTCGTCCCCGACGACGAGACGGGCGCCCGGCTGGTGGTCACGGGGCGCGTGGCGGAGAAGCGTGACGACGGGACGGTACGGGTGGACCTCACCGCAACGTCCGGGGGGGACAAGGTCCTGTCGCAGGCGCGGGCGGTCGTCCGGCTGCGCTGAGCCGCCATGAGCTGCCATGGCCGGCCCGCCGTAGGCTCTGCACCCGTGCCCGAGACCCCGGACACCCGACTCGCTGACCTGACCACGCTGCGGCTGGGCGGTCCGGTCGGTCGTCTCGTGGAGACCGCGACCACCGAGGAGCTGATCGAGACCGTGGCCGCGGTCGACGCCGCCGGCGAGCCCTGCCTGGTGCTCGGTGGCGGCAGCAACCTCGTCGTCGGCGACGACGGGTTCCCGGGAACGGTCGTGCGGATCGCCACGCGCGGCGTCCGCGTGGAGTCCCTCGACAGCTGCGCAGGGGCCTCCGTCCGCGTCGCCGCGGGTGAGGACTGGGACGCACTCGTCGCACGTGCCGTCGGCGAGGGTTGGGTCGGCGTCGAGGCGCTGTCCGGCATCCCCGGACTCACCGGCGCGACCCCCATCCAGAACGTCGGCGCCTACGGCCAGGAGGTGGCCGACACCGTCTCCCGGGTACGGACGTGGGACCGGGCGTCACGCGAGTACCGGACCTTCGCCGCGGCGGACTGCGGCTTCACCTACCGGGACAGCCGCTTCAAGGGGACCGATCGCTGGGTCGTGCTGGAGGTCGTCTTCCAGCTCCCGCTCGGGGACCGGTCCGCCCCGGTCCGGTACGCGGAGCTGGCGCGGCGCCTCTGTGTCGCGCCGGGCGACCGGGCCCCGCTGGCCGAGGTCCGGGACGCCGTGTTGGCCCTCCGCGCGGGCAAGGGGATGGTTCTCGACCCCGACGACCCCGACACCTGGAGTGCGGGGTCGTTCTTCACCAACCCGGTGGTGCCTCCCGCGCTCGTGCCCGACGGGGCCCCTGCGTGGCCGCAACCCGACGGGAGGGTCAAGACGAGCGCGGCCTGGCTCATCGAGCGCGCCGGCTTCGGCAAGGGGTACCCGGGCCCGGGTGGCCGGGTCGCGGTGTCGGGGAAGCACACGCTCGCCCTCACCAACCGGGGCGGTGCGTCGACGGCCGACCTGCTGGCGCTGGCGCGTGAGGTGCGGGACGGGGTCCGCGACCGCTTCGGTGTCGAGCTGGTCAACGAGCCGGTGCTGCTGGGCGTGTCGCTGTAGTCGTCCGGCTGCGGCCGGGCATCGGCGCGGGCGGGCCCTCGTGATCGGCGGGTGCCTCCGGTCCCGCGAGGCGCGACCCGGCCAGCACGGTGATCAGGACCGCGATCCCCGGACGGGGGCGCCGTGATCGGCGTGAACCCGTGTTCCCGCGGGACGGTGCCGAGAACGCACGGTGATCTTGTGGGACGCGGGCCCCGAGATGCCGAGATCCCGGGGTCGTGTGACGGTGACCCCATGACCCGTCTCGACGGAGCATCGGTCCTCGTCGCCGGCGCCACCGGTGGCCTCGGCGCCCCCATCAGCCGTCGGCTGGCGGCAGCCGGCGCGCGACCGACGCTGGTGGCGCGCTCGGCGGACCGCCTCGAAGCCCTGGCCGACGAGCTCGGTGGAGCGGCCACTGCGGCCCTCGACCTGCGGGAGCCCGCAGCGGCGACCGCGGCCGTCGATGCCGCCGTACGGGCGCACGGCAGGCTCGACGGTCTGGTCTTCGCGGCGGGGGTCGTGGCGTTCGGCCCGGCGGTGGAGACCGACGACCGCACGATGGGGCACCTGCTGGAGCTCAACGTCCTCGCCCCCGTGCGGCTGCTCCGGTCCGCGGTGCCGCACCTCGAGCGGGCGGCGGGGGACCGGGGGTCGGCCTTCGTGGCGAACATCTCCGCGGTGGTGGCGGAGCGGCCCACGGCCGGGATGGCCGCGTACTCGGCCAGCAAGGCCGCGCTCACGGCGTACGACGTCGCGGCGGCGCGTGAGCTGCGCAGACGCCGGGTCCACGTCCTCGACGTGCGTCCACCACACACGGAGACCGGTCTGGCCGGCCGGCCGATCTCCGGGGAGCCGCCGCGCCTGCCCACCGGCCTGGACCCCGAGGACGTGGCGCGGCGCGTGCTCGCCGCCGTGGAGGCCGACGAGCGGGACCTGCCCGCGGCCGCCTTCTGACCCCGAGGACGGTCAAGCAGGCCCGGCCGGGCCCGCCAGCCACTCGTCGATGCCGGCGAGCAACCGGTCCCGGACGTCGGCGGGTGCCCGGGAGCCCGTCACCGAGGCCCGGGCCAGCCCGGCCAGCTCGTGGTCGGCGAGGCCGTGGACGTGCCTCGCCATCTCGTACTGGTCCAGCAGCCGGGACCCGAAGAGGAGGGGGTCGTCGGCGCCGAGCGCCACGGGTGCACCGGCCCGGACCAGCGTCGGCAGTGGCACGGCGGCTGCGGAGGGGTAGACCCCGAGTGCCACGTTGGAGGCCGGGCAGACCTCGAGCGTCACCTGCGCCTCCACGACCCGGTCCAGCAGGGCCGGGTCCTCCACCACCCGGACGCCGTGCCCCAGCCGGTCGGCTCCCAGCCGGTCGAGGCAGGCCCGCACGCTGTCAGGCCCCTGCAGCTCGCCTCCGTGGGGTACTGACAGCAGCCCCGCGTGTGCGGCGATCCGGAAGGCGGGCGCGAACTCCCCCGTCACACCCCGCCGCTCGTCGTTGGAGAGCCCGAAGCCCACCACACCACGGCCGGCGTACTGGGCCGCCAGGCGGGCGAGCGTCCTGGCGTCCAGCGGGTGCCGGGTCCGGTTGGCGGCGACGACCACGGCCACGCCGGTCCCCGTCTCCGCGGCGGCCTTGCGTGCGGCGTCGAGGACGAGCTCGGTGAACGCGGTGACGCCCCCGAACCGGGCCGCATAGCCCGACGGGTCGACCTGGATCTCCAGCCAGCCGGATCCTTCCGCCGCGTCGTCGGACGCCGCCTCCAGCAGCAACCGGCGGACGTCCGACTCGGTGCTGAGCACCGCCCGGGCCGTGTCGTAGAGGCGCTGGAAGCGGAACCACCCCTTCTCGTCGGCAGCGGACAGGTGCGGCGGCCAGTGGTCCCGCAGGGCGTCGGGCAGCCGGACCCCGTGCTGCTCGGCGAGCTCGACCAGCGTCTCGTGACGCATCGAGCCGGTGAAGTGCAGGTGCAGGTGGGCCTTGGGGAGCGCCCGTAGGTCTCGTGGCATCCGACGGCCCGGACGGTCAGAGCTCGACGGTGCTGCCGCTGTCGGAGCTGCGCCGCGCCGCCTCGAGCACCCGCAGGACCTCGACCGCGTCGGCGGGGTCGACCGGTGGCGGGGTCCCGTCGACCAACGCGGACAGCACCGCGGGGTAGAAGTAGCGCCACCGGCCCGTCTCGCTCGGCACGCTCGCCACGTCGTTGCCTCGGTGCAGCCGCCCCCACCGCTCCTCGGGTTCGATGCCGAAGCCGGGGTCGTCCGCCGCGAGGCCGGAGCGCAGCTGGTCCTCCTGCGAGTCGAGGACGTCGACGACGTAGGCGCCGCGTTCGGCGAGGACCCGCCGCCGTGGCCCCGGCGCACCGAAGACCGAGCCGACCGACACGTGGCTCACCGCACCTCCCGTGTGGGTCAGCGCCAGGAACGCCTCGTCGTCCGACCCACCGCGTCGGGCGGCGATCTCGGCGTGCACCCACCCCACCGGACCGAAGAGCTGGACGGACTGGTCGACGAGGTGTGTGCCCAGGTCCAGCAGGGTCCCCCCGCCCTGCTCGGTCGGGTTGCGATCGCGCCACTTGGCCGGGTCGAGCTCGGGTCGCCAGCGCTCGAACCGCGTCTCGTGCCGGAAGACCCGGCCGAGGGTCCCGTCCTCGACCAGCCGGGCCAGCGTGAGCTGGTCGGAGTCCCACCGCCGGTTGTGGAAGACCGTGAGGAGCCGGCCCACCGATCTGGCGTGCGAGACCAGCGCCTCGGCCGCGGCGCTGCTCGTGGCCAGTGGCTTGTCGACCACCACCGCGGCGCCCGCGTCGAGGGCGGCTCGGGCCTGCCCCGCGTGCTGACCGTCCGGGCTGGCCACCACGACGAGGTCCGGGCGCAGGTCGCCCAGCAGTGCGTCCAGGTCGGGGACTGCCCGGGCTCCCGGGTGCGTCGCGGCGAGCCGCTCCGCCCGCTCCGCGGACCGGGTCACCGCCGCGACCACCGCCATGCCCGGGCAGGCCCGCACCAGCCCGCCGTGGAAGACCTCGCCGGACAGGCCGTACCCCACAAGCCCCACGCGTACGGGAGGTCGCTCGCCCCCTACTCGTACGGGGGCGGGCCCGGCGGTCAGCGTGCCTCCCCGAGCAGCCGCTGCAGGCGGGTGACGCCCTCCACCAGGTCGTCGTCGCCCAGCGCGTAGGACAGCCGGAGGTAGCCGCTGGGGCCGAACGCCTCACCGGGCACGACGGCGACCTCGACCTCCTCGAGGACCAGTTCCGCCAGCTCGGCGCTCGTGGTCGGCCTCCGGCCCCGCAGCTCGCGGCCGAGCAGCCCCTTGACCGAGGGGTACGCGTAGAAGGCACCCTCCGGCTCGGGGCAGGTCACGCCGTCGATGGCGTTGAGCATGTCGGTCATGGTGCGTCGGCGGCGGTCGAAGGCCTCCCGCATCCGCTCGACGGCCGACAGGTCGCCGGAGACTGCCGCGAGGGCGGCCCGCTGGGAGACGTTGGCGACGTTGCTCGACAGGTGGGACTGGAGGTTCGCCGCCGCCTTGACCACGTCGACCGGGCCGATCATCCAGCCGACCCGCCAGCCGGTCATCGCGTAGGTCTTGGCGACCCCGTTGAGCACGACGCAGATGTCGGCGAGCTCGGGCACCTCGACCGGCAGCGAGCTGAACAGCGCGTCGCCGTAGGTGAGGTGCTCGTAGATCTCGTCCGTGACCACCCAGAGGCCGTGCTCGAGCGCCCACCCGCCGATGCCGCGGACCTCGTCGGGGGAGTGGACGGCGCCGGTCGGGTTGGACGGCGAGCAGAACAGCAGCACCTTGGTCCGGTCCGTACGGGCGGCGTCGAGCTGGTCGACGGACACGCGGTAGCCCTGGGCCTCGTCGGCGAGAACCTCGACGGGGACCCCTCCCGCGAGCCGGATGGCCTCCGGGTAGGTGGTCCAGTACGGCGCGGGGAGCAGGACCTCGTCACCCGGGTCGAGCAGGGTCGCGAAGGCCTCGTACACCGCCTGCTTGCCACCGTTGGTGACGAGCACCTGCGAGGGTGCCACGGCGAAGCCGGAGTCCCGGCGGGTCTTGTCGGCGACGGCCTCGCGCAGCTCGGGCAGCCCGGCGGCGGGGGAGTAGCGGTGGTTGCGAGGGTCCCGGCAGGCCGCGACGGCCGCCTCGACGACGTAGTCCGGGGTCGGGAAGTCCGGCTCGCCGGCGCCGAAGCCGATCACCGGCCGCCCGGCCGCCTTGAGCGCCTTGGCCCGGGCGTCGACGGCGAGGGTCGCGGACTCGGCGATGGAGCCGATCCGGGTCGAGATGCGCGGCCGGGACGTGCGGAGAGTCGCGGCGGAGTCCATGCCGCCATCCTGGCACTGCGGCCCGGCCCCCGGGGCAGCGGAGTTCGACCCGCGCCGCGCCGACCACGTACACTCCAGTGCCTGGTGGTCGTCGACCCCTGCGCCAGCCTGCCCGGCAGCTGTCGCGGACCTGCGGCCGCCGGTCCAAGGGCAGTAGCTCAACTGGCAGAGCACCGGTCTCCAAAACCGGCGGTTGGGGGTTCGAGTCCCTCCTGCCCTGCTGGGGGTCTCCGACCTACGGCAGGCCCACCATCGCCGTCCGCCAGGGCGGCCCGACTGCGAGGTACCACCAGTGACGGAGACGCGCGGCCACACCGCCACGCCCGAGCGCGGCCGTCCCCCGGGACGGGGCGGTCGCGGCATGCTCGCCCGCCTGCGTGCGTGGCCGTCCCGCGCGGCGCTGTTCGTGCGCCAGGTCGTGGCCGAGCTCCGCAAGGTGGTCTACCCGACCCGCAACCAGCTGCTCACCTACACCGCCGTCGTCCTGGTCTTCGTGGGCGTGATGATCGCGATCGTCTCCGTCCTCGACCTGATCTTCGGCTGGGCCACGCTCGCCGTCTTCGGCTGAGCAGACCCCACGACCGTCCCCGGAGGAAGAGTCACCACCGTGTCCGACCAGCAGCGCTACGACGAGACCACCGTGCCCCCCGCCGACCAGGCGGAGGACGCCACCGGTCTGGTCGAGGACGCGCCCGTGCCCGAGGCGCCCGCCGGCGAGGCCCCGGACGCTCAGGCCCCGGCCGAGGACGCCGCGGACGCTCAGGCTCCGCTCGAGGAGGCCCCGGGCGCCGATGCGCCGGAGCCCCCCGCCGGCGCCGAGGCCGAGGCGGCGCGCGGTGGCGAGCCCCGGGAGGACGCCGATCCCCTCGAGGAGTTCCGTCGCGTGCTGCGCAGCAAGCCGGGCGACTGGTTCGTCGTGCAGACGTACTCCGGCATGGAGAACCGCGTCCGGGCCAACCTGGAGAACCGCATCGGCAGCCTCAACATGGAGGACTACATCTTCGAGGTCGTCGTCCCGCAGGAGGAGGTCGCCGAGATCCGCAACGGTCAGCGCCGGCTGGTCAAGCGCAACCGATTCCCCGGCTACGTCCTGGTGCGCATGGACATGAGCGACGAGTCCTGGGCGGCCGTCCGGCACACCCCGGCGGTCACGGGCTTCGTCGGCCACGCCCACCAGCCGCTGCCCCTGACCCTGGACGAGGTCGAGCGCTGGCTCGCGCCGGAGGTCACGGTCGAGCGCAAGCCGAAGGAGAAGCAGCCGGTGGAGGTCGTGGACTTCCAGGTCGGCGACTCCGTCATGGTCGTCGACGGGCCGTTCGCGACGCTGCACGCGACGATCAACGAGATCAACCCCGACTCGCAGAAGGTCAAGGGCCTGGTCGAGATCTTCGGCCGGGAGACCCCGGTCGAGCTCTCCTTCACCCAGATCCAGAAGCTCTAGCAGGCGTCCCGCTGCGCGTCGCGGCGGGGGACCACTCCACCACCAGTAAGGACCCGCATGCCCCCGAAGAAGAAGATCGCAGGCCTGATCAAGCTCCAGATCCAGGCCGGTGCCGCGACCCCCGCGCCGCCCGTGGGCCCGGCCCTCGGCCAGCACGGTGTCAACATCATGGAGTTCTGCAAGGCGTACAACGCCGCCACCGAGGCGCAGCGCGGCAACGTGGTGCCGGTCGAGATCACCGTGTACGAGGACCGCTCGTTCACCTTCGTGACCAAGACCCCGCCCGCGGCCAAGCTGATCCTCAAGGCCGCCGGCGTCGAGAAGGGCTCCGGCGAGCCGCACAAGACCAAGGTCGCGACGATCACCCGTGACCAGGTCCGCGAGATCGCCGAGACCAAGATGCCCGACCTCAACGCCAACGACCTCGATGCCGCCGAGAAGATCATCACCGGGACCGCCCGGCAGATGGGCATCACGGTCGAGGGCTGAGACCCGCACCCGCACCACCAGTGGCAGGGCCCGCTTCGGCCCGTACCACGCCTCCCTCCCGTACGGGAGACTCCCCGTACGGCCTGTCGACAGGAGCAGCACGTGAAGCGCAGCAAGTCCTACCGCGCCGCAGCCGACAAGATCGACCGCGAGCGCCTCTACTCCCCGGAGGAGGCGGTCCGCCTCGTCAAGGAGACCGCCACCACGAAGTACGACGCCACCGTCGAGGTGGCCCTGCGCCTGGGCGTCGACCCGCGCAAGGCCGACCAGATGGTCCGCGGCACCGTCAACCTCCCGCACGGCACCGGCAAGACCGCTCGGGTCCTGGCCTTCGCCGCGGGCGCGAAGGCCGATGAAGCCCGCGAGGCCGGCGCCGACATCGTCGGGGCGGACGAGCTGATCGAGGAGGTCCAGGGCGGCCGCCTGGACTTCGACGCGGTGGTGGCCACCCCCGACCTCATGGGCAAGGTGGGGCGGCTCGGCCGCGTCCTCGGGCCGCGCGGTCTCATGCCCAACCCCAAGACCGGCACGGTCACCATGGACGTCGCCAAGGCGGTCGGGGACATCAAGGGCGGCAAGATCGAGTTCCGGGTCGATCGGCACGCGAACCTGCACTTCATCGTCGGCAAGGCCAGCTTCACCGACCAGCAGCTGGTCGAGAACTACGCCGCGGCGATGGACGAGGTCATCCGGCTCAAGCCATCAGCCGCCAAGGGTCGCTACGTCAAGAAGGCCACCATGGCCGCCACCATGGGCCCCGGCATCCCCCTCGACCCGGCGCGTACCCGGCCGGAGCCGGCGACCGCCTGATCCCGGGGATCCGGCCCGCGGACTCGGACGCGTGCTCCCGGGTCCTCCCCGACCCGCCGACCGGGGCGATCACCCATGCACGCCACCCGCCGGCCCTGTCACCCTGGGACCATGACCGCCGACTCCGTACGCACCACCGAGGGTGTCGGCGCTCCGGCGGTCGTGCCACCCCGGGTCGCGCCGAACCGGGCGCCGCTGCCGCGTCAGCGCACTGCGGCGGCGGCGCAGCAGGCCCGCCACGTCGCCGGCCGGGTCCCCGGGCTGCGAGCGCTGGTGCGGTGGCTCCGGCTCGACCTCGTCGGCGTCGTGGGCGCGATCGCCTTCCTCAACGCGTCCCTGTCCCCCTCCCTGCTGCCCCGGACGTGGGCCTACCAGGCGGCGATCTCCGGCCTCGCCGCGACCTTCGGCTACGCCGTCGGGTCCGTGCTCGGGCTGTCGGTCCGCGTGGTCGGCCGGCTGGTCGCCCTCCTGCCGGGCCCGTGGCACGGCCGCCGGGTCCGGCCGTCCCGGGAGACGGTGCTCATCGCCTGGTGGTCGGTCGCGGTGGTGGGTGCAGCCGTCACGTCGTGGTTCCTGGTGCACGCAGCCGCCTGGCAGACCGAGCTGCGGCTGCTGATGGGGGCGCAGAGCCCGGGTCCCGCTCACTACGCCCGGATCCTCGGGCTGTCCGCCGCCTTGTTCCTGGTCCTGCTGGCCGCGTGGCGATGGCTGCGCGGCCTGGCCCGGCGCCTGGAGGTGCGGTTGCAGCGTTGGGTGCCCGTGCCCGTGGCCGTGGCCACGTCTCTCGGGTCGGTAGGCACGATCACCTACTGGGCCCTCAGTGGGCTGCTCCTGCCGGCCTTCCTCACGGCCTCGGGACTGGCCTTCGGGGTCTGGGACCGGGTCGAGCACTCGGGGGTGCCGGCTCCGACCTCGGCCCTGCGTTCCGGTGGCCCAGGGTCCCTGGTGCCCTGGGGGACGATGAACCGCAAGGGCCGCGAGTTCCTGGTGAGCGGGCCGGACCTGCCCTCGCTCGAAGCCACCTCGGGCGCTGCGGCCGGCGAGCCCGTCCGGGTCTACGTGGGACTGGATGCGGCGCCGACGATGGATGAGCGGGCGCGGCTCGCTGTGGCCGAGCTGGAGCGGACGGGGGGGTTCGACCGCGAGGTGCTGCTCGTCGCCACCGCGACCGGGACCGGCTGGGTCGACCCGTACGCCGCCTCGGCCCTCGAGCACGTGCACGGCGGCGACAGCGCCGTGGTCTCGATGCAGTACTCCTCCCTGCCGAGCTGGCTGTCGTTGCTCAGCGACGCGTCGGAGGTCGAGCGCGCCGGGACGGTCCTGTTCGAGGCGGTCCGTGAGCGGTGGGCGGCGCTCCCCTCGGCCGAGCGCCCCCGGCTACTCGTGTACGGCGAGAGCCTGGGCGCCCAGGGCAGTGCCGCAGCCTTCGCCGACGTGGACGACGTCGTGCGGCGCAGCGACGGGGCCCTGTGGGTGGGCCCACCCGCGGCCACTCGGCTGGTCGGGGATCTCGTGGCCGACCGGGACGACGGGTCCACGGTCATCGCCCCGGTCGTCTCCGGGGTCCCGGACGTGCGCTTCTGGCCCGGCGGTGACATCCCGCGGCCCGGCGTCGCCGACTGGGACCGCCCACGGGTCATGGTGCTGTCGCACCCGTCCGACCCGGTGTCCCGGTGGTCCCCTCGCCTGGTCTTTAGGGAACCCGAGTGGCTGCGTGAGCCGCCCGGCCCGGATGTCCTGCCCAGCTTCACGTGGTACCCCTTCGTGACGTTCTGGCAGGTCACCGCTGACATGGCCCTGTCGCTGGGCGTGCCGACCGGGCACGGCCACCGCTACGGGGTCGAGCACGTCGACGCCTGGTTCGCGGTCGCCCCGCCCGCCGGTCAGGACGGCCCGCCGTCGGCCGAGCGGGTGGCCGAGGTCCGCCGCGCCGTCGCCGCGGACCTCCGGGGTTCCCCCGGCCTCGACTGACGGGTCTGACCGCCGCCCCGAACGACCACGTTCACCACCCCGGTCGGGCCATCACCAGGCGCGGACGCCTCGTGTTGGCACCAGCAACCTGGTGGTGGGAGTCGTCAGGGCCCCCGGGCCCCGGCTGACGTGGATGGGGACGGGCGGATTTGGCCGGGAGGGCGGCTCCGCCGTACGCTGGCCCGCGCCAGAGACCGCCGGTCTCCGGCCCGCAGCGGCGGGTCGGACGAAGGCCCCGTAGCACGCGGGCGACCCGCGCAGGTGAGACGACCGCCACGTCCCGTGGCAGACGCCCCGCGCCTGCGCAGGGGCGTCCTGCATCTCCGGGCTCCTCGCGTACCGGCACCACCACCGTACGAAGGAGTCCCATGGCGAGGCCTGACAAGGCGGCCGCCGTCGCCGAGCTGGCGGAAGAGTTCCGCAGCTCGAGCGCGGTCGTGCTGACCGAGTACCGCGGCCTCACCGTCAAGCAGCTGACGGAGCTCCGTCGGTCGCTCGGTGGGAACGCGTCCTACGCCGTGGTGAAGAACACGCTCACCAAGATCGCCGCCACGGACGCCGGCATGGAGGGGCTCGACGAGCACCTCTCCGGTCCGTCGGCCATCGCCTTCGTCAAGGGCGACCCGGTCGAGGCGGCGAGGGGTCTGCGTGACTTCGCCAGGGTCCACCCCGTCCTCGTGATCAAGGGGGGCGTGCTCGACGGCAAGCCCCTCTCGGCCACGGAGATCGGCAAGCTCGCCGACCTCGAGTCGCGCGAGGTGCTGCTGTCCAGGCTGGCCGGCGCCATGACGGCCTCGCTGTCCGGTGCCGTCTCGCTCTTCGCGGCGCCGCTGTCGCAGACCGCACGGCTGGTCGAGGCGCTGCGGCAGAAGGCCGAGCAGGACCCCGGCGTCCTCGCGGGCGGGACCGGCGAGCCGGCCCTTGCGGCCGAGGAGACCACTCCTGCCGTGGCGACCCCCGCGGCCGAGGAGAGCGCTCCCGCTGCCGACGACGCCGAGGCCCCCGCGGCCGAGGCGACCGAGACGAGCGAGGGCTGACCGGGGGGTCATCGGAGCACCCGGCCGACCCCCAGCCCGACAACCCACCCGGAAACAGTCCTCGCGGACCAGTCCCACACCGAAAGGAACGCCGATCATGGCGAAGCTCAGCACCGACGAGCTCCTCGACGCGTTCAAGGAGATGTCCCTCATCGAGCTCTCGGAGTTCGTGAAGCAGTTCGAGGAGACCTTCGGCGTCACCGCCGCGGCTCCCGTTGCCGTGGCCGCGGCCCCGGCCGCCGCCGGTGGCGGCGAGGCAGCGGCCGCCGTCGAGGAGCAGGACGAGTTCGACGTCGTCCTCGAGGCCGCCGGCGACAAGAAGATCCAGGTCATCAAGGAGGTCCGTGCGCTCACCTCGCTCGGCCTCAAGGAGGCCAAGGACCTTGTCGACGGCACCCCGAAGCCGGTCCTCGAGAAGGTCGCCAAGGACGCCGCGGAGAAGGCCAAGGCGCAACTCGAGGGCGCCGGCGCCACCGTCACCGTCAGGTGACCCCACGCCGCCGACGTGGCGGCGCCCATCGCCGAGGGCGGGCTCCCGGATGACGGGCGCCCGCCCTCCGGCTCCCCCGGCTTCAGGCCCGGACCGTCCCCGGTCGTGGGAGGGGGTGCTTGACGGCGGGGCGGAACACGCAGCATGCTTCCGTGAGAGCGTTCCTGCCGGGCGGCTTGCGCAGCGAGGTCCGGCGGCGAGGCGATCACGGCAGGAGAGGTGACGGTCACAGCAACCGCCACTCGACAGCAGTGGCCCTGAGGGCTAAACTGCTATTTTGCGCTGCCTCCATCTCGCACCCCCGGCGTGCGAGAGGTGTGGCATGCGTCTGATTCCGACCGTGAGCCTCGGAAGGACCCCTCTTGGCCGCCTCGCGCACCACGCCCCGCCCGGGCACCACCGGCACCGCCTCTGGTTCGAACGGCTCGAACCGCATCTCCTTCGCCAAGCTCCGTGAGCCCCTCGAGGTCCCCAACCTCCTCGCCCTCCAGATCGACAGCTTCGACTGGCTGCTCGGCAACGACCGCTGGAGGCGTCGGGTCGAGGCCTCCGGGGGCGAACTGCCGGAGACCTTCGGCCTGCAGGAGATCCTCGACGAGATCAGCCCGATCGAGGACTTCTCGGGGACCATGTCCCTGTCCTTCTCGAACCCCAGGTTCGAGGACCCCAAGAACTCCGTCGACGAGTGCAAGGACCGCGACTTCACCTACGCCGCCCCGCTCTTCGTGACGGCCGAGTTCATCAACAACGACACCGGCGAGATCAAGTCGCAGACGGTGTTCATGGGCGACTTCCCGCTCATGACCAACAAGGGCACGTTCATCATCAACGGCACCGAGCGGGTCGTGGTGTCGCAGCTGGTCCGCTCGCCGGGCGTCTACTTCGAGCGCTCGCTCGACAAGACTTCCGACAAGGACGTCTTCACGGCCAAGGTCATCCCTTCCCGCGGGGCCTGGCTGGAGTTCGAGATCGACAAGCGCGACCTCATCGGCGTGCGCCTCGACCGCAAGCGCAAGCAGAACGTCACGGTCCTCCTCAAGGCGCTCGGGTGGACCACCGAGCAGATCCTCGAGGAGTTCGGCGACTACGAGTCGATCCGGGCCACCCTGGAGAAGGACCACACGACCGGCCAGGACGACGCACTGCTCGACATCTACCGCAAGATGCGTCCGGGCGAGCCGCCCACCCGCGAGGCCGCCCAGCAGCTGCTCGACAACGCCTACTTCAACCCCAAGCGCTACGACCTGGCCAAGGTGGGACGTTACAAGGTCAACAAGAAGCTCGGCCTGGACCTCGCGCTCACGCAGAACACGATGACGATCGACGACGTCGTCGCGACGATCCGCTACCTGGTCAAGCTGCATGCGGGCGAGGCCGAGTCGGTGTCGCGCGAGGGCGGCCCCGCGGTTCGGGTCGAGGTCGACGACATCGACCACTTCGGCAACCGCCGCCTGCGCACGGTCGGTGAGCTGATCCAGAACCAGGTCCGCACCGGCCTGTCCCGCATGGAGCGGGTCGTCCGCGAGCGGATGACAACCCAGGACGTCGAGGCGATCACGCCGCAGACGCTGATCAACATCCGGCCGGTCGTGGCGGCGATCAAGGAGTTCTTCGGGACCTCTCAGCTGTCGCAGTTCATGGACCAGACCAACCCGCTGGCCGGGCTGACCCACAAGCGCCGCCTGTCCGCGCTGGGTCCGGGCGGCCTGTCCCGCGAGCGGGCCGGCTTCGAGGTCCGCGACGTGCACACGTCGCACTACGGCCGCATGTGCCCGATCGAGACCCCCGAGGGCCCGAACATCGGCCTGATCGGGTCGCTGGCGACGTACGGGCGGGTCAACCCGTTCGGCTTCGTCGAGACCCCGTACCGGCAGGTCAGGGACGGCCGCGTCACCGACGAGATCGACTACCTGACGGCGGACGAGGAGGACCTGCACGTCATCGCGCAGGCCAACGCGCCGCTGGACCCCGAGGGCCGGTTCGCTGAGGAGCGCGTGCTGGTCCGCAAGAAGGGCGGTGAGGTCGAGTTCGCGCCGGCGGCCGAGGCCGACTACATGGACGTCTCGCCGCGGCAGATGGTCTCCGTGGCCACCGCCATGATCCCGTTCCTCGAGCACGACGATGCCAACCGCGCGCTGATGGGCGCCAACATGCAGCGCCAGGCCGTCCCGCTGCTGCGCAGCGAGGCCCCGCTCGTCGGTACGGGGATGGAGCACCACGCGGCCGTCGACGCCGGCGACGTCGTGGTGGCCGACCGGGCCGGGGTCGTGACCGAGGTCTCCGCCGACTACGTCACGGTGATGGCCGACGACGGCACCTACCAGACGTACCGGATGGCGAAGTTCCGCCGCTCCAACGCCGGTACGTGCATCAACCAGCGTCCCGTGGTCGACGAGGGCGACCGGGTCGAGCTGGGCCAGGTCGTCGCCGACGGTCCGTGCACCGACAACGGCGAGATGGCCCTCGGCAAGAACCTGTTGGTGGCCTTCATGTCGTGGGAGGGGCACAACTACGAGGACGCGATCATCCTCTCCCAGCGCCTCATCCAGGACGACGTCCTCACCTCGATCCACATCGAGGAGCACGAGGTCGACGCCCGCGACACCAAGCTTGGACCGGAGGAGATCACCCGCGACATCCCCAACGTGTCCGAGGACGTCCTGGGCGACCTGGACGAGCGCGGCATCATCCGGATCGGCGCCGAGGTCGTCCCCGGCGACGTCCTGGTCGGCAAGGTCACCCCCAAGGGCGAGACCGAGCTGACCCCCGAGGAGCGGCTGCTACGCGCGATCTTCGGCGAGAAGGCCCGCGAGGTGCGCGACACCTCGTTGAAGGTGCCGCACGGGGAGACCGGCAAGGTCATCGGCGTCCGGGTCTTCGACCGCGAGGAGGGCGACGAGCTCCCTCCGGGCGTGAACCAGCTCGTCCGGGTCTACGTCGCCCAGATGCGCAAGATCCAGGACGGCGACAAGCTCGCCGGCCGCCACGGCAACAAGGGCGTCATCGCCAAGATCCTCCCGGTCGAGGACATGCCGTTCCTCGATGACGGCACCCCGGTCGACATCGTGCTCAACCCGCTCGGTGTGCCGAGCCGGATGAACCTCGGCCAGATCCTCGAGACCCACCTGGGCTGGGTCGCCAAGACCGGCTGGGACGCGTCGGACGGCGAGGTCGGGGACAGCACGGGCTGGAAGCGGGCGCTCTCCGACATCGACGCGGCCGCCGCCCCGGCGGGCACCAACGTCGCCACGCCGGTGTTCGACGGCGCCCGCGAGGACGAGATCGCCGGCCTGCTCGCCGCCACCCGTCCCAACCGGGACGGTGTACGGATCGTCGGCGGCGACGGCAAGGCGAGGCTCTTCGACGGTCGGTCCGGGGAACCGTTCCCGCACCCGGTGGCGGTGGGCTACATCTACGTGCTCAAGCTCAACCACCTGGTGGACGACAAGATCCACGCCCGTTCCACGGGCCCGTACTCGATGATCACCCAGCAGCCGCTGGGCGGCAAGGCGCAGTTCGGCGGCCAGCGGTTCGGCGAGATGGAGGTCTGGGCGTTGGAGGCCTACGGCGCCGCCTACGCCCTGCAGGAGCTCCTGACGATCAAGTCCGACGACGTCCTCGGCCGGGTCAAGGTGTACGAGGCGATCGTCAAGGGCGAGAACATCCCCGAGCCGGGCATCCCGGAGTCGTTCAAGGTGCTCATCAAGGAGATGCAGTCGTTGTGCCTCAACGTCGAGGTGCTCTCCAGCGACGGCATGCAGATCGAGATGCGCGAGACCGACGAGGACGTCTTCCGCGCCGCGGAGGAGCTCGGCATCGACCTGTCCCGGCGCGAGCCGAGCAGCGTCGAAGAGGTGTGACGGTGCGGCGGGACCGCCGCGGTCGCCCGGCCCGGTGGTCCCGCCCCCGCCCCCACCGTCAACACACCCGGCACTCGAGAGAGCCACAGAGAGAAGGACACACGTGCTCGACGTCAACTTCTTCGACGAGCTGCGCATCGGCCTGGCCACGGCCGACGACATCCGCCAGTGGTCGCACGGTGAGGTCAAGAAGCCCGAGACGATCAACTACCGCACCCTCAAGCCGGAGAAGGACGGGCTCTTCTGCGAGAAGATCTTCGGTCCGACCCGCGACTGGGAGTGCTACTGCGGCAAGTACAAGCGGGTCCGGTTCAAGGGGATCATCTGTGAGCGCTGCGGCGTGGAGGTCACCCGCGCCAAGGTGCGGCGGGAGCGGATGGGCCACATCGAGCTGGCCGCGCCGGTCACCCACATCTGGTACTTCAAGGGTGTCCCGAGCCGCCTCGGCTACCTGCTCGACATCGCGCCGAAGGACCTCGAGAAGGTCATCTACTTCGCCGCCTACATGATCACCTGGGTCGACGAGGAAGGTCGGCACCGCGACCAGTCCTCGCTCGAGGGGCAGATCGACGTCGAGCGGCGCGAGATCGAGAAGCGCCGGGACGCCGACATCGACGCCCGCGCCAAGCGGCTCGAGAGCGACCTGGCCGAGCTGGAGGCCGAGGGCGCCAAGGGCGACGTCCGCCGCAAGGTCAAGGAGTCGGCCGAGCGCGAGATGAGTCAGCTGCGCAAGCGCGCCGATGCCGAGATCGACCGGCTCACCGCCGTGTGGGACCGCTTCCGCACCCTCAAGGTCCAGGACCTCGAGGGCGACGAGATGCTGTACCGGGAGATGCGCGACCGCTTCGGTCTGTACTTCCGCGGGGGCATGGGCGCCCAGGCGATCAAGGAGCGGCTGGAGAACTTCGACCTCGAGGCGGAGGCCGAGTCGCTGCGCGAGGTGATCCGCACCGGCAAGGGCCAGAAGAAGACCCGCGCCCTCAAGCGGCTCAAGGTCGTCTCCGCCTTCCTCACCACCCGCAACGACCCGCGGGGCATGGTGCTCGACGCCGTCCCGGTCATCCCGCCGGACCTGCGACCGATGGTGCAGCTCGACGGCGGCCGCTTCGCGACCAGCGACCTCAACGACCTGTACCGCCGGGTCATCAACCGGAACAACCGGCTCAAGCGCCTGCTCGACCTCGGCGCTCCCGAGATCATCGTCAACAACGAGAAGCGCATGCTGCAGGAGGCCGTCGACGCGCTCTTCGACAACGGCCGCCGCGGTCGGCCGGTCACGGGCCCTGGCAACCGTCCGCTCAAGTCCATCTCGGACATGCTCAAGGGCAAGCAGGGGCGCTTCCGACAGAACCTGCTCGGCAAGCGGGTCGACTACTCGGGCCGCTCGGTCATCGTCGTCGGGCCGCAGCTCAAGCTGCACCAGTGCGGCCTGCCCAAGCAGATGGCGCTCGAGCTCTTCAAGCCGTTCGTGATGAAGCGGCTGGTCGACCTCAACCACGCGCAGAACATCAAGTCCGCCAAGCGGATGGTCGAGCGCGCCCGGCCCGTCGTGTGGGACGTCCTCGAGGAGGTCATCGCCGAGCACCCGGTCATGCTCAACCGGGCTCCGACGCTGCACCGCCTGGGCATCCAGGCATTCGAGCCGCAGCTCATCGAGGGCAAGGCCATCCAGATCCACCCGCTGGTCTGCACGGCGTTCAACGCGGACTTCGACGGCGACCAGATGGCCGTCCACGTCCCGCTGTCGGCCGAGGCGCAGGCCGAGGCCCGCATCCTCATGCTCTCCAGCAACAACATCCTCAAGCCGGCCGACGGCCGTCCGGTGACGATGCCGACCCAGGACATGGTCCTCGGCATCTACTTCCTCACCACCCAGCGCGACGGTGCGGAGGGCGAGGGACGGGTGTTCGGCTCGACCGCGGAGGCCGTCATGGCCTTCGACGCCGGTCAGCTGTCGCTCCAGGCGCCGATCGTCCTGCGACTGCGCGACGTCGTCCCCCCGCCCGAGTGGGAGGTCCCCGAGGGTTGGGAGCCCGGCGACCCGTGGTCGGTGCCCACGACGCTGGGACGCGCGTTGTTCAACGAGGCGCTCCCGGCCGACTACACCTACGTCAACGAAGAGGTCGACAAGAAGCGCCTCGGCACCATCGTCAACGACCTGGCCGAGCGCTACCCGAAGGTGCAGGTGGCTTCGACCCTGGACGCGCTGAAGGAGGCCGGTTTCCACTGGGCGACCCGGTCCGGGGTCACGGTCTCGGCCGAGGACATCGTCACGCCCGCCGACAAGCAAGCCATCCTCGAGCAGTACGAGGCCAAGGCGGAGAAGGTCGAGCGCAACTTCGAACGCGGCGTCATCTCCGACGGCGAGCGCCGTGAGGAGCTCATCGACATCTGGACCGATGCCACCAACAAGGTCGACGAGTCGATGCGGGCCGGCTTCACCGGGGACAACCCGGTGGCGATGATGGTGCACTCCGGTGCCCGAGGAAACTGGATGCAGATCCGCCAGCTGGCCGGCATGCGTGGCCTGGTGGCCAACCCCAAGGGTGAGACCATCCCGCGGCCGATCAAGGCGAGCTTCCGCGAGGGCCTGACCGTGCTGGAGTTCTTCATCTCCACGCACGGCGCCCGCAAGGGTCTGGCCGACACCGCGCTGAGGACCGCCGACTCCGGCTACCTCACCCGCCGGCTGGTCGACGTCTCCCAGGACGTGATCATCCGGGAGGAGGACTGCGGTACGGAGCGCGGTCTGCTGCTGCGCATCGCCACGCGCAACGCCGAGGGCGCGCTGGTCAAGAGCGAGGACGTCGAGACCGCCGTGTACGCCAGGGCGCTGGCGGAGGACGTGCACGGCGACAACGGCGACCTCCTCGTGCCGGCCGGCACCGACCTCGGCGACGTCGTGATCGACCGGCTGATCGGCGGCGGGGTCGAGCAGGTCCGCGTGCGCAGCGTCTTGACCTGCGACAGCCGCTCCGGCGTCTGCGCGATGTGCTACGGCCGATCTCTCGCGAGCGGCAAGACGGTCGACGTCGGCGAGGCGGTCGGCATCATCGCCGCCCAGTCCATCGGCGAGCCTGGTACCCAGCTCACCATGCGGACCTTCCACACCGGTGGTGTCGCGGGTGAGGACATCACCCACGGGCTGCCCCGTGTCGTCGAGCTCTTCGAGGCCCGATCGCCCAAGGGCAGGGCACCGATCTCCGAGTCGGCCGGTCGGGTCCGCATCGACGAGGACGGCAAGGGCCCGCGGGTGGTCGTCATCCCCGACGACGGCTCCGAGGACCAGGCCTACCCCATCTCCCGCCGGGTGCTGGACTGGAGCAATCGCCGCAGCCCGGGCATCGCCCAGTGGCGAGTGCAGGAGGGCGACCACGTCGAGGTCGGCGAGCTGCTGCACGCCGGCATGCAGGACCCGCACGACGTGCTGCGGATCCTGGGTCAGCGGGCGGTCCAGGTGTTCCTGACCGACCAGGTGCAGGAGGTCTACCGCTCGCAGGGCGTCGCGATCCACGACAAGCACATCGAGATCATCGTCCGCCAGATGCTCCGCCGGATCACGGTGCTCGAGAGCGGGGACACCGACCTGCTGCCGGGTGAGCTCGTCGAGCGTGCCCGCTTCGAGGAGGAGAACCGGCGTCTCGTCGCGGAGGGTGGTCAGCCGGCCTCCGGCCGGCCGCAGCTCATGGGCATCACCAAGGCGTCGCTGGCCACCGACTCGTGGCTGTCGGCGGCGTCCTTCCAGGAGACGACGCGGGTGCTCACCGACGCTGCGATCAACGCGAAGTCGGACCCGCTGATCGGGCTCAAGGAGAACGTCATCATCGGCAAGCTCATCCCCGCCGGTACGGGTCTGGGCCGCTACCGCAACCTGCGGGTCGAGCCGACCGAGGAGGCGAAGGCGGCCATGTACTCCATGGTCGACTACGGCACCGAGTACTCCGACTACCAGTTCGGCACCGGCTCCGGCGAGGCAGTGCGCCTGGAGGACTACGACTTCGGGTCCTACCGCGACTGACCGACCCGCCATCCGGCCCATGAGCACGAAGGATCGTCCGTGCCCCCGGCGCGGCGAGCCCTTCGTGATCACGGGCGGTGCCCCCGCTTTGACCTGCGCGAGCCGCACCGGGTAATCTCGACCTTCGTGCCTGGGTGCTCCGGGCACTCCTGCGTGCCCTCCGGGTGCCCGGGGGGACCGCGGTCCACGTCGACCTCGTCCGAGGCCGTCGCGGTGCGGTCCGGTCCGACACGCCCGACCTCGGGGGTCATCGGCCCCGAGACCGCGGGACCGCCCGACAGCTGATCACCACCACCCGCGCAACTGACGAGCACGAGAGCAACGGAGACGTAGTGCCCACCATCCAGCAGCTGGTCCGCAAGGGCCGCCAGGACAAGGTCGCCAAGACCAAGACGCCGGCGCTCAAGGGGAGTCCGCAGCGGCGCGGTGTCTGCACCCGCGTCTACACGACGACCCCCAAGAAGCCGAACTCCGCGCTGCGCAAGGTGGCACGTGTCCGGTTGACCTCGCAGATCGAGGTCACCGCCTACATCCCCGGCGTGGGGCACAACCTCCAGGAGCACTCGATCGTGCTGGTCCGTGGCGGCCGGGTGAAGGACCTCCCCGGTGTCCGGTACAAGATCGTCCGCGGGTCGCTCGACACGCAGGGCGTCAAGAACCGCAAGCAGGCACGTAGCCGGTACGGCGCGAAGAAGGAGAAGAGCTGATGCCGCGCAAGGGCCCGGCCCCCAAGCGACCGGTCGTCGTCGACCCGGTCTACACCTCCCCGCTGGTCAGCCAACTGGTCAACAAGGTGCTCGAGGACGGCAAGAAGTCCGTCGCCGAGCGGATCGTCTACGGCGCCCTGGAGGGCTGCCGTGACAAGACCGGCACCGACCCCGTCGTCACCCTCAAGCGGGCCCTCGACAACGTCAAGCCGACGCTGGAGGTCCGCAGCCGCCGGGTGGGCGGCGCGACCTACCAGGTGCCCGTCGAGGTCCGCGCCAGCCGCTCGACCACGTTGGCCCTGCGTTGGCTGGTCACCTACTCCCGGCAGCGCCGCGAGAAGACGATGACCGAGCGTCTGATGAACGAGATCCTCGATGCCTCCAACGGCCTGGGCGCCAGCGTCAAGCGCCGCGAGGACACCCACAAGATGGCCGAGTCCAACAAGGCCTTCGCCCACTACCGCTGGTAGGTCCCGGCCCCGCCGCCGCTCCCGAGCAGACGAGAAAGCGACCCCACCGCATGGCGACCGACCTTCGCGCCGTCGACCTGGCCCAGGTGCGCAACATCGGCATCATGGCCCACATCGACGCGGGCAAGACCACGACCACCGAGCGGATCCTCTACTACACCGGCATCAACTACAAGATCGGCGAGGTCCACGACGGCGCCGCCACGATGGACTGGATGGAGCAGGAGCAGGAGCGCGGCATCACGATCACGTCGGCCGCCACCACCTGCGAGTGGGACGGCCACACCATCAACATCATCGACACCCCGGGCCACGTCGACTTCACGGTCGAGGTCGAGCGCTCGCTGCGTGTCCTCGACGGTGCCGTCGCCGTCTTCGACGGCGTCGCCGGCGTCGAGCCCCAGTCGGAGCAGGTCTGGCGGCAGGCGACGAAGTACAACGTCCCGCGTATCTGCTTCGTCAACAAGATGGACCGCGTGGGTGCGGAGTTCCACCGCTGCGTGGACATGATCGTCACGCGGCTCAACGCCGTACCGCTCGTGGTCCAGCTGCCGATCGGCGCGGAGGCCGACTTCAAGGGTGTCATCGACCTCATCGGGATGAGGGCCCTGGTGTGGAGCGAGGAAGCGGCCCTGGGCGAGATGTACCAGACGGTCGACATCCCGGCCACGCACACCGAGGCGGCGCAGGAGTACCGCGACAAGCTGCTCGAGGGCATCGCCGAGAACGACGACGCGATGATGGAGCTCTACCTCGAGGGCGAGGAGCCCGGCGACGAGGAGCTCATCGCCGCGATCCGGCGCGCGACGATCGCCGGCAAGGCGACCCCGGTCCTCTGTGGCTCGGCGTTCAAGAACAAGGGCGTCCAGCCGATGCTGGACGCCGTCGTCCGCTACCTCCCCTCGCCGCTGGACATCGGTGCCGTCGAGGGCCACGCCGTCGGCAACGAGGACGAGGTCATCGCCCGCGAGCCCGACTCCGAGGCGCCCCTGTCCACGCTGGCGTTCAAGATCATGAGCGACCCCCACCTGGGCAAGCTCACCTTCGTCCGGATCTACTCCGGCACGCTCACCGCGGGCACCCAGGTGCTCAACAGCACGAAGGGCAACAAGGAGCGGATCGGCAAGATCTACCGGATGCACGCCAACAAGCGCGAGGAGATCGAGAAGGCGAGTGCTGGCTCGATCGTCGCGGTCATGGGGCTCAAGAACACCACGACCGGTGACACCCTCTGCGGCCCGGAGTCGCCGGTGATCCTCGAGTCGATGGAGTTCCCGGCCCCGGTGATCCACGTCGCCATCGAGCCGAAGAGCAAGGGCGACCAGGAGAAGCTCGGCACGGCCATCCAGCGGCTGGCCGAGGAGGACCCCACCTTCCAGGTCCGCACCGACGACGACACCGGCCAGACGATCATCGCCGGGATGGGTGAGCTGCACCTGGAGGTGCTGGTCGACCGAATGCGCCGCGAGTTCAAGGTCGAGGCCAACGTCGGCAAGCCGCAGGTCGCCTACCGCGAGACCATCCGTCGCAAGGTGGAGAAGGTCGAGTACACCCACAAGAAGCAGACCGGTGGGTCCGGCCAGTTCGGCCGGGTCATCATCGACCTCGAGCCCACGGGCGGCGGCGGCGACGGCGGCTACGAGTTCGTCAACGCGGTGACCGGCGGCCGGATCCCGCGCGAGTACATCCCCGCCGTCGACGAGGGCTGCCAGGAGGCGATGGATTTCGGTGTCCTGGCCGGCTACCCGCTCGTCGACGTCAAGGTGACCCTGCGCGACGGCGCCTACCACGACGTCGACTCCTCCGAGCTCGCCTTCAAGATCGCCGGCTCGATGGCGTTCAAGGAGGCGGCCCGCCGCGCGGACCCGGTGCTCCTGGAGCCGATGTTCGCGGTCGAGGTGACCACGCCCGAGGACTACATGGGTGAGGTCATCGGCGACCTGAACTCCCGCCGTGGCCAGATCCAGGCCATGGAGGAACGAGCCGGCGCGCGCGTGGTCAAGGCGCTCGTCCCTCTCTCGGAGATGTTCGGCTACGTCGGGGACCTCCGCAGCAAGACCCAGGGCCGGGCAAGCTACTCCATGCAGTTCGACTCCTACGCCGAGGTTCCCCGCAACGTCGCCGAGGAGATCATCAAGAAGGTCCGGGGGGAGTGAGCGCAGGCTCACCCCGTCCGGCAACCCGTAGACCCCGTCGGCTGGCCGCCAGCCTCACCGACACCGGCAGACACGAGTCCTCTCAAGGAGGGACCCCACAGTGGCGAAGGCGAAGTTCGAGCGGACCAAGCCGCACGTCAACATCGGCACCATCGG
The DNA here is from genome assembly GCA_035462375.1 of Jiangellales bacterium. GTDB lineage: Bacteria > Actinomycetota > Actinomycetes > Jiangellales > Jiangellaceae > DASTQL01. Next base: position 37,764 of record DATHUJ010000181.1, read on the forward strand.
TCACATCGACCACGGGAAGACGACGCTGACGGCGGCCATCACCAAGGTCCTGCACGACAAGTACCCGGACCTCAACCCGTTCAC
>DATHUJ010000182.1:0-3721 GCA_035462375.1 Jiangellales bacterium
GCCGGGCAGGTGGGTGAGGCGTCGGCGCGGGCGCAGACGATGCTCGCCCGGCACCACGCGACGGAGGTGGACACACCGCTGCGCGTGGCGCTCGTCGGGGCACTGGCCCTGCAGAACCGTGCCGACGAGCTGGTCGAGGTCGTCCGGGCCAGCCTCGCCGGCTCCGCCCGGCTACAGCCCTCCGACCAGGTGCTGATGCTCGCCCAGCAGAGCTGGGCCCAGACCTACACGGGCCACCCGGGGGCGGGTGAGGCATCGGCCGCCGACGGACTCGCCATCGCCGAGCAGGCGAGCGACCCGGCGATGACGGTGTGGGCGCTGACGGCGTCGATGGTGGCGGTGGGCCGGCAGGGCCGCTTCGGTGAAGCGCTTACCCACGCCCGGCGGGCAGCTCTGCTGGCTGCGGACTCGCCGGACACCAGAGCGCTGCCGCTGCAGCCGAAGTTCTTCCTCGGCCTGGCGCTGTTCGACTGTGACCGCGTCGCCGACGCGCGAGCGGCGTACCGGGCTGCGCTCGACGACGAGTTCGGCGCAGGGTGGTGGCTCTCCGAGACCCTCCTGGCCGACGCCCAGGCGTCGTACGCCGTCGGGGAGTGGGACGACGCCGTACCCGGCCTGATCGCCGGCGGTCAGGCCGCGCAGGAGAAGGGCAACCCCCTCCTGGTGACCCAGTCGCTCGCGTACCGGGCCATCGTGGCAACCGCTGTCGGGGACCTCCGGACCGCGGGCGAGCTGGCCGCCGGGCTCGCCGCCGGCCTGGACGGCGACCAGCTGGCCTACAACGCCGGCGTCCTCGCCTTCGCGGTGGCGGGGCTGCGGGCGGCCGAGGGTGATCACCAGGCTGCCTATGACCTGCTCCTGCGGTGCTGGCGGTACGACGCCGCACGGGGGAGCCGCTTCTACCACCGCTGCCTCGCGCCCGACCTCGTACGCCTGGCCCTTGCGCTGGGTCATCGTGACGTCGCGGCCGAGCTGGCGGACGCCGTTGTCGAGGGAGCGGCACTGGCGTCGGAGGTGCCGACGGTGCAGTCCCTGGCGCTGCGCTGCCGGGGCATGGTCGACGGCGAGGTCGAGCCGATGCTCCAAGCCGTCTCGCTCGCCCGCCAGGCGCCGCTCCTGGTCGAGCACGCCGGCGCGTGCGAGGACGCGGCGAGGCTGCTCGCCGAGGGTGGGCGGCGCGACGAGTCGGCTGCGCTGCTGGTGGAGGCACTGGAACGGTACGAGCGGGCGGGCGCCGCTGCCTGGGCGGGCCGCGTCCGGGGGCGCTTGCGCGCACTCGGCGTACGGCCCGGCCCGCGCGGGTCCAGGCACCGGCCGGCGAGCGGCTGGGAGAGAGCCTCACTACGACCGAGCAGGCGGTGTCGCGGCTGGTGGCGGAGGGACTCACGAACGGCGCCGTGGCCAGGCAGCTCTACATCTCGCCGCACACCGTCAACACCCACCTCCGGCACGTGTTCGCCAAGCTCGGCGTGTCGAACCGGGTCGCCCTCGCCGCCGTCGTCCATCACACGATCGAGTGATGTCTCCGCCGCCCGGCGCGCGCAGTGTCGAGCGCAGCAGCGACGCACGCTGCAACCACGGACAAGGGGTGCCACGGTGGACCACGCGGCGACCATGCGGAGCACGTACGACCTGATCAACGCGGGAGACCTCGCCGGCTTCGGCGACCTGGTCTCGGACGACTTCGTCGAGCACCAGGGCGGGCTGGGCTTTCCCACCACGAAGGAGGGGATGCTCGACTTCTTCCGGGGGCTGCTGACCTCCTTCCCCGACTTCCGGATGAACGTCGAGGACCTCATCGCCGACGGGGACAAGACCGTGGCCCGGGTCAGGGTCACGGGGACCCACCAGGGGGAGTTCTTCGGTGTGCCGCCGACCGGTACGGGCATCGACATGGAGCTCATCGACATCATGCGGTTCGACGGCGCGGGGCTGCTCTGCGAGCACTGGGGTGTCGCGGACATGCTCTCGGTCATGCAGCAGATCGGCGTCGTCCCCACCGGGGCGCCGGCGTAGGCAGCAGCCCGCCCACGGAGGGTGGTACCGGGCTCCGGGCTGTGGACATCTCACGAGGAGGACCGAAATGCCGAGAATCGTCATCACCCACGCCGTCAAGGACGTCGACCGCTGGCTCGGCGGGAACGCCGAGCGAGTCGCGGCCCTGCCGGGCGCCACGGAGCTCACCGACCTGGTCGCCATGGACGGGAGCAGTCAGGCCGCCGTGACGTTCGACGTCGACGACCTGGAGGGACTCAAGGCGATGCTCTCCTCGCTGCCACCGGAGGTGGCCGCCCAGGCGGAGTCGCACGGGGTCGTCATGCCCATGACGGTGTACGTCGAGGCGTAACGCGCAGCAGGAGGCCGAGGAGGCAGCGGGCCGCCGGAACCTCAGCGGCTTCGGCCCGGGTGGATGACGTCCATCCTGGCTCCTGCGGACGCGGGTGGCTGGCCAGGTCATCCACGGTGTCGAACACTGCGGCCAGCCCCGCGGGTCATCGAACATGAAGACCTGGGCCGCCTCGAACGCCTCGTCGGCCCAGACGACCTCGCAGGTCAAGCGCTCGCGCTCCGACGCGGCGCCGGCGGAAGCCCCAACGACGACCGGACCTCGGCCTGCGAGACGTAGGTGACCTCGCCCAACTGCTTGCACAGCTGGTAGCGGGCGATGGCCAGCTCGTCCTCCAGGTCCTCGACGCGTCGGACCTGGTCGGTGAGGTAGACGTGGATCGCCTCCCGGGCCACTTCCTGCTTGCTGCGCCCTTCGCTGCGCGCCCGCGCGGTGAGAAGTCGGTCATCAGCCTCGCTCAACCGCGATGTCATCGCCATGCCCAGAACGGTATTGCCAGACACCACCTCCGGGAGAAGCGCCGCCCCGCGACAGACCGGCGGTGTGGTCGGTACGGACGTGCGCGTCCGGCTACAGCGGCGGCGACCGTGCCGCCGGAATTGCTGGCAATGTGCACGAGGGTCGGGGCCAGCAGACTCCCACACCACCGATGCAGGAACGACAGCAGCACGTCGACCAACGCTCCCGCAACGACCGCGCCCGCGCAGGCCGCGCTCCGGCGGCGTCTGGTCATCGCAATGCCGTTGAGACGAGCAGCGTCCAGCGTCGGACGGATGTGCCAGAGACCGAACACGACGGCGTTCACCATGCCCGCCGTCCGCGCCGACATGACCCGGCGCAGCAGCGCCGGCAACACAGCCCGAAACGCCACCTCCTCCCACACGGCCGTGCCCAGCGGCACCCTGACCGCGGCCTGGTAGCCGACGGCCCGGGCCGACAAGCCGGCCACGCGGGCGTCCCGGAGCCGCGCCCGGTGGGGGGAAACGACGGCGGCCGCCCAGAACGCCATGATCGGCGCGCCGACCGCGGCACCGGCGCGCGCACCCGCGGCGACCCGATGCGAGGACAGACCCAACTCACCCGCGGAAACCCCTCGCAGGCGCCCGACCGTGAGAAGGGCCACGGTGCCCACGAGATTCGCGAACACGTAATGGCGTGCATGCCAGGGACGGGCAGCAACCAGGTTGTTCCAAGCGACCAGCCCCACGGTCGTGGCAGCGGCCACCCCCACGTCAGCGGGGGTCCGGGAGGGATTGCCGTCCCGCGACAGGACCTGGCTCGCCGAGCCAGCGGATGCCCTCTGCCACGACGAGTCAAGTGCAAGCGCGAACCGGGCCGCCGCCGGGGCGTCATCGACGGCTGCCGCTCGACGAG
>DATHUJ010000183.1:0-15915 GCA_035462375.1 Jiangellales bacterium
ATCAGCCTGCCCTACATCGCCCAGGACGCGGAGAAGAACCCCGTCCATGTCGACGAGTCGCTCACCCGGGCCCAGTTCGAGCAGATGACCGTCGACCTGCTCAACCGCACCAAGGCACCGTTCCGCCAGGTGATCAAGGACGCCGGCATCAACGTCGACCAGATCGACCACGTCGTGCTCGTCGGCGGCTCGACCCGGATGCCGGCGGTCGTCGACGTCGTCAAGGAGCTGACTGCCGGCAAGGAGCCCAACAAGGGCGTCAACCCGGACGAGGTCGTCGCCGTGGGCGCCGCCCTGCAGGCCGGCGTGCTCAAGGGTGAGGTCAAGGACGTCCTGCTGCTCGACGTGACCCCGCTGTCCCTCGGCATCGAGACCAAGGGCGGCATCATGACCAAGATCATCGAGCGCAACACGACGATCCCGACCAAGCGCTCGGAGGTCTTCACGACGGCCGAGGACAACCAGCCGTCGGTGATGATCCAGGTCTACCAGGGCGAGCGCGAAATGGCCCGCAGCAACAAGAGCCTGGGCAACTTCGAGCTCACCGGGCTCCCGCCGGCGCCGCGTGGCATCCCGCAGATCGAGGTCACCTTCGACATCGACGCCAACGGCATCGTGCACGTATCCGCCAAGGACCTCGGGACGGGCAAGGAACAGTCGATGACCATCACGGGCGGTTCCGCGCTGCCCAAGGAGGACATCGAGCGGATGATGCGCGAGGCCGAGGACTACGCGGAGGAGGACCACAAGCGCCGCGAGGCCGCGGAGTCCCGCAACCAGGCGGAGTCGCTCGTCTACCAGACCGAGAAATTCCTGGCCGACAACGCCGACAAGCTCGAGGGCGAGCAGACCGCGTCGGTCAAGGCCGAGGTCGAGTCGGCCGTGGAGGAGCTCAAGAAGCAGCTCGAGGGCAACGACACCGCCGGTATCAAGGCGGCGACCGAGAAGCTCGCCACGACCAGCCAGAGCCTCGGCGCGGCGATGTACGCCAGCGCCGCCCCCTCCGAGGCCGCTGCCGGCTCAGCCGGCGACGAGACCGGTACGTCGGCCGGCTCTGCCGGGGAGTCGACCGGCGCCGACGAGGATGTGGTCGACGCCGAGATCGTGGACGAGGACAAGGGAGACAAGTGAGCCAGGAGGAGCGGTACGAGCAGGGCGAGCCCATGATCCGGGACCGCCGCCGCATCGACCCGCTCACCGGCCAGGTGCGGGACCCGGGCACGCCGCCGGGTCCCGCGCCCTCCGGACCGGCGGGCGGCGCAGGCAACCGGACCGACCGACCCGACCAGTCCGACGAAGGCGCCCGGATGGAGCGCGAGCTCGCCGATGAGATCGCCGGTATCGAGGACCTCGGTCAGGAGCTCGACCAGGCCCGCCGCGAGGCGGGCGAGCGCCTGGAGGACCTGCGCCGGCTCCAGGCCGAATACGTCAACTACCGCCGGCGGGTCGAGCGCGACCGGGAGGCCGTACGCGACAACGCCGTGGCTACGGTGATGGGCGAGCTGCTGCCGGTTCTCGACGACATCGGCCGGGCGCGCGAGCACGGTGACCTCACCGGCGGCTTCAAGAGCGTCGGCGAGGCGCTCGAGCAGACGACGTCAAAGCTGGGCCTGGTTCGCTACGGCGAGCCGGGCGACGAGTTCGACCCGACCGTCCACGAGGCCCTCATGCACGGCTACTCCGACGACGTCGTGGTGGCCACCTGCACCGAGATCCTCATGCCGGGCTACCGGTTCGGCGAGCGGGTGATCCGGCCGGCGCGGGTGGCGGTGGCCGAGCCCACCGCTGCACTGCCGGACGGCGAGGACACCGAGGCCTGAGGCCTCCACCGGACGGGAGAGGAGGGGACGCCGATGAGCACCAAGGACTGGATCGAGAAGGACTACTACAAGGTCCTCGGCGTCCCCAAGGACGCCTCCGCTGACGATGTCAAGAAGGCCTACCGCAAGCTCGCGCGTCAGCTGCACCCGGATCGCAACCGTGACGACACGGCGGCGGAGACGCGGTTCAAGGAGGTCTCGGAGGCCTACTCCGTGCTCTCCGACCCCGGCAAGCGCAAGGAGTACGACGAAGCGCGCACCCTCTTCGGCTCCGGTGGCTTCCGGGTCCCGGGCGGAGGTGGAGGGGCCGGCAACGGCTCCTTCACCTTCGACCTGGGTGACCTCTTCGGCCAGCCCGGTACGGCCGGGACCGGTACCGGCGGGTTGGGCGACGTGTTCGGCGGCATCTTCAGCCCGCGCACTCGGTCGACCGCGCCCGGACGCCGCGGTGCCGACGTCGAGAGCGAGGTGACGATCGGCTTCTCCGAGGCCGTCGAGGGCGTCACCGTCCCGCTGCGCATGACCAGCGCGGCGGCGTGCACCGCCTGCGCCGGGACGGGTGCCAAGGCCGGCACGGTCCCGCGCGTGTGCCCGACCTGCTCCGGCACCGGCCACACCAGCACCGACTCGGGCCGGTTCGCGCTGTCCGAGCCGTGCCGCGACTGCAAGGGACGGGGCCTGGTCGTCGACGAACCGTGCCCCGTCTGCCACGGTTCCGGCCGGGGGACGACCAGCCACACCATGCAGGTCCGCATCCCGGCGGGCGTCGGCGACGGCCGGCGCATCCGCCTGCGCGCCAAGGGCGCTCCCGGGGAGCGCGGCGGTCCGGCCGGCGACCTCTACGTCACGGTGCACGTCCAGCCGCACCCGGTCTTCGGCCGCAAGGGCGAGCACCTGACCGTCTCCGTGCCGGTCACCTTCCCCGAGGCGACGCTCGGCGCCGAGATCCGGGTGCCGACGCTGGGCGGCCACCCCGTCACCCTCAAGATCCCGCCGGGCACGCCGAACGGCCGTACCTTCCGCGTACGGGGCAAGGGGGCGCGGCGAGCCGACGGGACGCGCGGCGACCTGCTCGTCACGGTCGAGGTGGCCGTCCCGCAGCGGGTCGACGGGGCGGCCAAGGAGGCCCTCGAGGCCTTCCGCGACGCGACCTCCGGCGACGACGTGCGTGCCGAGCTGCTGCGCGCCGCCGCCGGTCGCTGAGGAGGCGGCCGTGCCCCGCGACCCCCGCTTCGTCGTCGGCCCGGCCGGTGCCTACGAGCTCGCCGACGACACCCCGATCTACGTGATCTCGGTCGCTGCCCAGCTGGCCGGCATGCACCCGCAGACCCTGCGGCAGTACGACCGGTTGGGCCTGGTCACCCCCGGCCGTACGGGAGGTGGCGGGCGCCGCTACTCGCTGCGCGACATCGCCGAGCTCCGCGAGGTGCAGCGCCTCTCCCAGGAGGAGGGTGTCAACCTGGCCGGGATCAAGCGGATCATCGAGCTGCAGCGCGACGTCGACGAGCTCCGGGCCCACGCCGTACGGATGGAGGCTCAGCTCGAGCTGCTCCGGCGCGAGCTGCGGCGGCGCACCCACGTGGTGGGGCCGCGGCGCGCGCTACCGGCCGGTGGGCGGACGACCGGCCGTCCGCTCGACCTCTGGCGACCCGAGTCCTGGCGCGCGGATCGGTCGTGAGCGACCTCGCCCGCAGCGAAGTTGAGTGGAACAGACTCAACTCTGCGAGCGTTGATCCACAGAGAGACGACGACAGCGAACCCGGTGAGGGGGACAGTTCCGATGCCCGAGAAGTTCACGACGAAGGCCAATGAGGCCGTCGCGAGCGCCCAGCGCCGTGCCGTCACGGCCGGCAACCCCACGCTGGAGCCGGCCCACCTGCTGTGGGCTCTGCTTCAGGACGACACGGGCATTCCGATCGCGCTGCTCTCGGCCCTCGGTGCCGATGCCGCGGGGCTGCGCCGTGACGCCGACACGGCCGTCGAGGCTCTGCCGTCCGGCTCCGGCGCGACGGTCAGTGCGCCGCAGGCGTCGGGTGCGCTGCAGCGGGTGCTCGCGAGCGCCGGCGAGCGGGCCAGGACCCGTGGCGACGACTACGTCTCGACCGAGCACCTGCTGCTCGGCCTGACCGAGGTGGAGTCCCCCACCCGTACGTTGCTGGCCCGTCACCAGGTCAGCGCCGACGCCCTGGTCGAGGCGCTGGACCGGATCCGCGGCGGCCAGCGCGTCACGAGCCCGGACCCCGAGGGGACCTTCGAGGCGCTGCAGAAGTACGGCGTCGACCTCACCGAGCGCGCCCGTGAGGGCAAGATCGACCCGGTCATCGGCCGCGACGAGGAGATCCGCCGGGTCGTCCAGGTGCTCAGCCGCCGGACCAAGAACAACCCCGTCCTCATCGGCGAGCCCGGCGTCGGCAAGACTGCCGTCGTCGAGGGGCTGGCCCAGCGGATCGCCGACGGCGACGTGCCCGAGTCGCTCAAGGGCAAGCGACTGGTCGCTCTCGACCTGGGCGCGATGCTGGCCGGCGCGAAGTACCGCGGGGAGTTCGAGGAGCGGCTCAAGGCCGTCCTCGACGAGATCAAGGCCAGCGAGGGCCAGGTCGTCACCTTCATCGACGAGCTGCACACGGTCGTCGGTGCCGGTGCCGGTGGTGACTCCGCGATGGACGCCGGCAACATGCTCAAGCCGATGCTCGCTCGCGGCGAGCTCCGCATGGTCGGCGCCACGACGCTGGACGAGTACCGCGAGCGGATCGAGAAGGACGCAGCGCTGGAGCGCCGGTTCCAGCAGGTGTACGTGGGGGAGCCGAGCGTCGAGGACACCGTCGCCATCCTGCGTGGTCTGAAGGAGCGGTACGAGGCGCACCACAAGGTCCGGATCTCCGACGCCGCCCTGGTGGCGGCGGCGACCCTGTCGCACCGCTACATCACCGGCCGGCAGCTGCCCGACAAGGCGATCGACCTCGTCGACGAGGCGGCCTCGCGACTGCGTATGGAGATCGACTCCAGCCCGGTCGAGATCGACACGCTCCGGCGGCAGGTCGACCGGATGAAGATGGAGGAGTACGCGCTCGCCAACGAGGTGGAGCGGCGAACGACCGAGCGCGGGACGAGCGAGGGAGCGAGCGCGACCAAGAAGGTCGACGAGGCCTCCCAGGAGCGGTTGGTGGCGCTGCGCGCCGAGATGGCGGACCGCGAGGAGGAGCTGCGCAGCCTCGAGGCCAGGTGGGAGCGCGAGAAGTCCGGGCTCAACCGGGTCGGCGAGCTCAAGGAGCAGATCGACGAGCTGCGCAGCCAGGCCGACCGCGCCCAGCGCGAGGGGGATCTCGCCCGGGCGTCGGAGCTCCTCTACGGCCGCATCCCCGAGCTGGAGAAGCAGCTGGCCCAGGCCAGCGAGCAGGCCGAGGAGAGCGTCGCCGACGCCATGGTCAAGGAGGAGGTGGGGGCCGACGACATCGCCGCGGTCGTCGCTGCCTGGACCGGCATCCCCGCCGGTCGGCTCCTCGAGGGCGAGACCGCCAAGCTCCTGCGGATGGAGGTGGAGCTGGGGCGCCGCGTGGTCGGGCAGCAGGCCGCAGTACGGGCGGTGTCCGATGCCGTCCGGCGGACGCGGGCCGGGATCGCCGACCCCGATCGCCCGACCGGTTCCTTCCTCTTCCTCGGCCCGACGGGCGTCGGCAAGACGGAGCTGGCCAAGGCGCTCGCGGGCTTCCTCTTCGACGACGACCGGGCGATGGTCCGGATCGACATGAGCGAGTACGGCGAGAAGCACTCCGTCGCCCGGCTGGTCGGGGCGCCGCCCGGCTACATCGGGTACGAGGAGGGCGGCCAGCTCACCGAGGCGGTGCGGCGGCGCCCGTACAGCGTGGTGCTGTTGGACGAGGTGGAGAAGGCGCACCCGGAGGTCTTCGACGTCCTGCTGCAGGTGCTCGACGACGGTCGGCTGACCGACGGGCAGGGTCGGACGGTCGACTTCCGCAACGCGATCCTCATCCTGACCTCGAACCTCGGCTCGGCCTACCTGGCCGACCCGTCGATCGACGAGGCCGCCAAGCGCGAGGCCGTCCTGGGCGTCGTGCGGTCGTCCTTCAAGCCGGAGTTCCTCAACCGGCTGGACGAGATCGTCGTCTTCGACCCGCTCGGCTCCGCGGAGCTGGCGCGGATCGTCGACCTGCAGGTGGACCAGCTGGCCGCCCGGCTGGCGGAGCGTCGCATGGTGCTCGAGGTCTCGGACGCAGCGCGGGAGTGGCTGGCGCTCACCGGCTACGACCCGGTCTACGGCGCCCGGCCGCTGCGGCGGTTGGTGCAGTCGGCGATCGGTGACTCGCTGGCCCGGTCGATCCTGAGCGGCGAGGTGCGGGACGGCGACATCGTGGTCGTGGACCTGGCCGAGGACAAAGACGCGCTGGTGGTGCGTGCGGCGAGGTGAGCCGGCTGGCTGCCGGGGGAGATCACCGTGAGGCTGGGGTCCCAGATCCCGGGATGCGGCCCACACAGTGATCATGACCGGCCCCGATGCGCAGCGGCCGCCCCTCGGGTGCCAGGTCGGCGATGATCACCGTGTGGCACGGGTCGCGCCACCCGGGATGCTGACCCCACGCCGATCACCGGATCGACGCAGCATGATCGCTGAGTGCTGCACGTCGCGCTGGCCGGGAGCTCGGCCACACGCTGATCACGCGAGAGACCCGGCCAGGTCCGGCTCAGGAGACCTCCAGCGCCACCAGCTCGTACGACCTCCGCCGCCCCGGCCGCAACGCCCGGCACGTCAGCTGCTCCAGGTCCGGCGCCATCACGGCCTGCACCCGCACGACGACCGGCGCGGACTCCCGCGCGAGCTCGACCTCCCACGCTCCGACGGGCCCCAACGGCCGCACCGCCATGGGCTCCAGGGCGTCGATCCGCAGCTCCCCCAGCTCGGCCCGCGCGAAGTGCTGCGCCGCCTGCGCCGCGTCGGGGAACGCCGACCGCCCCCGCAGCAGGTCCGGCAGCACCCGCCCCGCCTCGTACGACGACACGACGTCGACCGCCCCGGCCGGGGTCACGCGCCCGTAGTAGAGCCCGTGCGGCAGCACCACCACGTTGGCCGCGAAGCGGTCCCCACCGATGTGGGAGCACTCCCACACCTGGCCGGGTCGCAGCGCGGCCAGGGCCGTCGCCACCGGCCGGCCGCGGATCGCGCAGCACTGGTCGTGCCGGCCGTGCGTGCAGACGAGGTAGGCGGGTTCGGGCGAGGGGTCGCGGTGCGGGTCGACCGGCACGTCGAGCAGCTCCTCGTCCCGCCCGTACGTCCCCCAGGTGATCGCCTCCTGCCCGGGGTCGCAGTCGGCCACGGCCCAGTGCCGCACGGCGGTCTCCGGCGCCCGCCCGGGCCGCCGGATCAGCGTCAGCCGGGCCCCCGCCTCGTCGGCGAGGAGCACCAGCCCCCGCGCCACGTCGAGGTCCAGTGGCGACTCGAGGACCGCGTCCGGGCCCCACGGCCCCGGCACCTCCACCAGGAGCCACCGCCCCGCCGGCGCCGCCGTCGCGAAGCCGAGGTCGCCTCGCGCCTCCGCGGCATCGCTGCAGCGGAAGGGGCGGTCGGCGGCGTTCACGCCTCCACGGGTACCACGAGACCCTCGCGGAGCATCCGCCGGACCAGCTCCACCTGCTCGTCGACCGCCAGCCCGGGCAGCTCCCCGACCACGACCACCCCGCCGCCGAGGAGCGCCCGCACGGCGTCCGCCGAACCCCCCGGCAGTGCCACCACGCGGTCGCCCAGGTCGGCCTCGACCCCGCCATCTCCCGTACGAACGTGGGCCCGGATACCCAGCCGGGCGCGCACCCGCCAGCCCTTGTCCAGCCGCGCGACGGCGTCGGCGACCGCCAACGGGCCGAGCGGCTCCGGGCGCGTCTGCGACCAGACCGTACGGCGAAGGGCGGACACAACCTCGTCGGGCCCGGCGCCCTCGAGGCGGGCCACCAGCGCCCGGACGGTGGCGGCGACCTCGTCCCGCAACGACTCGCCGTCCGCGAGGTCCAGGCCGAGCGGCAACGAGCCCCGCAACGCGACCTCGTCGGCGGCGGCAGCGAGCAGTGCCTCGGCCACGACGTAGCGGGTCACTGCGTGCACCCCGACGGTCAGGTGGGCGCTGACGCCACCCAGCGCCCGCGCCGAGTGCACATAGCCCCGGGGCAGGTAGAGCGCGTCGCCCGCCCGCAGCACCGCGTCGATCACGGGCGGCTCGGCGGCCCGCTCCCGAACGGCCGCTCGGCGGTCGGTCCACGGCTGGTCGCGCAACGGCGCCTCGAGGACCGGCTCGTGGATGGTCCAGTGCTTCTCACCCGCCACCTGCAGCACGAAGACGTCGTGCACGTCGTAGTGCGCGGAGAAGCCCTGCGCCTGCGGTGGCGTGACGTAGGCGTTGACCTGTACCGGATGCCCGAGGTCGACGGCCAGCTGGGTGGCGAAGTCGACCAGCGGCGGCCAGGTGCGGTGCAGCCCCTGCAGGACCACCGTGGAGCCGTCCACGACAAGGTCGAGCACGCGGTCGTCGGCGACCTGGTCGCCGATTGCCGCTCCCGCGCCCCCGCCGCGGGTGAACCGGCCCGTGGGCACGACCTGGCCGTCCTTGGCCAGGCGGAGGAACGGCGTCCGGAGGCCACGCCGCGACAGCAGCTCGTCGACGGCCGGGAGGTCGAGCAGGTCGGAGAAGTCGCCCGGCAGCGTGTCGGCCGCCGACAGGAGCGGCAAGCGCCCCCAGTAGCGGGCCGCAAAGTCCTCCGCCGGGACGTTGACGCAGCGGACGAGCGCCGGGCGCCCGGAGGACCGGGACGCCCGGCGGTCAGGAGCCTGTGTCATCGGCAGGTCAGAGCCGGCTGGCGCCGCCGTCGGCCCCACCGTCGGCCCCACCGTCCGCGCCGGCGTCGGCTCCGCCATCCGCCCCGCCGTCCTGCTCACCCGGGAGGCCGCTCGCGCCGCCGTCCGCCGGACCATGCGCCCCGCTGTCGGCGCCGCCGTCCGCCCCGCCGTCCGCCCCGCCGTCGGCGCCGCTGTCGGCACCCGAGTCGGCGCCGCCGTCGGCGCCGCCGTCGTGCTGTCCGGGCAGTCCGCCGGCACCGCCGTCGGCGGGACCGTGCTCCGGGGTGGTCGTCTCGTCGGTCATGCTGCCTCCCGCTCGCTCTGAGCCCCGCGACTCCCGCGGGACAGACCCAACGGTCGCGGACGACTCCGTGCGTCCGGACCGGGCGCCCGACGTCCTACCCCCGTCCCCGGGGGCCACACGCGGCGCCGGTCGCCAGACTCCTGCATGATCAGGCCTGTCCGCCAGCGCGTATGGAGGGAACATGCCGAACGAGGGCCGCGCCCGCGTCGACCACGTCGTCACCTCGGGCACCTTCAGCCTCGACGGCGAGACCTTCGACGTCGACAACAACGTCTGGGTCGTCGGCGACGACTCCGAGTGCCTCGTCGTCGACCCGGCCCACGACGTCTCCGCGGTCGCCTCCCTAGTCGGCTCACGCAAGGTCGTCGGCGTCGTGTGCACGCACGGCCACGACGACCACTGCCGCTACGCCCCCGAGGCCGGTGAGCGTTTCGGGGCCCCCGTGCTGCTCCACCCCGACGACGAGCCGCTGTGGCGGATGATCCACCCGCACACGACCTGGGACGTCGACCTCGCCGACGGCCAGGTCATCCAGGTCGCCGGCATCGACGTCCACGTGCTGCACACCCCGGGCCACGCTCCCGGCGCCGTTTCCCTCCACGTGCCCGCGTTGGGCACGGTCCTCTCGGGCGACACCCTCTTCCAAGGAGGGCCCGGGGCGACCGGGGGCCGCTCCTACAGCGACTTCGACACGATCATCGAGAGCATCCGTACCCGGCTGCTCACCCTGCCGCCGGACACCGTCGTCCGTACGGGCCACGGTGACAGCACCACGGTCGCAGCCGAGGCCGGGCACCTCGAGGAGTGGATCGCCCGCGGCCACTGAAGGGGCGACCGGAGCTCAGGTGTAGTCGGAGTAGCCCCACACCCCTCGACCGGCCTCACCCTCGCGACCGCACCGCCGGCACACCAGCGAGACCGCACCGTCGTCGGCGTATCGCTTCAGCCACTTGTGCCAGCGGACCAGGCAGAGCAGGGATCGGGTCACGTCACCACTGCACTCCCCCGGCGGAGCCGTGGCAATCCCGACGCCGGGACGGTGCAGCGGCCCGTTCGGTCGACCTGGACCGGGGATGCGGGCCAGGATGGGGGCCCGGGTCCAGCGAGGGAAGGCGGAGTCATGAGTCGACAGGTCGTGCTGAACGAGGACGAGGTCCGCGCGTTCGCGTCGCTGCTCAGCCGGATCAGCCAGCGCCTGGACACCTACGAGCAGCAGACACACGAGGACCGCCAGTACGCGCTGGAGCTCCAGGCCACCGCCGACGACCTGGTCCGCCGGCTGGAGGCCTCGTCGGTCGGCTGACCTCGGGCCGAAGGTCCCACCCCGCGGGGCCGCCCGCGCCTGTGCGCCGAACCGGCCCCGCGCGCATGGTGGAGGTGTGACGGGAAGCGCCTTCCGTCGGCCACCGTCCTGGGGGCGGTGGACGCTGGGCGTCGGCGCCGCGGAGACCGGGGGGATCGCGGCCGCTGCGGCGTGTGCCGGGGTGGCCCTGATCCTCGTCGGCGAACCCTCCCGGCCGGCCGAGGTCCTGGTCGTCCTCGCCGGAGCGGCTCTGGGTGGCGTCGTCGAGGGCACCCTGGTCGGCTGGGTGATGCACCGGATGCTGTCCCCGTGGTTGCCCGGGCTGCCACGCCGTCCCTTCGTCCTCGCCACGGTCGCCGTCGCCGTCACCGGCTGGGTGCTCGGGAACCTCCCGCCGGCGCTGATGTCCGCCTCGGCCGACACCACTGCGGCTTCTGCGGCAGAGCCGCCGATCCTGCTGATCGCAGCGGTCGCCGCGGCGGGTGGCGCTCTCGCCGGCGTCGCCTTCGGTGGCGCGCAGGCGCTCGTGCTCCGTCACCACGTCGCCCGCCCCGGCCGCTGGGTGTGGGCCAATGCCCTCGCCTGGGCGATCGGGGTCGCGATCATCACGGTGGGCGCCTCGGTGGTCCCCGGCGGGTGGTCGATCGCCGCCCTCGCCCTGTACGGGGCGGGGGTCGGCCTCCTCGCCGGACTCGTCGTGGGTGCGGTGACCGGCTACGCAGTACCCGGCCTGCAGGAGCAGGGGCCACGAGCCCGCCGGTACCAGGACCGCGTCGTCCTGGGCCTGCTCCGCGGACCGGCCCACCGCCTGCTGTCGGGCGCCGTGCTCGAGCTCCGCTACACCGGCCCCCGTACGGGGAGGGTGCACGCCCTCCCGGTCCAGTACGTCGCCCACGACGGCGCCCTCGTAGTCCTCGCCGGCGACTCCCGGCGGAAGCGGTGGTGGCGGTTCGTCGACCACGGCGCCCAGGTCGACGTCGTCCTGGCCGGCGACCTCTGGCACGGCCGGGCCGTCGTGCTCACCCCGGGCGACCTGGGCTACACGGAGGCGTTCCACGCGTGGCAGGAGCGCTTCCCCCGCGCTCGCCCCGGTCCGGACGACCCCGTCGTGCGGATCGGGCTGGCGCAGCAGGAGCCGGTGGCCGCCGCCTCGGAGGTCACCCGGCTCCGAACGCCGTGAAGGCGCACCACGCCGGGAAGCCGGCGGGGTCCTCCGGGTCGACCCTCCGCCGCGCCCGGTGCAGAGCCACCGCGAGGGTCGCCCCGTCTCGCAGCTCCTCGTGCAGGGCGCACATGAGCGGAGTCACCTCCCCGTCGGGGACGGCCACGCTGCTGGCCACCAGCCCGGCCGTGCCACGTGCGAGGAGCGTCCCAGCGAAGCCGAGCATCTCGTTGCCGGCGAGCGCGACCCCGCCGCCCACGTCACACGCGGCGAGCACCATCCGGTAGGGCGTGCCGCCCCGGCGGTCCACCTCGTGCAACGTCAGGTGGCCGTCGGAGAGCAGCAGGGACGAGAAGGTCGGGTTGTCGACCCGGACCAGACCGTGGCAGGCCAGGTGCACCAGTGGGGCGTTGCCGAGCGCCTCCCGCACGCGGTCGATCCCGCTCTCCGGCGGCACCAGGACGGTCGGGTCGGTGTGGATGCCGCGCAGTGCCTCGATCTCCTGGACCGTGCCGGTGAGGTCGGGCGGTCGTGGAGGCCGACCAGGGCACGCCCTGCGGGGCTTGAGGCGGCACGACTACCACTCCAGTGGCATCGCGGGGCAGGGACAGCGGGTCGACCAGCGCTACGGCGAGTCGAGCCACCGTGTCCGCCGCGGCAGCGCGCACCGGGCCCATCGACCCCCAGTACCGCCGTGAGCCATGGCGCGAAGCAGCATGACCAGTGCCTCGACGTCGCGGCGTACCTCGTCGACCGGCCCCAGCCGGACGAGGCGGGTGCGCCGCCGCTCCAGGACGCCGGCGACGACGCGGCCGTCGAGGACGTCGTACTCGACCAGGACCTGTGCCACGAGCAGGTCGCGCAGCGCGGGGACGGAGGGACGGACCTCCCCCTTCCCGACGTCCCCCGGGGCGCTCGCCCACGCGGCCCGCCGCACCCGCTCCTCGACCTCGGCCTGCCGGTTGACCAGCTCCTCCGGGTAGGCACCCGTCTCGCGTCGCGCCCGCTGCATCTCCGCGTGCACGGCGCGCAGTGCGCCGAGCGCCTCCTCCGCCCCGGCCGAGCTCGCCGGCACGATCGTCGTCAAGGCCGCCGCGCGGGTGCGCTCCATCCGATCCAGGGCGCGGGCAGGCGGACCCGAACCGACCGCGCGGCGACCGCCACGAGCACGGCGCGGGGGTCCAGCTCGAGCGACGCTGGCGGCGGAGCCGCGTGGCGGCGTCCTCCGCCGCCGCCTCGGCGGTGGAGCGATCGCCTCGAAGGAGCGCCAGCCGCGCCACCCGCAGGCCGGCCTCGGCGGCCATCAGGTCCACGCCCGGGCCGTCGAGCATTGCCTTGGCACGCCCCGCCTACTCCGCCGCCTCGGGGACGCCGCTGACCCAGGCGTTGGCCAACCTCCTCGCTGGCGGGTCTGCCGTGGCCGGCTTCGGGACGGCGGTTCGCATCCTCGGCTGACCGCGTGACTACCGCGCCAGCGGCGCCGACCCCAGCCGCCTGAGCGCCTCGTCCAGAACGTCCGACCGCTTGCAGAAGGCCCACCGCACGAGCGGCCGGCCGGCCTCGACGTCGTCGTAGAAGACCCGGTTCGGGATCGCGACCACGCCGGCCCGCCCCGGAAGTGCCCGGCAGAACTCCATGCCGTCGCCCCAGCCCAGCGGCCGCACGTCCGTCGTGACGAAGTAGGTGCCGTCCGGACGGTGCACGTCGAGTCCGAGCCCGGCCAGGCCGGCGCACAGCCGGTCGCGCTGGACCTCCAGAGCCGCGCGGTGCCCCTCGACCCACTCGCCGGCCTCCTCCAGCGCCCAGGCGACGGCGGGTTGGAAGGGTGCCCCCGACGTGTACGTGAGGAACTGCTTGGCCGACCGCACCGCCGACACCAGCTCCCGCGGACCCGTGACCCAGCCGACCTTCCACCCGGTGACCGAGAAGGTCTTGCCGGCGGAGCCGATGCCGAGCGTCCGCTCGCGCATGCCGGGCAGCGTGGCGATCGGCACGTGGGTGGCGCCACCGAAGACCAGGTGCTCGTAGACCTCGTCCGCCACCACGACCAGGTCGTGCTCGACCGCGATGGCCGCGACCACCGCGAGCTCGTCCCGGGTGAGAACGGCACCGGTCGGGTTGTGTGGCGAGTTGAGCAGCACCGCCTTCGTACGGGGGGAGACGGCCGCCCGGAGTCGGTGGACGTCCAGGCGGTACCGGGGGGCGCGCAGGGTGACCGGCACGCGGACGCCGCCCGCCATCGCGATCATCGCGGCGTACGAGTCGTAGTACGGCTCCAGGGCGACGACCTCGTCGCCCGGCTCGACCAGCCCCAGGACGGCTCCGGCGATCGCCTCGGTGGCGCCGGTGGTGACGAGGACCTCGCCGGCCGGGTCGTACGCCAGGCCGTACCTGCGGAGGCGGTCCGCCGCGATGGCCGCACGCAGCTCGGGGACGCCGTCGCCCGGCGGGTACTGGTTGCGGCCCGAGCGGATCGCGGCGACCGCGCGCTCGAGCAGCTCGGTGGGACCGTCGGTGTCGGGGAAGCCCTGTCCCAGGTTCACCGCCCCGGTGGTCGTCGCGAGGGCGGTCATCTCGGCGAAGACGGTCGTGCCGAGACCGGCGACCCGGGAGGCAGCGCGCGTGGTGGTCATCGCGGACGAGCCTACGAGGAGCCCGGGTTAGGGTCGCAGGATGCCTGTCGCCCTCGTCACCGGAGCAACGTCCGGCATCGGACTCGCGTACTCCCGCCGGCTTGCGCAGCTCGGGCACGACCTCGTCCTGGTCGCGCGGGACGAGGACCGGCTGCGGGGGCTGGCCGACGAGCTGACGGAGACCACCGCGCGCAAGGCCGAGGTGCTGGTCGCCGACCTGGCCGACAGCGCCGGGCTGCGCCGCGTCGAGGAGCGGCTCCGGGACGCCGAGCGGCCCGTCGACATGCTCGTCAACAACGCCGGCTTCGCCCTGCGCAAGCCCTTCATCGCCAACGACGTCGCCGACGAGGAGCGGCTGCTCGACGTGCACGTCCGCGCCGTGCTGCGGCTGACGCACGCGGCCGTGCAGGGCATGGTCGAGCGTGGTCGCGGAGCGGTCGTCAACGTCAGTTCCGTCGCCGGCTGGCTGCCTCGTGGCTCCTACAGCGCCCACAAGGCCTGGGTCACGAGCTTCTCCGAAGGCCTCTCGGGGTCGCTGCGCGGTGCGGGGGTGGTCGTGCAGGCGGTGTGCCCGGGCCTGGTCCGCTCGGAGTTCCACCAGCGGGCGGGGATGCGGATGGACGGCTTCCCCCGCCTGGCCTGGCTGGCCCCCGATCAGGTCGTCGACGCCTCGCTCACCGACCTGCGCCGCGCCCGGGTCGTGTCGGTGCCGTCCCGCCGCTACCGGCTGGTGGCCGCCGTCCTCCGGCACGCTCCCAGGTCGCTCCTCGTCGCCGGCGGTCGCCGCTACGCCGCACGTACGGGCCGGAAGCCGGCCGACCCCGGGGCGGGCATCGGCCCTTGACGCGGCCCGCAGGGGAGCATTGGCTGAGCCGATGGGGCGTGAACTCCCGGGGTACGGACGTGCGTCGTTCGAGCACCGGGGGCGGGTGCACGAGGTGTACCGGGCGGGCGCCGGCCCGGGCGTCGTCATCGTCCACGAGGTCCCGGGGATCCATCCCGATGTCCTGGGTCTCGCCGGACGACTGCGCGACGAAGGCTTCACGGTCGTCCTGCCGTCGCTGTTCGGCCACCCCGGCGCGCCGGCGACGGGGCGGGAGATTGCCCGGTCGATCGCCCGGATCTGTGTCGCGCGTGAGTTCTACCTGCTCGCCGATCGCACCAGTCCGGTGGTGGGTTGGTTGCGCGCGCTCGCCGTCGACGTGCACCGGGACTGTGGAGGGCCGGGCGTCGGTGCCGTGGGCATGTGCCTCACGGGCGGCCTGGCGCTTGCCATGGCCGTTGAGGGGGCGGTCCTCGCCCCTGTCATCAGCCAGCCAGGCCTGCCTGCACCCGTGACAGCCTCACGGCGGGCCGCCCTCGGCCTGGATCCCGCCGACCTGGCGCGGGTCTGGCAGCGCACGGAACACGGTCTCTGCCTGCTCGGACTCCGGTTCACCGCCGACCGGGGGAGTCCGGCCGAGCGGTTCGAGACCCTTCGGCGGACGTTCGGCGATGCGTTCGAGAGCATCGAGATCGACTCCTCGCCGGGCAACCCGCACGGCATCCCACCCAGGGCGCACGCCGTCCTGACGGTGGATCTCGTGGACCGTCCCGGACATCCCACGCGTGCCGCGCTGGACCGGGTTGTGGACTTCCTCCGCGAGCGGCTCGGAACGGCCGGCGAGCCCGGGCGCACGATCCCGCGTGATGGCTAGGACACCGCACCCCGTATGTACGGGGTGCGGAGCAGCGTCCAGGTGATCGCGAGGGACGCGGCGGTGGTGAGCGTCCAGTGCGCGAGGACCACCGCGGTGAAGGCCACGACCTCGGTCGGCAGCGGCCAGGCGGACTGCAGCGGGTAGAGCACCAAGGG
>DATHUJ010000184.1:0-6232 GCA_035462375.1 Jiangellales bacterium
TCAGTGCCCCGAACACCAGCCCGAAGCCGAGGAGGCCGATGCCCCAGCCCACGAGCAGTCCACGCTGCAGTCGCCAGACAAGACCAGCCGGGCTCAGCAGGGCAGGGCTCGCGTGCGCGGCGCCCCTGCGCTCGGGCAGCATCCCGCGGCCCACATCGCGCCTGGCGGCGAGGGCGATCGCCAGCCAGCACAGCGTGGCCGTGCTGAGCAGGGCCAGCGCTGCGGGCCACCACAGGTTGTCCGCGAACGGTCGCATCTGTTGGCCCCAACCGATAGGGGACAACCAGGCCGGCCAGGCGCTGGTGACACGCAGGGCGGCCGAGTCGACCGTTCCGAGCATGTTGCCCATGGCGGCGAGCATGAAGGCCGCACCCAGACCGGCGCCGGCAAGACCGGTCGCGCCGCGCGTGGTCGACGCGAGCTGTGACGTCACCGCGGCGACACCCGTGAACGCGACGCCGACCAGGGCGATCGACGTGCCGGCGACCATGGAGCCTGTGGCGGGTTGTCCGGTGAGGATCATGCTGCACCCGAGCAACACGGCCAGCGCAACGTTCGCAGCAAGCGCAACGGTCACGGCCGCCGCCAGGGAGGCGTAGCGGCCGACCACGCCGGCACCCAGCAGCTCCGAGCGCCCCAGCTCCTCGGCCTGACGGGTGTGCCGGACGACTGCGAACACGCTCATCAACGCGGCGAGCGCAGCGAGGGTCAGGGCGTCCCGGTGCAGGGTGTAGCCGCCGACGCTGGGTCCGGTCACCAGCCCGAGCACCCGCATGCCGGGGTTCTCGACCACCAGCATGGTGTCCGGCTTGAGGAGCTCTGGGTGCTTCGCGTAGTTGTCCGCGAACATGGCGGTCGTGGCCCACAGGAACCCGGCCATGCCGAGGATCCAGGCGGGCAGCGTGATCCGGTCCCGCCGCAGCGCGAGGCGAACCAGCCGCGTCGTGCCGGTGAAGCCGCTCATCGTGCCCTCACCACCTCGCCCACCGCGTCCTGGTCATGCTCGACGTCCTCGCCGTAGTGCCGCATGAACAGCTCCTCCAGCGTGGGCGGTGAGGTCACCATCGACCGCACCTCGAGATCGACCAGGTGCTCGAGGACATGGTTCAACTCGCCCGGTTCGACGCTGAACTCCGCGTGCCCGTCGTGCACCTGGGCATCATGCACACCGGGCCACCGCGTCAGCGACTCCAGCGGCTTCGTGGTGTCGACCACCA
Organism: Jiangellales bacterium; assembly: GCA_035462375.1. Lineage (GTDB taxonomy): Bacteria > Actinomycetota > Actinomycetes > Jiangellales > Jiangellaceae > DASTQL01. Next base: position 1,218 of record DATHUJ010000184.1, read on the forward strand.
CCGACGTCCGGGTGAGGTGACGCAGCTGGTCGAACGTGCCGCTCTCGGCAGCCCGGCCCGCCCGAATGATGGTGACCCGGTCACACAGCGCCTCCACCTCGGACAGGATGTGACTGGAGAGCAGAACGCTCCGCCCGGCCGCCCGCAGCTCCTGGACGACGCTCTGGAACACCGCCTCCATCAGCGGATCCAACCCGGAGGTCGGTTCGTCCAGCAGGTACAGCTCCACGTCCGAGGAGAGCGCCGCCACCAGGGCCACCTTCTGCCGGTTTCCCTTCGAGTAGGCACGGATCCGCTTGGTCGGATCGAGCTGGAAGCGCTCGACCAGCTCGTCACGGCGAGCGGCGTCGATCCCTCCCCGCAAGTCGCCGAGCAGGTCGATCACCTCACCGCCGGTCAGGTTCGGCCACAGGTTCACCTCACCAGGCACGTAGGCCAGGCGCCGGTGCAACGCCACCGCGTCACGCCAGGGGTCGCCTCCGAGCAGCGAGACGTGCCCGCCGTCCGCACGCAGCAACCCGAGCAGAACGCGAATCGTCGTGGTCTTCCCCGCACCATTGGGACCGAGGAAGCCATGCACCTCCCCCGTCCCGACATGCAACTCGAGCTGATCAAGAGCCCGTGTCCTGGGCCCGAAGTCCTTCACAAGTCCTGAAACCGCTATGGCAGTCACGGAGACCACTTCCTTCGATGTCTCGTTCTCCGCTGGCACTCAGCTCAGTCGCCTCCAACTCCCAGCACGTCGCGACTGGACAGGAACAGGCAGACCGAAGGCCCCCTGGACATGCCCGACGTCCTCCAGAACGGACCGTGCGGCACTAGACCGACGGCGGCTCGTCGCGGCAATGGTCGGACCGACCTGAGCGGTGCGCGGTGCTTCCGCGGAGGTGGGCATTCGAGTCACGTCCCGTTCAGGCAAGAGCGGCATGGCGGACGGGTTACGCGCTGGTAAGCCAGGGCCGCACCCGCCAGCCCCAGACCCCAGGTCAGGTACGCGGGCACCGCAACCCAGAAGAACCACAACGGATCCGAGGCGGCGCCGGGATCCCACGTGCCGGTGATCGTCTCGACGGCGATCTTGACCATGGTCATCCCGAAGTAGGCCGTCATTCCCACCCCGAGCACCAGCCCCGGACCCAGCACCAGCCAACGGGGCACATGCCGACCTGCCAACAAGGGCACCCAGCGCGGAAACACTCGCCCCCACGGATAGACCAGTGCCAGCGGCAGCACGGTCCCCGCCAGCAGAAAGCCCGCCTCGAACAGCAACACCGTCCAGCCGCCCTCCAGCAGTGCGCTGCCGAACCCGACCGCGACCTGGGCCAGGAGCCGGATCAGACAGCCGGCCACTGCCGCCCAGGCCGCTACCCGTGCCCATCGTGGTGAGCCCGTCGGCAGGGTGGACGGGCCCGGCTCGCCGGAGGCGCCGCACACCAGGCAGGCACCGCGCCAGTGGCGCTGGTAGGACAACGCGGTCGCTCCCACCAGAACAGCACCGAGAAGGCACACCGCCCGGCTCAAGAACGCGACAGCGTCAACGGTCACGCCGATCCCAGGCAGGATGACGGCGACCAGGTCCAGGAGCAGCGGCGCGCTGGCCGCAACCAGCGCAGCCGCCACGCACCAGGCCGCAACGGCCAGCGGCCGCGACCACCTGGCTCTCCTGAGCCCGACAACTACGACCGCCGCTGCAGCACACAACGCGACCGACCACCAGCCGGTGAAGACGATGAGATCGGTCCCGATCCGAGGCGGGGAAGGCGCGGTGCCCAGGGTCCAGTAGACCCGCAAGACCCCGTAGCCGAGTGCCCACGCGATAGCCGCCTGTGCCACCCACCGCCGCCACCCCGGAAGCGGCACGTCCCGCAGGCGCACCCGCTCCATCACTCGGGGGGCAATCAAACTGACCCGGGTCATCACTCTCACCCGAACATGCCGTCACCCCAACTGTGCTCCGCTGCGTCACAACGCCCCAGAGGCAAAGGACCCCGATAGAAGGGGGGCCGGCCGAGGCCGGCGGAGTGCGGCGTCACAACAAGCCGTGGCGAGGGCAGAAGAGCGGGGCCCTCCGGCTGGATAGCGTCCGCATCTGCCGCGTTGAGGGCGGCTGCGCTCGCCCGACCATGCCGCTGTCGTGCCGACCGGACGCACCTTGGGGCGGTCATCGCCATTGCGCGTGCGCCGCTGGCCGGCGTTTACCGGATCAGCCCGATGTCGGAGTGTTGAGCGCCTTGGGCGGCCACCCTGCTCGTCGTACCGCCAGCCAGGTCTTCATCTGCTCGATCTCGTCCAACTGGACCTCTCGGATGCTGCTGCACACAGGTCCAGAGGATCTTGGTGCTAGGCCCTCGTCCAAGCAGGTCTCGGCCTCGCGTACGGCGGTCCAGTGGTGTCGGATCATCGAGCGCATGATTCGGATCTCCTACTCTTCACCGGACAGCGACGCCGGGCTGGTTGATCGTGGGTGTCGGTGTCCTACCGCTGGGTCACCCCACACGAACTGGTCCGCCTCGTCGAGGGCCACGGCACCCGCCTGGCCAGCCGACTGCGGCCGGGCGACCCGTGCCCGGTGCGCGGATATACCCATCAACCGCCGCTGACGAATGGGTCTCGCGCCCGACGCGGTTCCCGCGCTGCGTCAATAGCGTCGTCGACATGACGACACAGCACGCCTCGGACGCGCCGACCGCTGCATTCCGGGACGCACAGCAGCGGGTTCTCGATCGCTACCAGGTGCCGGCACAGTCCCGGTTCGTCGACGTCCCCTCGATCGGCGGGCGGGCGCAGGTGCTCGTGACAGGAGAGGGGCCGCCGCTTCCGCTGGTAATCGGCGGCGCGATTCCGGCCGTCTTCTGGGCGCCGTTGATGGCGGAGCTCTCCGGTCACACGCTCTACGCGATCGAGCTGCCGGGCAATGGCCTCACCGACCGGGCGCGCTACCACCACACCACGTTCCGGCGCACCGCTGTCGCCTACCTGGCCGACATTCTGGACGCGCTCGAGATCGGCCCGGGACCGTTCGTGACCCAGTCGATGGGCTCGTTGTGGACGACCTGGCTGGCCTGGGAGCAGCCGGGGCGGGTGCGCTCGCAGGTGATGATTGCCTGCCCGGCGTTCTTCCTGGACACCTCCGCCATCCTGCCGTGGCGGCTGGTGTCGATCCCCGCCCTCGGCAAGCTGCTGCTGTCGTTGCAGAAGCCCTCGGTCAAGGGAGCCGAACAGATCATCCGCATGGTCGGCGAGGACCCGTCCGGCCTCGACGAGATCCGTGACGTCATGGTCGCCGGCCAGCTGATGCCGCACCGCCGACGGGACCTCGTCGAGTTGATGCGGTCAGTCATGAGCTGGACCCGGCCACGGCCCGAGGTCGCGGTGACGGCTGACCAGTTGCGAAGGATCACGCACCCGGTGCGGCTCATCTGGGGGGAGCAGGACGGGTTCGGCTCGCCCGACGCCGGACGTCGCGCCGTCGAGCACATGCCGGACGTCGACCTGCACGTCATGCCCGGCGGTCACGCGCCCTGGCTGCACCGGGCAGAGCAGGTCGCTGCGCTCACCCACGAGTTCCTCGACTCCCATTGATCGCCACCACCCCATCACCAAGAGGAGACCCAGATGACCACCCAGCACATCGAGACCCTGATCATCGGCGCCGGCCAGGCCGGCCTGAGCACCGGCTACCACCTCAAGCAGCGCGGTCGCGAGTTCCTGATAGTCGACGGCAACGATCGCATCGGTGACAACTGGCGCTGCCACTACGACAGTCTGCGGCTCTTCACCCCGGCCTGGCTCAACTGCCTCGACGGCCTCGACTTCCCCGCCGAGGACCGGTGGCACTTCCCGACCAAGGACGAGTTCGCCGACTACCTCGAGCTCTATGCCCTCACCTCCGACCTTCCGGTCCGGATGCAGACCCGGGTCCAGCGGCTGTCCCAGCGGCCCGATGGCGGCTACATCATCGACCTGGGCGACGATCAGATCACGTGCGACAACGTCGTGCTCGCCGTCGGCAGCTTCGGTCGTACGCCGGTGATGCCCCCGTTCGCCGACGACCTCGACCCGGGGATCCGGCAGTTGCACTCGGCCGACTACCACTCGCCCGAGCAGCTCCTCGACGGCCCCACGCTGGTGGTGGGCGCGTCGCACAGCGGGTTGGACATCGCCTACGAACTGGCAGCGAGCAGGCCGGTCACGATGGTCGGACCCAGCCGCGGAGCCATCCCGATCGAGTGGGGAACCAGACTGTGGAAGCTGGGGATGCCGATGATCGGCTTCGCCTTCCAGCACGTACTCACTCGGCGCACTCCATTGGGCCGCAAGGTGATGGGCCAGACGCGCCACCACGGCGCGCCGCAGTTGCGGGTCAAGGAACGCCATCTGGTGGAGCGCGGGGCCGAGTGGGTCCAGGAGCATGTGGCCGGCGTCGACATCGACGGTAGGCCTGCGCTGGCGGACGAGCGGACCTTCGACGTGGCCAACGTGATCTGGTGCACCGGGTTCCGGCACGACTGGCGCTGGGTCGACCTACCGGTGCCGATGGCCGACGGATGGCCGGTGGAGTACCGCGGGGTGGTCGAGGAGATCCCCGGACTCTTCTACTGCGGCATGTGGTTCCAGTACGCGTTCTCCTCCGGCGAGGTGCACGGCGTCGGACGCGACGCGGCGTACCTCGCGAAGCAGATCGTCGCCCGTGCAGCCGCCAAGGCTCCGGTCGCCGCCTGACGTGTCGGTGATGTCGACCTAGCACATCGACACCCTGATCATCGGTGCAGGTCAGGCCCGACAGGATGACGCCGCATGTTCCCTCTGTCTCACCTGAGGTGTTTTCAGTCTCGACACCGCGCAACCGCCCCGATGACCTGCTCGCCACAACGTCCTCATCTGACCCTATGAGGGCCGGGCCCCCTTCCCTGCTCAGCCCGGTGGCGTAACGCTCCGGGTATCTATTCGAGCTCGGGAGAGGAGGCCCGGCTGTGTCTGTCTACGTCGGAATCGACGTGCACCGCAAGCGGTCC
>DATHUJ010000185.1:0-2292 GCA_035462375.1 Jiangellales bacterium
AGGTGTCGGTGGGTCGACCGTCCACGAGAGGCAGGGTGACGAGTCGAGGCCCGCCGCCGAGGCGTCCGACCGGACCCGTGCACAGACCGACCCGCACCAGGACGAGCAGCCGGCCTCGGTCGTGCCCGTGCCGTCCCGCCCGCGCCGCTCCAATCCGCGTCACCAGGCGCTGCTCAGGGTGGATCTCGAGGCGTTCCGGCGCGGGACGGTCGAGGGTGGCGAGTTGTGCGAGATCGCGGGTGTCGGTCCAGTGCCGGTGAGCGTGGCCCGAGAGTTGCTGGGCGACGCGGTGCTGAAGCTCGTGATCACGCGTGGCGTCGACGTGCTCAACGTGACCCATCTCGGGCGTGGCCCGACCGCGGCACAACGCGTGGCTCTCGCCTGGACCAGCCCGGGATGCAGCGTGGAGGGCTGCTGGCGCACGCGCGTGGAGATCGACCACCGCGAGGACTGGGCCCGCACCCGACACACCCGGCTGGACGAGCTCGACCACCTCTGCGCCCTTCATCATGACCTGAAGACGCGTCTGGGTTGGGCGCTCGTGCCCGGGATCGGCAAGCGGGCGTTCGTTCCTCCCGACGATCCCCGGCATCCGCGACATCGTGGATCCGGGCGGGCCGACGACGAGGCGGACGCGTCACGGCCGGTGCAAAGATCGGCGGCGATCGAGGGGCTGGCGGCACCCGGGGAGTCGACGTCGATCGAGGGACTGGTGGCGCCCGGGGCGTCGGTGTCGGGGTCGGGCGGAAGAGGTCGGGATGCACGCGTGAATGAGGGCGACCGACCGCCACCGCCGCCGGGGTGGGCCGCCTGATGCGGCGGTGTCTGGGTGTGACCGGGCCGTCCGGGCTGGTCGCCGGTCACCCGGAGTCGGGGCTACGGTGCCGCCCATGAGCAGCGCCGCCGCCCCGACCCCGACGCCGGACCCCGCCGGGGGCCGCCGCATCCACGACCTGGACCGGGCCCACGTCTTCCACTCCTGGAGTGCGCAGGGGGCACTCGACCCCCTCGTCGTGCAGGGGGCGGAGGGGTCCTACCTGTGGGACTACGACGGCAAGCGTTACCTCGACTTCTCCTGCCAGCTGGTCAACACCAACATCGGGCACCAGCACCCCAAGGTGGTGGCGGCCATCCAGGCGCAGGCGGCGAGGCTGTGCACGATCGCGCCCCAGCACGCCAACGACAAGCGGGCAGAGGCAGCGGCCCTCGTCGCCGGCCTGGCACCCGAAGGTCTGGAGCACGTGTTCTTCACGAACGGCGGCGCCGAGGCGATCGAGAACGCCGTCCGGATGGCCCGGCTGCACACCGGTCGGCATAAGGTGCTGACCCGCTACCGCTCGTACCATGGCGGCACGCAGACCGCCGTGACGATGACGGGCGACCCGCGCCGTTGGCCCAACGACCAGTGGGCCGTGGGGACGGTGCACTTCTTCGGGCCGTTCCTCTACCGCTCCGAGTTCCACGCGAGGACCGAGGCGGAGGAGTGCGAGCGGGCGCTGAAGCACCTCGAGCGGACCGTCCAGATGGAGGGGCCGGCCACGGTCGCCGCGATCGTGCTCGAGACGGTCCCGGGCACGGCGGGCATCATGCCGCCGCCTCCGGGGTACCTGCCCGGCGTCCGCGAGATCTGCGACCGGTACGGGATCGTGCTGGTGCTGGACGAGGTGATGGCCGGCTTCGGGCGCACCGGTGCCTGGTTCGCCTTCGACCACTACGACGTGCGGCCCGACCTCATCGCCTTCGCCAAGGGGGTCAACTCCGGATACGTGCCCCTGGGGGGCGTCGTCATCTCAGACGAGATCTACGACACCTTCCGCGAGCGGGTCTACCCCGGCGGCCTCACCTACTCGGGGCACCCGCTGGCATGCGCGGCTGCCGTCGCGACGGTCGGGGCCATGCGCGACGAGAGGATGGTCGAGAACGCGAGGCGCATCGGCGACGAGGTGCTCGGGCCGGGGCTGCGCGAGCTGGCCGCCCGCCACCGGTGCGTGGGCGAGGTACGGGGCCTGGGCGTCTTCTGGGCGCTCGACCTGGTCAAGGACCGCGAGACGAAGGAACCCCTTGCCCCCTACGGTGGCACTTCGCCCGCCATGGGTGCCCTCACCGCCGCTTGCAAGGAGCGGGGGCTGCTGCCCTTCACCAACTACCACCGCCTGCACGTCGTCCCCCCGTGCACCGTCAGCGACGCCGAGGCCAAGGAGGGCCTGGCAATCCTCGACGAGGCGCTGGGCGTCGCCGACGGCTACTCCACCGGGTCGGCGTGACCGGGCAGCCGACGCCGGGGGGCGAGGC
>DATHUJ010000186.1:0-19293 GCA_035462375.1 Jiangellales bacterium
CCGCCCGCAGTGCCGGCGCTCCCGCCACCGATGAACATCAGGGCATCCATCACCGTCAGCGTCTCGGCCCGCAGGAAGCCGATCTCCACGGAGTTGAAGCCCGCCGTCCGCGGCATCACGGCCTGCGTGATCGCCGCCAGGGTGCGGTCGACGCCGTCCAGCTGCCCCAAGGTCGCCATGTTGCGGCTCTCGAAGAGCAGGAGCGCGCCGAAGCCCGCGAGCAGGAGGAGGCCGGTCATGCCCACGGTGAGCTTCGTGTGGATGGTCCACGAACGCGGCCGCCGCCAGGCCCGGCGCAGCTCGAGCAGCACCGGGAAGCCGATGCCGCCCACGATGACGGCGACGCAGATGGGCAGGCACACCCACCAGTCCCGGACGAAGCGGATCAGGCTGTTGGTGTAGAGCGCGAAGCCGGCGTTGTTGAAGGCCGACACTGCGTGGAAGACCCCGTGCCACAGGGCTCGCCCCGGCGGGTAGTCGTAGGTGACGAGGAAGCGGAGGGTGAGCACCGTCGCCAGCGCGACCTCGCAGGCGATCACGAGGACCGCGACCCTGGTCACGACCTGGCGAACGTCGCCGAGGTCGAGAGTCCGGGTCTCGTGCTGGGTCCGCAGTCGGGTGCGCAGCCCCAGCCGTCGGGCGACCAGCAGCCCCAGCAGCGAGGCGCCGGTCATGATCCCGAAGCCGCCGACCTGGATGAGCGCGAGGATCACCCCATGGCCGAACGGCGTCCAGTACGAGGGGGTGTCGACGACGACGAGCCCTGTCACGCAGGTCGCCGACACGGACGTGAAGGCGGCGACCAGCAGCGGCGGGCCGCCCGCCGGGGTCGTCGCGATCGGCAGCGACAGCAGGACCGTTCCGATCGTGATGACCGCGAGGAACCCGGCGGGGATGATCCGCGCCGGGTGCCCGAAGGTGCCGCCGAGCCGCCGCAAGCCCCGCCTCCCTCCGCGTCAGCGCCCCGCTGGGGGTCACCGTGAGGTCACGCCGCCGAGACGGTACGCCTACGCAAACCTACGATGAGGCGGTGACGGGCCGGTGGAGGTCGCCGGTACGCGCCGGTGTGGTCGCCGCGACCGTGCCGGCGCTCCTCGTCGCGGGTTGTTCGCCGGACGAGGAATCGGGGGTGCGGGTCGCCGAGGTCACGCGCGGGACGGTCGTGGAGGTCGTCGAGGCGCCGGCGACCGTGACTGCCCGGGCCGCCGCGACGCTGACCGCGGCCGCGGCGGGGACCGTGGCCGAGATCGTGGTGCCGGACGGCGAGCGGGTCGACGCCGGCCAGGTCGTCCTGCGCATCGACTCGCCCGAGGCGGAGCAGACCCTCGCAGCCGCCCTGGAGGCCGACGCCCAGGCCGCCGCGTCGGCGCAGGTCGACGTCCCGGGCCTGGCTCCCTCAGAAGCGGCGGCCCGCGCCGACGAGCGGGCGGCTGAGTCCATGGACGCCGCGCGGGCGGCCGCCGCCGAGATCCCCGACGAGACCGCCAGGACCCAGGCGCTCGCCTCCCTCGCCCGGGCCGAGGCCGACTACGCCGCCCTCCGCGCCGACGCCGAGCGGGCCGTCCAGCGGTTCAACGCCGGTCTCGGCAGCCTCGCCGAGGCCCTCGGCAGTCTCTCCCAGGCCCAGCGTGTGCAGACCCAGGCCGCGGTCGGCGTCGCGCAGCGGACCGTGGACGCTCTCGTGGTGGTGTCGCCGGTCTCGGGCATCGTCTCGCTGGGTACCGCGGGCGTCTCGACCGGCGGTGGCAGCTCGCTGCCCGGCCTCCCGCCCGAGCTGGCGGGTGCCGCCGAGGAGGCGCTCGGCGCGGCCGGGTCGAGCGCCGGCGGCCAGGGCCCGGTGACCACGCTGACCGCCGGCGCGCCGGTCTCCGCGGGCCAGACCGTCGTCACCGTCACCGACGTGTCGAGCCTGTCCCTCGCCGCCCAGGTCGACGAGACCGACGTCCTGCTCGTCACCCCGGGGGTGCCGGCGACCGTGGAGCTGGACGCGCTGCCGGGTGCTGCCTACGAGGCGACCGTGGCGAGCGTCGACGTGGCCCCCAGCTCCGGTACGGCGGGGGGCGTGTCCTACCTGGTCCGGCTGGCCCTCGAGGGCGGCAGCACCGACGACGGGGACCCGGCCCCCACCCCCTTGCCCGGGATGAGTGCGGTGGTCGACCTGCGGGTCCGCGAGGCCGCCGACGTCGTCGCAGTACCTGTGTCGGCGGTGATCCGGGAAGGCGACCGCGACGCGGTGTGGGTGGTCGTCGACGACGTGATCCGCCAGCGACTCGTCCGGCTCGGGGCCCAGGGCGAGACCACTGTCGAGGTCCGGGAGGGCCTACGGGTGGGCGAGCAGGTGGTCGTGGAAGGTGCGGACCGGGTGAGCGACGGACAGTCGCTGGAGCCGTGAGCGCGGCCGTCCCCGCCTTCGAGGCGGTCGGCGTCACCCGGACGTACCGGATGGACGGCGTCTCCGTGCACGCCCTGCGGGGGGTCGACCTGCGGATCGACCCGGGGGAGTTGGTGGCGATCATCGGGCCGTCAGGATCGGGGAAGTCCACCCTGATGAACGTCCTGGGCTGCCTCGACCGGCCGACCGAGGGCTCCGTCCGGGTGGACGGGCACGACGTATCGACGCTGTCGGACACCGAGCTGGCCCGCCTGCGCAACCGCACCATCGGCTTCGTGTTCCAGTCCTTCCAGCTCCTGCAGCGCACCAGTGCGGAGGACAACGTCGCCCTCCCGCTCGTCTACCGCGGCGTACGGCGGATCGAGCGCAAGCAGCTGGCCCGCGAGGCACTCGAGGCCGTGGGTCTCGGGCACCGTCTTCGCCACCGTCCGTCCCAGCTCTCCGGCGGCGAGCAGCAGCGGGTCGCGATCGCCCGGGCCCTGGTCGGGCAGCCTCGCGTGCTCCTCGCCGACGAGCCCACCGGCAACCTCGACACCCGGACCAGCGAGGACGTCATGGGCATCATCGAGCGGCTCAACGCAGACCTGGGTGTCGCGGTCGTCCTGGTGACGCACGAGGCGAGCGTGGCCGCGCACGCCCGGAGGCAGATCGCCGTACGCGACGGGCTGATCGAGCACGACAGCGGAGGGGCACCGTGAGGGCCGCGGAGGCCTTCCGCGTGGCACTGGACGCCTTGCGTGCCAACCGGCTGCGCAGCCTGCTGACGATGATCGGCGTCATCATCGGCGTCTGGGCGGTCGTGGTGCTCGTCGCCATCGGCCAGGGTGCGCGCGAGGAGGTGGAGTCCGAGGTCGCCGGCCTCGGGGCCAACCTCATCTTCGTCGTGCCCGGTGAGGTCTCGCAGATCGGCGCTGCTCCCGCCACCAGCCCGTTGCAGCTCGACGATGTCGACCTGCTCGGCCGGGTCACCGGCAACCGCCAGTCGGTCGCCGTCCTCGTGTCCTCGGGTGCCTCCGTCCGGGCGGGGAGCGGTGACGTCTTCGCGACCGTCAGCGGCACGAACGAGAACACGCCGCTGGTCTTCGACCGCGAGGTCGCCCGTGGCGAGTACTTCCGCGGGACGGACGTGGACACCCGGCGCCGGGTCGCGGTGCTGGGCTCGTCAGTCGCGCAGGCGCTCTTTCCCGGCGTCGAGCCGCTCGGTCGGCAGGTCACCGTCAACGGGGTCCGGTTCCGGGTGATCGGGGTCTTCGCCGACCAGGGCACGACCTTCGGCGTCGACCGCAACCTCGAGGTGCACGTCCCCGTCACGACCGCACAACGGCTCTTCGACGTGCGGAGGGTGGACGCCTTGGCCGTCAAGGCGCCCTCGACCGAGGGGATCGAGGACCTGCAGGAGCGGATCGTCGACACGCTCGAGGACCGCTACGCGGGACAGACCTTCTCGGCGGTGACGCAGACCCAGATCCTCGGCACGGTCGGGCGGATCCTCAACCTGTTGACGCTGATCCTCGCCGCGATCGCCGGCATCTCGCTGCTGGTCGGTGGGGTCGGCGTCTCGAACATCATGCTCGTCAGCGTCCGTGAGCGGACCCGGGAGATCGGCCTGCGCAAGGCGCTCGGTGCCCGGCAGCGCGACGTGCTGCTGCAGTTCCTGACCGAGGCCGTGCTGCTCACGACCATCGGCGGGGTGCTGGGCATCGGGCTCGGCGTGGGGTCCGCGCTCCTGGTGGAGCGGTTCTCCCCGCTCCCGGCCTCGATCGTGTGGTGGTCGCCGGTGCTGGCCTTCGCCGTGTCGGTGGGGGTCGGCGTGTTCTTCGGCGTCGCCCCCGCCCGGCGCGCCGGACGGCTGGACCCGGTGGTGGCCCTGCGCACCGAGTGATCCGGGCCACCCCGAGGCCGGGCCGAGGTGCTGGCCCCGGCGGATCGAGCGCGGGGTTGTGCATGCCCGCCTGGTAGTGGGACCGCGGAACCCAGCACTCGACCGTGGGCCGGCCGTCTCCAGGCCGCATGAGGCCTGAGCGCCGCTGATCCGGGTCAGCGGCGCCGGTCGAGGCCCGCCGAGAAGTCGGCCGCGCTCGGGGCCGCCTCGCCGGTACCGGTACCGGCACGGGCCTGGGCGGTGCGCCCCGGGCCGGGGGTGCCGGTGGGCACCGGTGCTACGGCGCGGGCTCGACCAGGTCGGCGCCCCCCGGTGCGGGAGTGCTCCCGACCCGTGGCCGCCGGACGACCCGTGGCCGCCGCCCGTCCGGACGACTCCGGGCCGGTCGCCGGCGCGGGCCGGACGCGGTGTGCAGGCGGGCCGGTCAGGGCGGAGATCGCCGGATGGCCGGGGGCGACCGAGCGGACGGTGGGCCGGATCGCGGCCCGGCGCATCAGCTGCCGGACGTCGGTGGCCTGGTCCGGGGTGCCGACGGTGACGACGACTCCCTCGCCGCCCGCTCGGGCGGTCCGGCCGGACCGGTGCAGGTAGGCCTTGTGCTCGGTCGGGGGGTCGACGTGCACGACCAGGGAGACGTCGTCGACATGGATGCCTCGCGCGGCGATGTCGGTGGCCACCAGGACCCGCACCGTGCCGGCGCCGAAGGACTCCAGGTTCCGTCGGCGGGCATTCTGCGAGAGGTTGCCGTGCAGGTCGACCGCGGGGACGCCGGCGGCGGTGAGCTGGCGTGCCAGCTTCTTGGCGGCATGCTTGGTGCGGGTGAAGGCCAACGTGCGGCCCTGCCCGGCGACCAGCTCGCGGACCACGGACGGCTTGTCCGCGTGGCCGACCGTGAAGACGTGATGGGACATCGCCGGCACCGGTGACGCGGCGCTGTCGACCGAGTGCGTGACCGGGTCGTGCAGGTAGCGCCGCACCAGGACGTCGACATCGCGGTCCAACGTCGCGGAGAAGAGCATCCGCTGGCCGCGCCGTGGCGTCCGGTCGAGCAGCCGGCGCACGGCCGGGAGGAAGCCCAGGTCGGCCATGTGGTCGGCCTCGTCCAGCACCGTGACCTCGACGGCGTCCAGCCGGCAGTGCCCCTGACCGATGAGGTCCTCGAGGCGTCCGGGAGTGGCGATGCAGATGTCCACGCCGGCCTGCAGGGCTCGCACCTGCGGGTTCTGCCCGACGCCGCCGTAGACGGTCATCGCCCGGAGACCGAGCGCAGCCGCGAGCGGGGCGACGGCCTCGTGGACCTGGCTGGCCAGCTCGCGGGTGGGCACGAGGACGAGGGCTCGCGGTGCACCTCGGCGCCTCGGTCGACCGGAGCCGGCGAGCGCGGCGACCGTGGGGAGGGCGAAGGCGATGGTCTTGCCGCTGCCGGTCCGGCCGCGGCCCAGCACGTCACGGCCGGCCAGCGAGTCGGGCAGGGTGGCGGACTGGATGGGGAAGGGACTGTCGATGCCGCGCTCGGCGAGGGTGGCGACGAGCTCCGCGGGTACCCCGAAGGCGGCGAAGCCCGTACGGGCAGGGGAGGTGGAGGCGTGCGGGACTTGCACAGGCACGAAGGGGTCCTTCGGACGTCGGTGGTGGCCGCGGTTGCCGGGCCCGCTCACGCGTCAGGAGAGGGGGAGCGCCGCGACGGGCGCTCGAGCAGACGACCTCGGGTGCGCGGGCGCGCTCCCGGTCTGCCCCCACCCTACGGGGTCGGCGGTCCGGCGGCCAATCCACTGCTGCTCCGGCCGCGTAGGGTCCCCGCATGAGCTCGTCGGTCCAGGTGGTGTGGGACCAGTCCCTCACGGGGTACGACTTCGGTCGCAGCCACCCGATGAGCCCGCTCCGCATCGACCTGACCATCCGCCTCGCCCGCTCGCTGGGCGTGCTCGACCACGCCAACGTCGAGGTGATCTCCCCGCCGCTCGCCGACGACAGCGTGCTCACGTCCGTCCACTCGGCCGAGCTGGTGGATGCCGTACGGCGCTGCGCGCTCGACACCAGCCGCTACGAGCCCGACTTCGGCCTGGGGACCGACGACGACCCTTGCTTCCCGGGGATGCACGAGGCCACGGCCCGGGTGGTGGGTGGGACGGTGGCCGTCGCCGACGCGGTCTGGCGCGGCCGCGTCGAGCACGGGGTCAACATCACCGGCGGGCTGCACCACGCGATGCCGGATCGCAGCAGCGGGTTCTGCGTCTACAACGACGTCGCGGTGGCCATCCGGCACCTGCTCGACCAGGGAGCCGAGCGGATCGCCTACGTGGACGTCGACGTCCACCACGGCGACGGGGTGCAGGCCGTCTTCTGGGGCGACCCGCGGGTGCTGACCGTCAGCCTGCACGAGAGCCCGCGCACGCTCTTCCCGGGCACCGGATACCCGGAGGAGGTGGGCGGGCGCGGCGCCGAGGGCAGTGCCGTCAACGTCGCGCTCCCCCCCGGCACCACCGACTCGGGCTGGCTCCGAGCCTTCCACGCGGTCGTCCCGCCGCTGCTGAAGGCATTCGGACCCCAGGTCCTGGTCACGCAGCACGGGTGCGACACCCACTTCGACGACCCGCTCGCGCACATGGCGCTGACCGTCGACGGACAGCGCACCTCGTACGCCCTCCTGCACCAGCTCGCCCACGACCTCTGCGGCGGGCGGTGGGTTGCCACGGGGGGCGGTGGCTACGCGATCGTCGAGGTCGTCCCCCGTTCCTGGACGCACCTGCTGGCCGAGGCGACCGGGCGTCCCGTCTCCCCGGAGAGCGACACCCCGCAGGACTGGCGCGACCACGTCGAGGTGACCGTCGGTCGGCCCGCGCCGTTCCGGATGACCGACGGTGCCGTGGCCTCGCACGTGCCCTGGGAGACGGGCTACGACCCCGGCGACTGGCTCGACCGAGCCGTCCTGGCCACGCGGAAGGCGACTTTCCCCTACCACGGGCTGGATCCGCACTGGTGACACCTTTCCCAGGAGTCACACCTGCCTCTACGATCCGCAGAGGCATCCGTGCTCGACGTGTCCTCGCGGGGAAGCGAGGACCGCACGTTGCGAAGGTCGGTGGACGCAGTGGGCAAGGACGACGAAGGCACCGGGCCCCTCGACGAGGTCCGCTTCCTCACCGTGGCCGAGGTGGCCACCGTCATGCGGGTGTCCAAGATGACGGTCTACCGACTCGTCCACGCGGGCACGCTGCCTGCGATCCAGGTCGGGCGGTCGTTCCGCATCCCCGAGAAGGCCGTCCACGACTACCTGCGCGACTCGTACATCCAGGCCGGCTGAGGGCACCGGGTACCCTGGCGGGTGGCACGCGCGGGTCACCCCGCGCCGTACGACGTCCACCCCACCGACCGACAGCGAGGACGCCCCGTGGGCTCTGTCATCAAGAAGCGTCGCAAGCGCATGGCCAAGAAGAAGCACCGCAAGCTCCTGCGCAAGACGCGGGTCCAGCGCCGCAAGCTCGGCAAGTGACCACCGGCGCGGTCCCGCCTGCCGCGCCTCCGCCGCCTGCCCCCACCCGGGGACCAGGCGGCGTCGTCGCGTCGTGGGCCGGTCGCTCAGCTTGCCCGGCAGCGGCCTAGGATGGGCCCGCACCGCCGAGCGCAGGGGGAGTGACACCAGCAGTGGCCAGGGTCGTCATGGTGACCGGCGTCGCCCGGTACCTCGGCGCCCGGCTGGCCCGCATCCTCGGCGAGGACCCGGAGATCGAGCGCGTCCTCGGGGTGGACGTCATCCCCCCGCAGCACGACGTCGGACGGTGCGAGTTCGTCCGCGCCGACATCCGCAACCCGGTCATCGCCAAAGTGATCTCGCGCGCGCAGGTCGACACCGTCGTCCACGTGAACGTCCTCGCGACCCCGCTGGACGCCGGCGGGCGGGTGCCGCAGAAGGAGATCAACGTCATCGGGACGATGCAGCTGCTGGCCGCCTGCCAGAAGTCGCCGAGCGTCTCGAAGCTGGTCGTCAAGTCGTCCACGACGGTCTACGGCGCCTCCCCGCGTGACCCGGCGATGTTCACCGAGGACATGGCGCCCAAGGTGCTGCCGCGGTCCGGCTTCGCCAAGGACAGCGTCGAGGTCGAGGGGTACGTGCGGGGCTTCTCGCGCCGCCGGCCCGACGTCGTGGTCACAACGCTGCGGCTCGCCAACTTCATCGGGCCGACCGTGCGCACGCCGCTCACCGAGTACTTCACCCTGCCCGTGGTGCCCACCCTGCTGGGCTTCGACGCGCGCCTGCAGTTCGTGCACGAGGACGACGGCCTGGCTGCGCTGCGACACGCCACCCGCACCGACCACCCGGGCACCTACAACATCTCCGGCGACGGGATCCTCATGCTGAGCCAGGCGATCCGCCGCTGCGGGCGTCCTGCCCTCCCGCTGCCGAACCTCACCGCCTCGTCGGTCGGGCAGCTGTTCCGCCGCGCCCGGCTCGCCGACTTCTCGCCCGAGCAGATCAAGTTCCTCACGTACGGGCGGGGTGTGGACACCACGCGGATGCGTGAGGTCCTCGGCTTCGATCCCGACTACACGACGGAGCGGGCCTTCGCGAGCTTCGCCGACGTCCGGACCCGTGGCGGCATGCTGGACCGGAGCCGGGTCCGGCGCGCGGAGCAGGCCCTCGTGGGCGTGCTTCCCCAGGGAGGCCACGATGGCTGACGCTGAGGTCATCCCGATCGGTGCCGGGGGCCGTCCGGGTCGCGGCTCGGGGCACTCGGGCACCCCCTCGGCGGCCTCGCGCGCCCTGGCCCCCCCGCCATCTCGCACCCGGCGCCGGCGCACCGCTGAACCAGACGGGGCGCTCGCCGCTGCGGGCGGGCGGACGGCTGAGCCGACGAAGACCGGCGCGGCGAACGCGGACGCCGCCGACGGACGGCCAGCTGCGGCCGCAGCGACCCCTGCCACGCGACGCCGGACGTCCGGGACGGCGCGCGCCGCCACGACCAAGGCCACCCGCCCTACCAAGGCAGCCCCCACGACCAAAGCCGCCCGACCCGCCAAGCCAGCTCGCGCGGGCAAGCCCACGCCGGCCCGCAAGGCCCGCGGCACCTCCTCCGTACGGACCGGGGAGCCGCGCGCGGCCGCCTCCGCCCCGGAGCCCGTGGCGACGCCGATCGCGGTCACGGAGCCGGAACCGGCCGCACACGGTCCCGTCGGGCAGCTGGCAGCGGTCCTCACCGAGCTCGCCCTGCAGGCGTTCGGCTCGGGAGCGGAGGAGCAGGCCGCCGAGGCGCTGAGCTTCCTGCGCCGGCGCATCACCGGTGACTACGAGGTCGACGTCTTCGGCTTCGACCGCGAGCTCACCGAGACAGTGCTCCTGCCGGTGCTGCGACCGCTGTACCAGAGGTGGTTCCGGGTCGAGGTCCGCGGCATCGAGCAGGTGCCCGCGACGGGTGGCGCCTTGATCGTGGCCAACCACTCGGGCACCGTGCCGGTCGACTCGCTGATGACCCAGCTAGCCCTGCTCGACGAGCACCCGGCGCGGCGCAACCTGCGGATGCTGGGAGCCGACCTGGTCTACAAGATGCCCTTCGTCGGCCAGATGGCCCGCAAGAGCGGCGCAACGCTGGCGTGCAACGAGGACGCCGAGCGGTTGCTGGGCTCGGGCGAGCTGGTCGGAGTGTGGCCCGAGGGCTTCAAGGGTGTCGGCAAGCCGTTCTCCGAGCGCTACAAGCTCCAGCGCTTCGGCCGCGGCGGCTTCGTCGCCGCGGCGATGCGCACCGGTGCACCGATCATCCCCGTCTCGATCGTCGGCGCCGAGGAGATCTACCCGCTGATCGGCAACCTGCCGACGCTGGCCCGGATCATCGGGGTGCCCTACGTGCCGATCACCCCGACCTTCCCCTTGCTTGGACCGCTCGGGCTGATCCCGCTCCCGTCCAAGTGGATCATCGAGTTCGGTGAGCCCATTCGTACCGACGGACACGGCGAGGGTGCCGCCGACGACCCCATGCTGGTGTTCAACATCACCGACCAGGTACGCGAGACAATCCAGCACTCGCTCTACACCCTGCTGATGCAGCGCCGCAGCGTGTTCTTCTGACGCACCAGGCTGGCGCGACCACGAGCGCGTGGGGCCGCGGGATCGCGCGAGTCCGACCCTCGTCCGGCGTCGTCACCGCCGGGAGCCTTGACCTGGTACGGACGCGGGTGCGCGCGCCGTCCGGACGGTCTCGGCCGCGTCGACCGGCATGGTCGTCGCCCACGATGGCGTGGTCATCTGCGCCGCACGGCCACCACGCCGGCGGCCACGGCGCCACCGAGAGCCCCCGCTCCGGCGGCGGTGCTCAGCGCGACGGTCTTGCGCTTCCCCCGGTAGTCGCGGATCGTCCAGCCCCGCTCCTTCGCGTGCGCACGTAGCTCGGCGTCCGGGTTGACCGCGCAGGGGTTCCCGACCATGGACAGGAGCGGGATGTCGTTGGCCGAGTCGCTGTAGGCGGAGCACCGCTCGAGGTCCAGACCTTCCCGTACGGCCAGGGCGCGGACCGCCTCCGCCTTCGCCGGGCCGTGCAGGAGGTCGCCTACCAGGCGCCCGGTGTAGACGCCGTCCTCGTGCTCGGCGACGGTGCCCAGCGCCCCGGTCAGGCCCAGCCGGGTCGCGATGATCGTGGCGACCTCCACCGGGGTGGCCGTGACCAGCCAGACCCGCTGGCCCTGGTCGATGTGCATCTCGGCGATAGCCCGCGTCCCGGGCCAGATCTTGTCGGCGATCAGCTCGTCGAAGACCTCCTCCCCGATCTGGGTGAGCTCGGCGACGGAGTGGCCGGCGATGATGGAGAGCGCCGTCGAGCGGATCTCCGCGACGTGTTCCAGGTCCTCGGCGCCGAGCCGGAACCGCACCTGCTGGTAGGCGAAGCGGGCGATGTCGCGGGTGCCGAAGAACTTGCGCGCGTAGAGACCGCGAGCCAGGTAGAAGATCGACGCTCCGCGCAGCACCGTGTTGTCGACGTCGAAGAACGCGGCGGCCCGTGGGTCCGGCTCACCGGGGATCGACGCGGGACCCTCGACCCTGGCGGCGGCGGCGGACGCCTCACCGGCCTCCACCCCCCTCCGGCGGAGCACGCGGGAGGAGAGGCGGGGCATGCGGGCAGCGTAGCGGCGGCGGCCGAACCGCCCGGGGCGGCGGGACTGCCCGGTTGAGCCGCGACCCCGGGCCGCCCGGCGACTTGCCCGCCGGGTCCCGGACCGGCTGTGATGGTCGGGTGATCGCCAGGAGATGGACCGGTTGGACCGAGAACGCCAGGGCCGGCGCGTACGAGGTCTACATGCGCGAGGTGGCCCTCCCGGGCTACACGGATGTCTCCGGCAACCTCGGGGTGCTGATGCTTCGTCGTGAGCTGACCGACCGGCCCTGGACGGAGTTCACGATGATCAGCCTGTGGCGATCCATGGCGGACATCGAGGCGTTCGCCGGGCGGGACCCCAGCCGCGCGGTCTTCTACGACCGGGACGACGAGTTCCTCGTCGACCGTGAGTGGACGGTGGTCCACGACGAGGTCTACGCCACCAGCACCGGCCTCGTCGCGCCGGACGGCTCGGACGGGAGGTGACGTCGGCCGCGGTACCCGCGCCCACCCGCGCCGGCCGCGTGCTGTGCCAGACTCCGGGGGCGTGCCCGTCGCCGCTGCTCGCAACCTCGCCGACCTCGCCCGCGCCACCGCCTCCCGGGGGGGTTCCCGGACGGCGCTGATCGGCGGCGACCGCTCGGTCACGTGGTCCGAGCTGGACCGCACCGCGGACAGGGTCGCGACCGGGCTGCGGGCCCGCGGGCTGGCCGCCGGTGACCGCGTGGCGCTCGCCCTCGGCACGACGGTCGAGTTCGTCGAGGTCTACCTCGGCACCCTCCGCGCCGGGTGCGTGGCGGTGCCGGTCAACACGGGCCTGACGACCGGCGAGGTGGCCCGCGTGCTTGCCGACTCCGGGAGCCGCCTCGTCGTCGCCGGGGGGGCCGCGCTCACCGCCGTACGACAGGCCGTCGCAGGCCTCTCCGACGCGCGGGCCGACCCGACGTCCGAGCCGGCCGTCGCCGCGGTCCCCCCGCTGGTCGTCGCCGGCTCGCAGGTGGATCCCGACGAGTCCCCGTACGAGTCGTTGTCCGGCGCCGCGGGCGACGCGCAGGTCGAGGTGACCTCCGGTGGAGAGGACCTGGCCGCTTTGCTCTACACCTCGGGGACGAGCGGACGGCCGCGGGCGGCGATGCTGACCCACCGCGCCCTGCTGGCCGACATCGAGGCGGTCATGGCCCTGGACCCGCCGCCCATGCGCGAGGACGACGTGGTGCTGGGGTTGCTCCCGCTGTTCCATGTGTACGGGCTGAACGCCGTGCTCGGCGTCGCCCTGCGTACGGGGGCGACACTGGTGCTGACGGAGCGGTTCGACGGCGAGGGGACGCTCGAGCTGGTCCGCCGGCACGGGGTCACCAACGTGCCGGCGGCTCCGCCGGTGCTGGTGGCCTGGGCGCGCCGTGACGACCTGGACGAGGCGCTGGCGAGCGTGCGGCTCGTGGTCAGCGGTGCGGCGCCGTTGCCGGTGACCGTGCTCGAGCAGGTGGAGACCGCCTCGGGTGCGAGGGTGCACGAGGGCTACGGCCTCACCGAGACCGCCCCCGTGTTGACGACGACACTGGCCTCCGGGGGGCGTCGGAAGCCCGGATCGGTGGGCCGGCCACTGCCGGGGGTCGACCTGCGGCTCGTCGACGAGGGCGGTCAGGAGGTGGAGGAGGGTGACCCGGGCGAGATCGTGGTCCGGGGGCCGATGCTCTTCTCCGGCTACTGGCCCGACGGCTCGGGCGGGCCGGACGCCCGTGGCTGGTGGCGGACCGGTGACGTGGCCTACGCCGACGAGGACGGCGACCTCTACCTCGTCGATAGGGTCAAGGAGCTGGTGCTCGTCAGCGGCTTCAACGTCTACCCGGCCGAGGTCGAGGAGGTGCTCGTCGAGCACCCGGGGATCTCCGCCGCCGCGGTGATCGGGGTCCCGCACCCGGCCACGGGCGAGGCGGTCAAGGCCCTCGTCGTCCCGGCCGAGGGGATCGAGCTCTCGGTCCCCGACGTGCTCGCCCACGCACGTGCCCGGCTGGCCCGCTTCAAGTGCCCGACCGTGGTCCAGGTCGTCGCCGAGCTCCCGTACTCCGCGACCGGCAAGGTCGCCAAGGGCCGGCTGCGGGCCCAGGAACGGGTCGAGTCCGAGCTCGGTCCCGGGGTCGCCACCGCTCCGGGGCCGGCGCCGGGGCTGGGCCGGGAACGCCGGTGAGCGAGCCCCCGCCGCGGGTCGTGCTGCTGGGCAAGCCGGGTTGCCACCTGTGCGACGACGCCCGGGCGGTGGTCGCCAGGGTCTGCGGGGAGCTCGGCGTGGGTTGGCAGGAGCTCAGCATCCTCGACGACCCGGCGCTGGAGGCGAGGTACTGGGAGCAGATCCCGGTCACCTTTGTCGACGGCCGTCAGCACGACTTCTGGCGGGTGGACGAGGCGCGCCTCCGCGCCGCCCTCACCTGACGCCCGGCCGCCTGCCCCCAATGATCACGGCAGCCGCGCAAATGGTGGCTGAGCCGGGTGCATTCACCGCGGCAGGCACCCACCTACGCGGCTGCCGTGATCATTGGCGCCGCGACCTGTGACTTTGTGCGTGTCTTCACAAGTGACCTAGGCTGTCCGGTGCCGCACTACCACCGGCCGAGGGCGCCCGGGTCACCGGGGGTCCTGGCTGCGTTGTCGACCCCCGACCGGGAGCACCGTGACCCGACCGAGCCGCACCACCCCCGTGGCGGGCACCGTCCCGCGAGGGGTGCCCGAGGCGACGGTCGCCCGGCTCCCGCTCTACCTCCGGGCCCTCAACGGCCTGGCTGAACGCGACATCGCCACGGTCTCCTCCGAGGAGCTCGCGACCGCCGCCGGGGTCAACTCCGCGAAGCTGCGCAAGGACCTCTCCTACCTCGGCTCGTACGGCACCAGGGGCGTCGGCTACGACGTGGAATACCTCCGCTACCAGATCTCCCGCGAGATCGGGCTCACCCAGGACTGGCCCGTCGTCATCGTCGGGATCGGCAACCTGGGGCACGCGCTCGCCAACTACGCGGGCTTCGCCTCCCGCGGCTTTCGCGTCGCCGCCCTCGTCGACGCCGACCCCGCCCGGACGGACGAAGAGGTCGCCGGCCTGCGCGTACGGCCCGTCGCCGAGCTCGAGCAGCTGATCGCCGAGCACGGGGTCGCAATCGGCGTCATCGCGACCCCGGCCCTCGCTGCTCAGGCGGTGTGCGACCGGCTGGTCGACGCCGGGGTCACGAGCATCCTCAACTTCGCCCCGACCGTGCTCGGGGTGCCCGAGGGCGTCGACGTCCGCAAGGTCGACCTGTCCATCGAGCTGCAGATCCTCGCCTACCACGAGCAGCGCAAGAACGGCTCGCCGCTGGCGCTCACCGCGGAGCAGGCCGCCGAGCTGGCCCAGGCGGTGCGCGCATGAGCCTGCTCGTCGTCGGGATGTCGCACCGCACCGCACCCGTCGAGGTCCTCGAACGCGCAGCCCTCACCGGCGACGCCGTGGCCAAGCTACTCGACGAGGTCCACACCGCCGACCACCTCACCGAGGCGGTCGTGCTGGCCACCTGCAACCGGGTCGAGGTCTACGCCGACGCGGCGACCTTCCACGGGGGCGTCGAGGAGGCCGGCGAGCTCATCGCCTTGCATGCCGGCACCGACCTGCACGCCATGACCCCGCACCTGTACGTGCACTACGAGGACCGGGCCGTCGCCCACCTGTTCGGCGTGACGAGCGGACTCGACTCGATGGTCGTCGGCGAGAGCCAGATCCTCGGCCAGGTCCGGGACGCACTGCGGATCGCGCAGACCTCCGGCGCGGCGGGGCGCGTCCTCAACGAGCTGTTCCAGACAGCGCTGCGCGTCGGCAAGCGCGCCCACACGGAGACCGGCGTCGACCGGGCCGGACGCTCCCTGGTCACGGTGGGGCTCGAGACCGTCGGACGGCACGTCGGCGGGATCGCCGGTCGGCGAGCCGTCGTGGTGGGAGCCGGCTCGATGGCAGCACTCGCCACCGCGACGCTGCGCAGGCTCGGCGTCGAGGACATCGCCGTCGTGAACCGCACGCCCGAGCGTGCAGCCCGCCTGGCCGAGGCCGTCGGCGGCCGCGCCGTCCCGGCCGACGACCTCCCTCACGAGCTGGCCGAGACCGACCTGGTCGTGTCCTGCACCGGGGCGGCGGGTGTCGTGATCCCGTACGACCTGGTGGAGATGGCCGTCCGAGCCCGTGCCGCCCGCCCGCTCGCGCTCGTCGACCTCGCCCTGCCGCACGACGTCGACCCCGGTGTACGAGAGCTGCCCGGCGTCGCCCACGTCGACCTGGCCTCGCTGGCGGGCGACCCGCACGTCGACGACGTCGCCGACGACGTCGAGGCGGTGCGCGGCATCGTGGGCGAGGAGCTCTCGCTCTTCGTCGGGAGCCGGCTGCAGGCGCGGGTCGCCCCCACGGTCGTGGCCCTGCGCTCGATGGCGGACGCCCTCGTCGCGGCCGAGCTGACCCGGCTGCGTGCCCGGGTGCCCGGGCTGGACGGGCGGGTCGACGCCGAGGTCGCCGCCACCGTACGCCGCGTCGTGGACAAGCTGCTCCACTCCCCGACCGTACGGGTGAAGGAGCTGGCCGCCGAGCCGGGCGGCGCCGAGTACGAGCGGGCCCTGCGCGAGCTCTTCGCGCTGGACCTGCGAACCGTGGAGGCGGTCGCGCGCCCCGACGAGGGGGAGGTCGGCCGGTGACCGGACCCGCCCTGCGCCTCGGCACGCGCCGCAGCGCCCTCGCCCTCACCCAGGCTCGCCTCGTGGCCGGGGCGCTGACCGATGCCACCGGGCGGGCGGTGGAGCTCGTCGAGGTCACCACGCGTGGCGACACCAGCCGCGAGCACCTCACCTCGATCGGTGGCACGGGCGTCTTCGTCAGCGCGTTGCGCGACGCCCTGCTCGCAGGTGAGGTCGACCTGGCCGTCCACTCCCTCAAGGACCTGCCCACGGCACCTGCCGACGGCCTGGTGCTGGCGGCGGTGCCGCCGCGCGAGGACCCGCGCGACGTGCTCTGCGCCCGGGACGGCCTGACCCTGGGCGAGCTCGGTCGCGGCGCCGTCGTCGGAACCGGCTCCCCCCGGCGGGAGGCGCAGCTGCACGCGCTCGGCCTCGGGCTGCGGGTGGTGCCGGTCCGGGGCAACGTCGACACGCGGCTGCGGCTGGTCACGACCGGTGCGGTCGACGCCGTCGTCCTGGCCCGGGCCGGTCTCGCCCGGCTGGGTCGGCTCGCCGCCGTCACCGAGGTCCTCGACCCGCTCCTGGTGCTCCCGGCACCGGGTCAGGGAGCGCTCGCGGTGGAGTCCCGCGCCGACCTGGCCCCGCTGCTCGCCGTGCTCGACGACGCCCCCTCGCGGGCGGCCGTCACGGCCGAGAGATCCCTCCTCGCCGCGCTCGAGGCCGGCTGCACCGCCCCCGTGGGGGCCTGCGCCGAGGCGGCGGAGGGCGACGACGGCCTCGAGCTGTACCTCCGAGCCGTCGTGGCCTCGCCCGACGGATCGGTTTGCATCCGCAAGTCCGCCACCGGTCCGCTCGTGCGGGCGGGGGAGCTGGGTCGCGAGCTCGCGGCCGAGTTCCTCGCCGACGGGGCCGTGGCAGTCGTCGGTGTCCGGAGCAGGGCACCTCAGGAGGAGACCGTCCCGTGACCATGAGGAAGCGTCCCGCCAAGCAGAGCGGTGGCCCCACCGGCAGCGTCGCGTTCGTGGGCGCCGGCCCGGGGGACCCCGGCCTGCTGACCGTCCGGGCCACCGAGCTCCTCGCCGGGGCCGACGTGGTCGTGGTCGAGCAACCCCGCCACCGCGACCTGCTCGGCGCGTCCCGCGATGACATCGAGGTGGTCGAGGGTGGTGTCGACGCCGACGGGCTGCCGCTGACCGCTGCGGCCCGGGGCAAGCTGGTCGTGTCCGCGGCCAAGGGCGGCCGCCGGGTCGTCCGGCTGCTCGACGGTGACCCGTTCGTACACTCGACGGGCGGCGACGAGGCCCTGGCCTGTGCGCGGGCCGGGATCCCGTACGAGCTCGTCCCGGGAGTTCCGGTCGCCACGGCCGTCCCCGCCTACGCCGGCGTGCCGCTGACGGCAGGTCGCCACCGGGACGTCCGGATCGTCGACGTCGCGGCGGGCCGGGTGGACTGGGCCTCGTGCGCGGCGTCCGACACCCTCGTCCTGCTCTCGGCCGTGAGCACGGTCGGTGATGCGGCCGCCGCCCTGGTGGACGCCGGTCGCAAGCCGGACACGCCTGTCGCGGTCACGCGGGCTGGCGCCACGGTCGAGCAGGAGACCCTCGTCTCCACCCTCGCCCAGGTGGGCGCCGACGTCCGTGCGGCCCGCATCACCGCCCCAGCAGTGGTCGTGGTAGGAGAGGTCGTCGGGCACAGGGACGCGCTCTCGTGGTTCGAGACCAAGCCGCTCTTCGGCTGGCGGGTGCTCGTCCCGCGGACCAAGGAGCAGGCGGGCGCGCTGTCGGCCGTCCTCCGGGCGGCCGGGGCGGTTCCGGCCGAGGTACCCACCATCTCGGTCGAGCCACCTCGCAACCCGCAGCAGATGGAGAAGGCCGTCCGTGGTCTGGTCGAGGGCCGTTACGAGTGGATCGCCTTCACGTCGGTCAATGCGCTGCGCGCGGTGAAGGAGAAGTTCGCCGAGTACGGCCTGGACTCCCGGGCCCTCTCTGGCCTCAAGGTGGCCGCGGTGGGCGACAAGACCGCCCAGGCCTTGCGCGCCTGGGGCATTCAGCCTGACCTGGTGCCGAGCGGGGAGCAGTCCGCCCGCGGGCTGCTCGAGGACTGGCCGCCGTACGACGAGGTGCTCGACCCGATCAACAGGGTGTTCCTACCCCGGGCCGACATCGCGACCGAGACGCTCGTGGCCGGGTTGGTCGGGCTCGGCTGGGAGGTCGACGACGTCACGGCCTACCGCACGGTGCGGGCCGCGCCCCCACCCGCCGAGACCCGTGAGGCCATCAAGACCGGCCGGTTCGACGCGGTCGTCTTCACCTCGTCCAGCACCGTCCGCAACCTGGTCGGGATCGCGGGCAAGCCGCACGCGGCAACGGTGGTCGCCTGCATCGGTCCGCAGACCGCCAAGACCGCCGAGGAGCACGGCCTGCGCGTCGACGTGATGGCTCCCGAACCGTCGATCGAGGCACTCGCCGGGGCGCTGGCAGAGTTCGGGGCGGCGCGGCGGCTGGCGATGGTCGACGCGGGCGAGCCGGTGACCCGGCCGTCCCAGCGGCGGCGGACGCCGGCAAAGCGCAAGGCGACCTGACCCAGAGGCTCGCCCGGACGGGCACGAGCGGCCGTACCTCCCCCGTGGTGGTACGGCCGCTCGCGCGTCCGGGTAAGTGGCTCACGGCCGCTGGATCTGCAGGGTGTAGGAGCCCGAGCCGCTGTAGGCGTGCACCCGCCAGCGGTAGTAGGCGGCGGTCCCGTTGTAGGCGACGTCCTCGTTCGCCGAGGTCGTCGTCCCGCTCGCGACGGTGACCCACCGCGAACCGTTCCAACGGTGCAGGTAGAGGTCGAAGTCCGCACCGCTCGGCCCGGTCAGGCAACCACGGTGGGTGCCGGACGAGGCGCTGTAGTAGTACGAGCCGTTCGGCTGGTACGCCGAGGCGCCCGAGCTCAACGAACCCGTGTACGCCTCCGGCAGAGAGCACCCGCTGGGCGGTGGCGTTCCACCGCCACCGCCGGTCAGGCCGGAGAACAGCAGGACGTTGGGTGAGCCGCTTCCGGAACCGGTGACCTTGCCGGTGGTCCCGGTCGAGACGACGGCGTCCCGTACGGCCTGAGCCGATGCCGTCGCGTTGCCCTGCAGGTAGAGGGCGGCGACCCCGGCGACGTGCGGGCTAGCCATCGAGGTGCCGCTGATCGTGTTGGTCGCAGTCGTGGACGTGTGCCAGGCCGAGGTGATCGACGACCCGGGTGCGAAGAGGTCCAGGCAGGACCCG
>DATHUJ010000187.1:0-7548 GCA_035462375.1 Jiangellales bacterium
GCCGCGGCCGACCTGGGTGCCGAGCTCGTGCTCGCCGACGTCGCCATGGCCGACGGCACGCCCCGTCACGACCCCAGATTGCTCGCCCGGGCGTACTCCGACGTGCTCGGCCGTGGCAGGATCGGCCCATGGCGATGACGGCGGCCGTGAAGGACGAGCTGGCCCGCCTCGAGGTCACCAAGCCGTGCTGTCGCAAGGCGGAGGTGTCCGCGCTCCTGCGCTTCGCCGGGGGCCTGCACATCGTGAGCGGCCACATCGTCGTGGAGGCCGAGCTCGACACCGGCGTCGCGGCCCGCCGGCTGCGCCGCGACATCGCCGAGGTGTTCGGTCACGAGAGCGACGTCGCCGTCGTGTCCCCCGGGGGCCTGCGCCGCGGCAGCCGTTACGTCGTCCGCGTGGTCCGCGACGGGGAGGCGCTCGCCCGCCAGACCGGACTCATCGACCGTCGCGGGCGTCCGGTGCGGGGCCTGCCGCCCCAGGTGGTGTCGGGGGCGACCTGTGACGCGGAGGCCGCTTGGCGCGGGGCGTTCCTGGCACACGGGTCCCTGACCGAGCCCGGCCGCTCGTCGGCCCTCGAGGTGACCTGCCCGGGACCGGAGGCGGCGCTCGCACTCGTCGGTGCCGCCCGGCGCCTCGGCATCCACGCCAAGGCCCGCGAGGTCCGTGGCGTCGACCGCGTCGTCGTCCGCGACGGTGACGCCATCGGGGCGCTGCTCACCCGGATCGGCGCACACGACAGCCTGCTCGCGTGGGAGGAGCGGCGCATGCGCCGCGAGGTGCGGGCCACCGCCAACCGGCTCGCGAACTTCGACGACGCCAACCTGCGCCGGTCGGCACGAGCCGCCGTGGCCGCGGGGGCCCGGGTGGAGCGCGCCATGGAGATCCTCGGCGACGACATCCCCGACCACCTCCGTACGGCGGGGAGGCTGCGCCTCGAGCACAAGCAGGCCAGCCTCGAGGAGCTGGGGCAGCTCGCCGACCCGCCCATGACCAAGGACGCGGTGGCCGGCCGGATCAGGCGCCTGCTCGCCATGGCCGACAAGCGGGCGGCCGAGCTCGGCGTCCCCGGCACCGACGCCAACCTCACCCAGGACATGCTGACCCCGTGAGCCGCCCCCGAGGGCCCTTCGACCCCTGTGGCGCACCCCCCGGGATGGCCTAGGGTCGGTCGCAGCGGTACACCCACGGCGCGCACCCCCGCCGAGTCGTGAGCATCTCGTCGTGACGAAGGAGCTGCACCAGTGACCATCCGCGTAGGCATCAACGGCTTCGGCCGGATCGGCCGGAACTTCTACCGCGCCGTCCTCGCGCAGGGCGCCGACATCGAGATCGTCGGCGTCAACGACCTCACCGACAACAAGACCCTGGCCCACCTGCTCAAGTACGACTCGATCCTGCGGCGCCTCGAGGAGGAGGTCAGCTACGACGAGGGCTCCATGACTGTCGGCGGCCGGACCATGAAGGTGATGGCCGAGACGGACCCGGCCGCCCTGCCGTGGAAGGACCTGGGCGCCGACATCGTCATCGAGTCGACCGGCATCTTCACCAAGGCGGAGGACGCCCGCAAGCACGTCGACGCGGGCGCCAAGAAGGTCATCATCTCCGCGCCCGCCAAGGGCGAGGACTTCACCGTCGTCCTCGGTGTCAACGAGGGCGACTACGACGCGGCCGCCCACACGATCATCTCGAACGCCTCGTGCACGACCAACTGCCTCGGCCCGATGGCCAAGGTCATCCACGAGGAGTTCGGCATCGTCTCGGGCCTGATGACCACGGTCCACGCCTACACCAACGACCAGCCGATCCTCGACTTCCCGCACAAGGACCTGCGCCGGGCCCGGGCCGCCGCGCTCAGCATCATCCCCACGACGACCGGTGCCGCCAAGGCGATCGGCCTGGTGCTCCCCGACCTCAAGGGCAAGCTCGACGGCTACGCCCTGCGCGTGCCGGTGCCCACCGGCTCCGCCACCGACCTCACCGTCAAGCTCTCCCGCGAGGTCACCAAGGACGAGATCAACGCGGCGGTCAAGGCCGCGGCCGACGGTCCGCTCAAGGGCATCCTCGAGTACACCGAGGACCCGATCGTCTCCGCCGACATCGTCACGTCCCCCTCCTCCTGCATCTTCGACGCCGGCCTCACCAACGCCATCGGCGACACCGCCAAGGTGCTCGGCTGGTACGACAACGAGTGGGGCTACTCCTGCCGCCTGGTCGACCTCACCGCCCTCGTGGGCGCCGACCTCTGAGCCAGCACGTCCGTCCGTCCGAGGAACCGTGCGCGCCACGCGCGCGGTTCCTCGGACGCTGTGAGGAGGGGAGACCCGCACCGTGAAGACCATCGAGGACCTTGGGGACCTGCGCGGGCGCCGCGTCCTGGTCCGCTCCGACCTCAACGTCCCGCTCGACGGCGAGACGATCACCGACGACGGGCGGGTTCGCGCGAGCGTCCCGACCATCCAGGCGCTGCGTGACCAGGGCGCCCGCGTCATCGTCTGCGCCCACCTCGGCCGGCCCAAGGGCGCTCCCGAACCGAAGTACTCCCTGGCACCGGTCGCCCGCCGGCTGGGCGAGCTCCTGGGCGCCGAGGTCGCCTTCGCGTCCGACGCGGTGGGAGAGGACGCCAAATCCAAGCTCGCCGCCCTGGCCGACGGCGACGTGCTCCTGCTGGAGAACCTCCGCTTCAACCCGGGTGAGGCCAGCAAGGACGCCGGCGAGCGTGGTGCCTTCGCCGACCAGCTCGCCGAGCTCGCCGACGCCTACGTCTCCGACGGCTTCGGCGTCGTGCACCGCGCCCAGGCCTCGGTCACCGACGTGGCGACCCGGCTGCCGCACGCCGCGGGACTGCTCGTGCTCGCCGAGGTGTCCGCGTTCGACAAGGTGCTCCGCGACCCCGAGCGGCCCTACGTGGTGGTGCTCGGCGGCTCGAAGGTGAGCGACAAGCTGGGGGTCATCGACAACCTGCTGGGCAAGGTCGACCGGCTGCTCGTCGGCGGCGGGATGTGCTTCACCTTCCTCAAGGCGCAGGGCCACGAGGTCGGCGGCTCGCTGCTCGAGGCCGACCAGGTCGACGCCGTCCGGGGATTCCTCGACCGCGCCTCCGGTGGAGGCGTCGAGATCGTGCTGCCCGTCGACGTCGTCGTCGCCGCCGACGTCAGCGAGGACGCCGAGACCTCCGTCGTCGCCGCGGACGCGATCCCCGCCGACCAGAAGGGTCTGGACATCGGTCCCCGGACGGTCGAGCTCTTCCGCGACAAGCTGGCCGACGCCCGTACGGTGGTCTGGAACGGGCCGATGGGGGTCTTCGAGGTCGGCCCCTTCGCCGAGGGCACCCGCCGGGTCGCCGAGGCGGTGGCGGCGGTCGACGGCACCAGCGTCGTGGGCGGCGGCGACTCCGCCGCGGCGGTGCGCGTGCTGGGCCTCGACGAGCAGGCGTTCACCCACATCTCCACCGGTGGCGGCGCGAGCCTCGAGCTGCTCGAGGGCAAGACGCTCCCCGGTCTCGCCGTCCTGGAGGACTGATGGCCACCCGCACCCCGCTCATGGCGGGCAATTGGAAGATGAACCTCAACCACCTCGAGGCCATCGCCCTGGTCCAGAAGCTCGCGTTCT
Organism: Jiangellales bacterium; assembly: GCA_035462375.1. Classification (GTDB taxonomy): domain Bacteria; phylum Actinomycetota; class Actinomycetes; order Jiangellales; family Jiangellaceae; genus DASTQL01. The sequence continues at coordinate 3,610 of DATHUJ010000187.1, forward strand.
CGCTCAACGACGAGGACTTCGACGCGGTCGACGTCGCGGTCCTGCCGCCCTTCACCGCGATCCGGTCGGTGCAGACCCTGGTCGACGGTGACCGGCTGCGGATCACCCACGGCGCCCAGGACCTGTCCGCGCACGAGTCCGGCGCCTACACCGGTGAGGTGTCGGGGGCGATGCTCGCCAAGCTGGGCTGTACCTACGTCGCGGTCGGCCACTCCGAGCGCCGGCTGCACCACGGGGAGGACGACGCTCTGGTCAACGCCAAGGTGACCCAGGCGCTCCGTCACGAGCTGGTCCCCATCTTGTGCATCGGCGAGGAGCAGGACGTCCGCGAGGCCGGCGGCCACGTCGCCCACACCCTGGCCCAGCTCGACGGGGCACTCGACGGCCTGACGGCCGAGCAGGCCGGGTCGGTCGTCATCGCGTACGAGCCGGTCTGGGCGATCGGGACGGGCCTCACGGCCACGCCGGAGGATGCCCAGGAGATGTGTGCGGCCATCCGCGCACGCCTCGCCGAGCTCTACTCGGGCGAGCTGGCGGACCGGGCCCGGATCCTGTACGGCGGTTCGGTGAAGCCCGACAACACCGCCGGCATCATGGCGGGACCGGACGTCGACGGTGCCCTGGTGGGCGGGGCCAGCCTGGACGCGGAGGGCTTCGCCGCGATCTGCCGGTACCGGGTCGGGTGAGCCCCGCCGGGGTGTGCACCGGGGCGTGCCGGGCGGCGGGTTACCCTGGTCCGGACCCCGCGCGGGGCCGACCCGGAAGGACGCGACGACGACATGGAGCTCATCTTCTCCATCCTGCTCATCATCACGAGCCTGGCGCTCGTGCTGCTGGTGCTGCTGCACAAGGGCAAGGGCGGGGGTCTCTCCGACATGTTCGGTGGCGGCATGTCCTCCTCGCTCGGCGGGTCGTCCATCGCCGAGCGCAACCTCGACCGCCTCACCATCGCCGTCGCCATCGTCTGGGCGGCGTGCATCGTCGCGCTGGGCCTGCTGGCCAAGACCGCGGTCTAGACCGCGCCCACCTGACCCGAGCCACCCCCGAGGAGTGACCTGACCGTGGCCAGTGGCAACGCGATCCGTGGCAGCCGTGTCGGTGCCGGCCCGATGGGGGAGGCCGAGCGAGGCGAGGCCGCCGCCCGACAGTTCGTGTCGTTCTGGTGCGCCCACGGCCACGAGACCCGGCCGAGCTTCGCCGCCGAGGCCGTCATCCCCGACACGTGGGACTGTCCGCGCTGCGGCCTGCCGGCCAGCCAGGACGAGACCAACCCGCCGCCCGCGCCGCGCAACGAGCCGTACAAGACCCACCTCGCGTACGTGAAGGAGCGGCGCACCGACTCCGACGGCGAGGCCATCCTGGACGAGGCGCTGGCCAGCCTGCGCCGCCGGCGCGGCGAGGCCTGAGGCACGTCGCCGCCGCGGTAGGCCCGCGGCGGTCCTCAGGGGGAGGCCAGCCGCTCCATCGCCCGGGGCACCCTCGACGCCGCTGCCCGGTCGAGCAGCCACAGCGTCCGCGCCGAGCCGTACGCACCGGCGGCGGGCACCTGCAGCTCGCCCGCGCCGGAGAGCGCAAGCCGTACGGCGGGGGCCTTGTCCTCGCCGGCGACGACGAACCACACCTCGGTGGCGGCCCGGATCGTCGGCAGGGTCAGCGAGATCCTCGTCGGTGGCGGCTTGGGCGCCCCGTGCACACCCACGACCGGCCGGGTGTCGTGCACGGCGGGCTGGTCCGGGAACAGCGAGGCCACGTGGGCGTCCGGACCGACACCGAGCAGCAGCACGTCGAAGCGCGGGACCGGTCCATGGTCCTCGGGCTGGGCCGCTGCCGCGAGCTCGGCCGCGAAGCGGCCCGCGGCGGCGTCCGGGTCGTCACCGTCCGGGCCGTCGCTGGCCGGCATCGCGTGCACCCGGGCGGGATCGACCGGGACCCGGTCGAGGAGCGCCTCGCGGGCCTGGGTCTCGTTGCGCTCCGGGTGGCCGGAGGGCAGGAAGCGCTCGTCGCCCCACCAGACGTCGAGCTCGCCCCAGTCGACGGCGCTGCGGGCCGGCGACGCCGCGACGGCCGCCAGCACCCCGATCCCGATGCTGCCGCCCGTGAGCACGAGCGACGCGGTCTCCCGGGCCGCCTGCACGTCCACGAGCCGGGTGATCAGCCGAGCGGCGACGGCCTGCGCGAGCACGTCGGCGTCGTGGTGGACGACCACCACCGGGCCGCTCACACGCCGACCTTCCGTCGGGTCCGACTCATCCGGCCCTTCTCGCGGAGCAGCGCCAGGCCCTTGGTGAGCACCTCGCCGTAGACCTCGTCGGGGTCCAGCCGGCGCAGCTCCTCGGCCAGGCAGTCCCGGTCCAGGCGCTTGGGGAGGGCGACCTTGCGCTCCGGACTCCCGGGGACTCTCAGGACGGCGTTCTCCTCGTCCGGCCGGTCGACCTCGAGCGGTCCGGACGTGCGGTCCAGCCGCACGCTCACCAGGCCGTCGACCCCGCTGTTGCGGACCCGGGTGGTGGGGCAGCGCAGGGCACGCATCAGCCACGCCGCGAGCAGGTCGGCGCTCGGGCTGTCGGGCGCGCCGACGACGCGCACCCCGGTGACCTTCTCGCGCCGCCCCTGCTCGACCGAGGCGGCGATGACGGCACGCCAGAGGGTGATCCGGGTCCAGGCCAGGTCGGTGTCGCCGGCGGTGTAGGTGCTCGCGCGGTCGCCGATCGCCTGGATGGGGCGCGCGCAGGCCGCGGCGTCGGTGATCCGCCGCTGGGCCAGCCGGCCCACCGGGTCGTCGGCAGGGCGCTCGGGAGCCTCCCCGGGCCACCAGGCGACGACCGGAGCGTCGGGCAGCAGGAGGGGGATGACGACGCTCGCGGGGTGGGCGGTCAGCGGACCGAACAGCCGGTGCACCACCACCTCGCTCGCCCCCGCGTCCCCGCCCACACGGATCTGCGCGTCGAGCCGGGCAGATCCCCGGGCCGTGCCGCGGACGACGGCCACGATCCGGCAGGGGTGCTCGTGGCTGGCGTGGTTGGCCGACTCGATGGCCGACTCGGCGTGCTGCTCGTCGGTGACGATGACCAGGGTCAGCACCCGGCCGAGGGCCACCGCCCCGTGCAGGTCGCGGAGGTCGACGAGCCGTTTCGCGACCGCGTTGGCCGTCGTGGAGGGCATGTCGATGATCATGGGCGCCTCCATTGCCGGCCGTCGCGTTCGAGCATCTCCTCGGCGGAGGCCGGGCCCCAGCCTCCTGCAGAGTACGGCTCGGGCTTGCCGTGCTTGCCCCAGAAGTGCTCGATCGGGTCGAGGATCCGCCAGGACAGCTCGACCTCCTCGTGCCGGGGGAACAGCGGGGGGTCCCCGAGCAGGACGTCCAGCAGCAGGCGCTCGTAGGCCTCGGGGCTGGCCTCGGTGAAGGAGTGCCCGTAGCCGAAGTCCATCGTGACGTCCCGGACCTCCATGGAGGTCCCCGGCACCTTGGAGCCGAAGCGGATCGTCACGCCCTCGTCCGGCTGCACGCGGACGACCAGGGCGTTCTGCCCAAGCTCCTCCGTCGCGGTGCTCTCGAACGGCAGGTGCGGCGCCCGTTTGAAGACGACCGCGACCTCGGTCACGCGACGGCCCAGGCGCTTGCCCGTACGGAGGTAGAAGGGGACACCCGCCCACCGCCGGGTGTCGATGTCCAGGCGGATCGCCGCGTAGGTCTCCGTGTTCGAGTCCTTGGGGATGCCCTCCTCCTCCAGGTAGCCGGCGACCTTGTCCCCGCCCTGCCAGCCGGCGTCGTACTGGCCCCGGGCGGTGTGCTTGCCGAGGTCGCGGGGGAGCCGCACGGCGGAGAGCACCTTCTCCTTCTCCGCCCGGAGGTCGCGCGCGTCGAAGGACACCGGCTCCTCCATGGCCACCAGGGCGAGCAGCTGCAGGAGGTGGTTCTGGATGACGTCGCGGGCCGCG
>DATHUJ010000188.1:0-1608 GCA_035462375.1 Jiangellales bacterium
GCTGCTCGCCGACGTCGCCCGCCTGCGGGGTCACATCGAGGTCAACCTGGGCTCGGCGCCCGAGGCGCACCGGATCTTCGTGGAGGCCGCCCAGGCGGTCCACCCGATCGACCCGGCCAGGGCCCTCGACATCGGCGTCGCTGCTGCTGTCATGCGCACCTTCGGCGCCGACAGCGGGACGCCGCTGCCGGGGACCGAGGCCCTCGTCGTACCCGTCACCGGCGACCCGCCGCGGACGCGGTGCCTGCGGCACATGCTGGTCGCGATGACGCAGGTGGCCGAGGGCGACTGGCACGCCGCCACGGCTGCCCTGGACCGCGCGCTGCAGCTCGGCGAGCAGGTCGACGACCGGGACGTGTTGTGGAACCTCGCCAATGCGGCCCTCCAGCTGGGCGCCGACCGGGCACAGCAGCACTTCTACGGGTACGCGCTCTCGCGGGCGCGGGAGGCCGGCGCGGTGACAGCGGTCGTCTACTGCCTGCAGCGGCTCTGCTTCGGCCAGTACCTGGCCGGCGACCTCGTCGCGGTGCGCAGCAGCGCCGAGGAGGCCATCTCATTGGGCCACAGCATCGGCCAGCCGGCGATGACGGCCCCGCCCGTCGCCTGGCTGGCGGTGCTCGCGGCCCTCCAGGACCGGGACGAGTACGACCACCACCTCGCCCGGCTCGAGGAGCTGGTCGCGGCATACCCGCTCGGGATCCTCACCGACCCCGTCCACGACCTGACCCGGTGGGCCAAGGGACTCCGTGCGGCCGGTTCGGGCGACAGCGTCGGCGCGGTGCACCACCTCGCACGCTTCCGGTTGCCGGTCCTCGCGCGGATGTCCGCCGCCGAGCGCATCGAGGCGGCGGTACGCGCCGGGGACGTGGCGGCCTCTCGTGGCTGGACCCACCAGCTGGCCGGTTTCGCGGACGCCACCGGCCGGCCGTGGGCGCTGGCCACCGTGGCCTTCGGCCGCGCGCTGACCGCGGATCGGGCAGAGGCCGACGCGCTCTTCCGGGAGTCCCTGGCGCACCATGCGGGCGCCGGTCGGCCGCTCGACGCGGCGCGGGCCCAGCTGGCGTACGGGGAGTGGCTGCGCCGCAGCCAACGGCGGGTTGACGCCCGGCAGCACCTGCGCGAGGCCGTCGAGACCTTCCAGGACCTGCGCGCCGAGTCGCTGGCCGCGCGGGCCGGCCAGGAGCTGCGTGCCTCCGGGGAGACCGCCCGCAAGCGCGACCCGTCGACGCTGGTCGAGCTCACCCCGACCGAGTTGCAGATCGCCCGGCTGGTGGCCTCCGGCCTGTCCAACAAGGAGGTCGCGGCCCAGTGCTGGATCTCTCCCCGGACGGTCGCCTTCCACCTGCGCAACGTCTTCACCAAGGCCGGGATCACCTCCAGGGGCGAGCTCGCCCGGCTCGATCTCGCCTGAGGTCGATCTGGCCCGGCTCGACCTGGCCTGACGCCGATCCCGGCCATCTCCTGGCGCCGATCCCGGCCATCTGGCCGGGGTGAGCGGTCGGCCGCGAGACCACGCTCGGACGCAGTGCACCACGCCATGACCGGCACCCCACTGCGAGAGCGAGACCGCCATGACCGTCCACACCCGCACCAGTCGCCCCACTGCCC
>DATHUJ010000189.1:0-19412 GCA_035462375.1 Jiangellales bacterium
CACGGGGACACGCAACAGCCGCGCCCCGGCGAGGGCTGCGAGGAAGACCGTGTCACGCACCCACGCCGCGCCGCTCGGAGAGGCCTCGCCGGTCGGAGTCCACACCGCCACCGGCTCGACGAAACGGCCACCGCCGTCGCCCGGCCCCTCCACCTCCGGCCAGCCGTAGTTGGCGCCGGGCTCGACCAGGTTGAGCTCGTCGTAGGCGCGCTGGCCGAACTCCCCGGCCCACAACCGCCCCTCATCGTCGAAGGCGAGGCCTTGGACGTTGCGGTGCCCCAGGGACCACACCGGCGAGTCGGGGAACGGGTTGTCCGGTGGGACGCTGCCGTCCGGCTCGAGGCGGAGGATCTTGCCCGCGGGGGACCCGGGGTCCTGCGAGCGGGACGGTTCCTGCGCGTCGCCGGTGCCGACGTAGAGCCGGCCGTCGGGACCGAACACGATGCGTCCGCCGTTGTGGGTGCGCTCCTTCGGGACCCCGTCGAGCAGGACCTCCGGCGGGCCGAGTGCCGAGCCGTCCCAGGGCATCCGGACCAGCCGGTTGTCCGACGCCGCCGTGAAGTAGGCGTAGACGTACGCGGGGTCCTCCGGGTCCGGCCCGAGGGCCAGGCCCATCAGCCCGCCCTCGCCCCCCGGCACGACGTCCGGCACGACCCCGACCTCGCTGACCTCGCCGCCGGTCGTGACCCGGACGATCCGGGCCGTGTCCCGCTCCGAGACCAGCGCGGAGCCGTCGGCGAGGAAGGCCAGGCCCCAGGGCGAGCGCAGCCCGGTCGCCACGTCGCTGAAGCCCGCGGGCACGACCGGTCCGGGCTCCCCGGTCGGGGTCGGCGTGGCTTCCTCGGTGGTGGGTTCGGGCGTCGGCGTGGGCTCGGCCTCCGGGCTGGCCGGCGGCTCGGTGGGCAGCGTGCCCGCATCGCTGTTGCTACAGCCGACGAGCAGCACCACGAGAGCGGAGGCGAGGCCCCCCCGGACCACCGCCCTCACGCGACCATCCCCGCGACGCCCGCCCGGCCGGCGAGGGCGATGAGGTGGTCGTGCACCCGGGCCGGGAGCTCGAGCGGCAGGAAGTGCGAGCCGGGGAGCACATCGACCCGTGCGTCCGGCGTCCTCCGGGCCGCCGCCGCCACCGAGTCGGGGGAGGTGAGCACGTCCCACCGCCCCGCCAGGTAGGCCACGGGGACACGGACGGCGGACAGCTCCACCGGGACATGGTCCCGCGCCACCAGGGCCAGCTGCGCGTACCAGCGGAGGTCGACCTGGAGGAAATCGCGCACCGCCAGCTCGGTGAACCCTGGGTGCGCACGCGGGAGCATGAAGCCGGTGTGCCGGACCACCCGTGGGACCATCGCCCACCGGCCCAGGGCCGACGCCACCGGCGACAGGGCCGGGCCTGCCGTGTGGAGCCCGCGGGCGAGCGCGGTGGCGACCGGCTCCCGCCAGCGACCGGGCACCGGCGGCAGCATCGCCGCGAAGCTGTCGCCCGGTACACCGGCGACCGCCAGCAGCCCGGTGACGCGATCGGGGTGCCGCGACAGCAGCTCGGCGGCCACCGTGACCCCCATGGACCAGGCGGCCACCAGGGCGCGCTCGACGTCCAGCGCGTCGAGCACGGCCGCGGCGTCGTCGGCGTGGTCGCGCACGGTGACCCGGGACGGGTCCGCCGGCCGTTCCGACCCGCCGGTGCCGCGGTGCCACCAGGTCGCTGCCGCGAACCCGCAGGCCGGGTCGTGCAGTGCGGGCCACGCCCAGGGGTTCGTCCCCAACCCGTTGCACACCAGCAGTGGAGGACCTTCGGCGTCGTTGGTCCAGGCCCGGATCCTGGTGCCGTCGCGTGCCGTCACGCTGAACCTGGCCATGTCGGGCATCGTGCCACGAGTCCGGGTCGGGGGCCGCCGGTAGTGTCCCGACCGTGCCCGACCGCCGTACCGTCCTCGTCCCCTACCCGCCCGAGGGCGTGCTCGCGGGGCTGCCCGACGCGCTCGACCTGAGGGTGTGGGACGGCGGCGGCGAGCCGCCCCCCGACGCGCTCGCGGCCGCCGAGATGTACGTCGTGCCCTACACCTTCGAGCCCGTCGTGGCCGAGGTGGCGGCGCGGATGCCGCGCCTGCGCGTCGTCCAGACCCTGACCGCCGGGGTGGAGCACCTACGGCCGCACGTGGGGGAGGGCGTCCAGCTCTGCAATGCGAGAGGCGTCCACGACGCGAGCACCGCGGAGCTGGCCCTCGCGCTCGTGCTGGCCTCGCTGCGCGGGATTCCCGAATTCATCCGGGCACAGGACCGGGGGGAGTGGGCACACGCCGAGCGGCCGTCGCTCGCCGACCGCACCGTGCTGCTCGTCGGCTACGGCTCCGTCGGCGCTGCCGTGGAGCGCCGGCTGCTGCCGTTCGAGTGCGACGTCGTCCGGGTGGCGCGCACGGCCCGGAACGGCGTGGCGGGTATCGAGGCCTTGCCCGACCTGCTCCCGCGAGCCGACGTCGTCGTGCTCACGGTCCCCCTGACCGACGAGACACGCGGGCTCGTCGGCCCGTCCTTCCTCGCGGCCATGCGGGACGGGGCCTTGCTCGTCAACGTCTCGCGCGGCCCGGTGGTCGACACCGTCGCGCTCGTCGAAGAGCTCCGGGCCGGGAGATTGACCGCCGCCCTCGACGTCACAGATCCGGAGCCGCCACCGGCCGGGCACCCGCTCTGGTCTGCGCCGGGGCTCCTCCTGTCTCCGCACGTCGGTGGCAACACCTCGGCGTTCCTCCCGCGGGCGCTGCGGCTCGTCAGGGAACAGCTCGAGCGCTTCGCCGCGGACCGGCCGCTGGCGAACGTGATGCGGGCGGAGTACTGAGATCGCGCCACTGCGACCCGGGCTCAGTGCAGCTCGCTCGTCTCGTGACGGTGCGGTCGGTCCGGGCGGCGGGCAGGTCTAGCGGGGGACATACCAGCGGGCGAGGTCATCGGGGGTGAAGCCGTGCTCGGCGGCCGTGTCCACCATTCCCGTGACGTCCCATGTCTGCCAGCGCTCAGGGACGACAACGATCGTGACATCCATCAGTGGCTGGATGATCTCCGCGTAGCCCCGCTTCCCCTCGTCGGTGAGGTAGCGGCTGACGGCGGCGGCGTTGAGCTCCGCGGCCTCGTTCCCCTGGACCAGGTGTGCCTGCCCGTCAGCGGCCACCCACCCGTCGTCGAGTCCCGTCGTTGCCACGGGTGCCGGCACCAGCACCCGCGCTCGAGGATCGGACTCGACGTTGTGGACCTTGCGGGTCGCCGACCCCGTCGGGATCACGAAGCGCCGCCCGTCGAAGGCGTAGCCGACCGGGACCACGTGCGGTGAGCCGTCGGCGTTCACCGTACCGAGGATGGCGTCGAGGGGATGGTCCAGGACCTGTCGCGCCCAGCCGGTCAGTCCATGGCCGGCGCGGTAGGCCCGGTGCGTGCTCATTGCCGCCTCCAATCGCCCCCACAGCCCGGTCGGCCACGGCGGGGGCAGGCTCGGAGCCAGTCTTGTGTCTCGTCCCCAGCACCTGCAAGGGCCTGGCACGGGCACGCTGCGCGCGGCTCGGGTCCTCGACCACCGGGACCGACGGTCAGGTGAGCGCCTCGTCGTAGCGCCGGAGGACCAGCTCCGCGAGCAGCGGGTGGGGAGCCAGCGGCGCCGTCACCAGGTCGGCTCCCACGCCTGCCAGCTGCCGGCTGAAGTCCCCCTGGGCGAGCAGGTACGTCGCCACGGCCACCTGGGTGCCGGGCGGCGACTCCGCCCTCAGGTGCGCCACCGCCTCCGCCACACGCGGTTCGGCGGCGGACAGGTACGCGGGCCGGACCGGGGCCGCACGTCGCGCGGCCAGGTCGTCGGCGACCGCGTCGACGTCGGAGAGCGCACGAGGGTCGCTCGAGCCCGCCGCCGCCAGAACCACCGGCACGTCGGGAGCGGCGCCGACCTCCGCGAGCCGGTCGACCAGGACGTCGACGAGCGCCGGATCCGGTCCGAGGGCCGCCGCAGCGGTGGCCAGGCCGCCGGAGGAGGCGACTGCGCCCGCCACGTCCACGCGCACGTGGTAGCCGGCGGAGAGGAGGAGCGGGACGACGACCGACGCCCGGCCCTCGGCCGACAGCCGGGCGACGACGGCGGACAGCGCGGGCTTCTGGACGTCCACGCTCGCCGTGACGACCTGCAGACCGGGCCGGGCGCGGGCGACGTCCAGCCGGAGCGCGGCCAGCACACGGCGGCCGACGGGGTCGCGGGTGCCGTGACCGCATGCGACGAGCACCGGGCCGGGCGGAACGGGCCCTCGGCCGGACGGGTGGTCGGTGCGCACGCGTCGCGAGGCTAGTGCCGCGGCGGTGGGGACGCCGGGCCCGGCCGCCGGTGAACGGGACCGTCGGCGCCAATGGTCCGGATCCCGGATCGCCGGTCCCGCATGCTGGACACCGCTCGTAGACTCCCGCCATGACCGAGGCACCCCCCGCACCAGACCTGAAGCCCCGTTCCCGCGACGTCACCGACGGCCTCGAGAGGGCCGCCGCTCGAGGCATGCTCCGCGCGGTCGGGATGGGCGACGCCGACTTCGCCAAGCCGCAGATCGGCGTCGCGAGCAGCTGGAACGAGATCACCCCGTGCAACCTGTCGCTCGAGCGGCTGGGGCAGGCCGCCAAGGAGGGCGTGCACGCCGCGGGCGGGTACCCGCTGGAGTTCGGGACGATCTCCGTGTCCGACGGCATCTCGATGGGCCACGAGGGGATGCACTTCTCGCTGCCCAGCCGGGAGCTCATCGCCGACTCGGTCGAGACCGTCATGCAGGCGGAGCGGCTGGACGGGACCGTCCTGCTCGCCGGCTGCGACAAGAGCCTGCCGGGCATGCTCATGGCGGCCGCACGGCTGGACCTCGCGGCGGTCTTCCTCTACGCGGGCACCATCCTCCCCGGCTGGGCCCGGCTCTCCGACGGCTCGGAGCGCCAGGTCAACATCGTCGACGCCTTCGAGGCGGTCGGCGCATGTGCGCGCGGCCTCATCTCGCGGGAGGACGTCGACGCCATCGAACGGGCGATCTGCCCCGGCGAGGGCGCCTGCGGAGGGATGTTCACGGCGAACACCATGGCCAGCGCCGCCGAGGCCTTGGGCATGTCCCTGCCGGGAAGCGCCGCCCCCCCCGCCACGGACCGGCGCCGGGACATCTACGCACGACAGTCCGGGGAGGCGGTCGTCGAGATGCTCCGCCGGGGGATCACGGCCCGCCAGATCATGAGTCGGGAGGCCTTCGAGAACGCCGTCGCCGTCGTCATGGCCCTCGGCGGATCCACCAACGCGGTGTTGCACTTGCTGGCTCTCGCCCACGAGGCGGAGATCCACCTCTCGTACGACGACTTCGACCGCATTGGTGCCCGCGTGCCCCACCTGGCGGACGTGAAGCCGTTCGGCCGGCACGTCATGACCGACGTCGACAGAGTGGGCGGGATCCCGGTCGTGATGCGGGCGTTGCTCGACGCCGGGCTGCTCCACGGGGACGCGCTGACCGTCACGGGCAGGACCGTGGCCGAGAACCTCGCGGACCTGGCGCCGCCCGACCCGGACGGCACGATCATCCGGGCGCTGTCGGACCCCCTGCACGTCACCGGAGGCATCACGATCCTCCGTGGGTCCCTCGCCCCCGACGGCGCTGTGGTCAAGACGGCCGGTCTCGAACAGAGCACCTTCGAGGGGACGGCCCGCGTCTTCGACCGGGAACAGGGCGCCATGGACGCCGTGGAGGACGGCACCCTGCGACCCGGGGACGTGGTCGTCATCCGGTACGAGGGTCCCCGCGGCGGCCCGGGCATGCGCGAGATGCTCGCTGTCACCGGGGCGATCAAGGGCGCCGGGCTGGGCAAGGACGTGCTCCTCGTGACCGACGGGCGGTTCTCCGGCGGGACCACCGGTTTCTGCGTCGGGCACGTCGCACCGGAGGCGGCGGACGGCGGGCCGATCGCCCTGGTCCGCGACGGTGACCCGATCCGGCTGGACGCCGTCGCGGGCACGCTGGAGCTGCTCGTCGACGAGCCGGAGCTGGCCGCTCGCCGGGCCGCCTGGTCGCCTCCGCCGCCCCGCTACGCGACCGGGGTGCTGGCCAAGTACGCCAGACTGGTCGGGTCCGCGGCGCAGGGCGCGGTCTGCGGGTAGTCCCTGGCGAGGTCCCCGGGAGGTGGAGCGGTGCTGAGCCCCGAGCTCGCCCGAGCCGGCCTCCGCGCCGCGCCGTGGCTGCTCGGGGTGCTCGCGCTCGGTGCGATCACCTGGGCCGTGCCCGACCCGTGGTCCTGGGTGCTGTCGGCGGTGGCCGCGCTCCTGGCCGCCGTCTCCTTCTGGCGGGCTGCGGACTCCGGCCGTGGGCAGTGGCGTCGAGGGTGGTGGCTGGCGGCCGGCTGGGCGGTGCTCACCGCCGTCGCCCGGCTGCTTGAGGCGGTGGCCTACGAGTGGCCGGCGGCTGCGCCGCTGGCCCAGGGGGCCAGGGTGGCCGCCCTGCTCGTCGCCCTCGTCGTGCTGCGCCGGCTGCTGCGGGCGACCTACCTCCGCGGCGCGCTGCCGCGCACCTTCCTCGACGGCTGGCTGTACGTGGGCTCGGGGCTGGCGCTGACCACGGCGCTCGTCGGCGTGCCCGACATGCCCCGCTCGGTGCTGGTGGAGCCGGGCACGGTCGTCACGCTCGTCCACGTCGCGGTCGCCCTGTGCCTCGTCGCCGTCATGACCGGCCTGATGCTGCGCGGCACCGGCCGCTCGCGGCTCCGGACCCTGACCGCACTTGCCGGGCTCGTCGCGCTCTCACTCAGCGAGCTCGCCCGGCTCGAGCTCCAGCTCCACGTCCTCGACGACGGGCGGGTCCCCTCGGCGACGGCGGCCGTCGGCTACGCCCTGCTGGCCCACGTCCCGCACGCCGGGCGGGACCCGGGGCCGATCGGGGTCTTCCCGCGTCGCACGTCGCTCGCCGCCGTCGCCGGCCCCTACGCGGTAGCCGCGCTGGCGGGCACCGCCCTCGGTGCCGCGGCGCTGTCCGGTGCCGACCTGGGCACGACCACGCTGGTGCTCGCGGGCAGCGTCGTGCTGGCCCTGCTGGCCCGGCAGTACCTCACGCTCGTCGACAACGTGCAGCTCGTCGAGGAGCTGGCGGCCCGGGAGGACCACTTCCGGTCGATCGTGCTGTCGTCGAGCGACGTGATCCTGGTGACCGACGCGCGGGGCACGGTGCGCTACGTCAGCCCGTCGGTGGAGCGTGTGCTCGGGTACACCTCCGCCGACGTCGTCGGGACCCCGCTCGGCGACCTCGTGCATCCCGACGACGTCGATGCCGTGGCGGAGCAGGTGGCCGAGCTGCTCGCCACCGGCGACCATGACACGCGCGTCGACGCCCGGGTCCGGGCCGCCGACGGCGGCTGGCGCCACACCGAGTCGACGGTGAGCCGCGACAACCGCGGCCTGATCGTGCACGCCCGCGACGTCAGCGACCGGGTGGCGCTGCGCGAGCAGCTGGCCCATCTCGCCTACCACGACGCCCTCACCGGCCTGCCCAACCGGGCGCTGTTGACCGCCCGGGTCGAGGCGTCGCTGCGGCGGCGAGCAGTGCACGGCGAGATGGTCGGTGTCGTCTTCCTCGACCTGGACGGCTTCAAGAACGTCAACGACTCCTCCGGGCACGAGGCCGGGGACGAGGTCCTGGTCGAGGCGGCCAGGCGGCTCACCGAGGCGGTCGGTCCGGGCGACACTGTGGCCCGGTTCGGCGGGGACGAGTTCGCGGTCCTGGTCGAACGCCGCGTCACCCGGGGAGACGTGCTGGACGTCGCCCGGCGGGTCGCCGCGGCGCTCCGGTCGCCGTTCGAGCTCGCCGGTCAGGCGACGTCCGTGAGCGCCAGCGTGGGCGTGGCCTTCGCCGACGACGCCGAGGACGTCACGGGTCTGCTCCGCGGGGCCGACCTGGCGATGTACCGCGCCAAGGCCGCCGGCAGCGGACGGGTCGAGGCCTACCGACCGGAGCTGCTCGTGGATGCCCAGCAGCAGGCGGAACTCTCCGCCCGGCTGGTCCGCGCCCTCGAGGAGCGCGCCTTCGCCCTGCTCTACCAGCCGGTGGTGGACCTGGCCACGGAACGCGTCGTCGGCGTGGAAGCGCTGATCCGCTGGCGGACCGACACCGGTGTCCTGATGACGCCGGCCGAACTCGTGCGCACCGCAGAAGTGTCCGGCCGCATCGAGGCGCTCGGTCAGTGGGTGGTCGAGGAGGCCCTGGCCCAGGCGGCCCGCTGGCGCCGCCTGGGGCACCGGCTCGACCTCGGGGTCAACCTCAGCACCGCCCAGGTGGCCAACCCTGGCCTGCTGGACGTGGTCGACCAGGCGCTGCGGGTCTCGGGCGTCCCGCCGTACACGCTGACCCTCGAGCTCACGGAGAGCGTACTGCTGGAGGAGGAGTCCGAGGCCGTCGCCCGGCTGCACGAGCTCAAGGCGCTCGGTGTCCGGCTGGCCCTCGACGACTTCGGCACCGGCTACTCCTCGCTCTCCTACCTCCAGCGGCTGCCGGTCGACGTGATCAAGGTAGACCGCAGCTTCGTCGCCGGGCTCGGCGCCGACGGCCAGTCCGAGACCGTGCTCGGCGCCGTCGTCCGGCTGGCCCGGCAGCTGGGGTTCACCGTCACCGCCGAGGGGGTGGAGACGCCCGCGCAGGCCCGGTCGCTGCTGGCGCTCGGCTGCCACCGGGCCCAGGGGTTCCACTTCTCGGGGCCAGTGGATGCCGACGGCGTGGCCGACCTCGTCGCCCGGGGTCCGCTCCCTGCCGCGACGTTGCCCATCATCCGGACCCCTGTCCCGGATGACGAGACGGTGCGGTCGGACGCTTGACGGGCCCGGGGTGGGCGTCGGAGGGTGTCCACGTGCGTCGAATCCTCGTACGTCCACCGCGCGTCGGCTGAGCCGTCCTCGACGCGCGACCCCTCGCGAGCCCCTCCGGGCCGAGGGGTTTTTTCTTTCCCGCCCACCGCTGAGACGAACGACGAGAAGGCCGGCATGACCGAGCAGCAGCACCCAGCCACCCGCGGGACCACTCCTGCCCCCGGGAGCCCGATGACGGGCGCGCAGAGCCTCATCGCCTCGCTCGAGGCGGCGGGTGTCGACACCGTCTTCGGCATCCCCGGCGGTGCCATCCTGCCCGCGTACGACCCCATGCTCGACTCCACGCAGATCCGGCACATCCTCGTGCGGCACGAGCAGGGGGCCGGCCACGCCGCGGAGGGCTTCGCCCTGGCGACCGGCCGGGTGGGGGTCTGCATGGCCACCAGCGGCCCGGGCGCGACCAACCTGGTGACCCCGATCGCCGACGCCTACATGGACTCCGTCCCGCTGGTCGCGATCACCGGGCAGGTGCCGAGCTCGGCGATCGGCACCGACGCCTTCCAGGAGGCGGACATCCGCGGCATCACCATGCCGATCACGAAGCACAACTACCTCGTCACCGACCCGGCGGAGATCCCGCGCACGGTGGCGGAGGCGTTCCACATCGCCGGGACGGGGCGTCCCGGCCCGGTGCTCGTCGACGTCTCCAAGGATGCGATGCAGGCCGCGACCACCTTCACCTGGCCGACCCAGCTCGACCTGCCCGGCTACCGGCCGACGACCCGGCCGCACGCGAAGCAGGTCCGCGAGGCGGCGCGCGTGCTGAGCGCCTCCCGCCGGCCGGTCCTCTACGTCGGAGGGGGCGTCATCCGGGCCCGGGCGTGGGACGAGCTGCGCCGGCTCGCTGATGTCACCGGGGCCCCGGTGGTCACCACGCTGACCGCCCGCGGCGCCTTCCCCGACAGCCACCCCCAGCACCTCGGCATGCCGGGGATGCACGGCACGGTGGCGGCGGTGACCGCGCTGCAGAAGTCCGACCTCATCGTGGCACTCGGCGCCCGCTTCGACGACCGCGTCACCGGCAAGCTGTCCTCCTTCGCCCCCGACGCCGCCGTCGTCCACGCCGACATCGACCCGGCGGAGATCTCCAAGAACCGTCCGGCCGACGTCCCCATCGTCGGTGACGTGCGCGAGGTGCTGACCGACCTGGTCGCCGCCGTCGAAGGTGAGCACGCGGTGGGTCGCCGGGCCGACCTCGAGGGCTGGTGGCGCCAGATCGACGGCTGGCGCAGCCGCTTCCCCCTCGGCTACTCCAGTACGGAGGGGGAGCTGGCGCCCCAGCACGTCATCGAGCGGCTCGGAGCGATCGCCGGGTCCGACGCGCTGTACGTGGCCGGGGTCGGCCAGCACCAGATGTGGGCCGCGCAGTTCATCGCCTACGAGAAGCCCGGTACCTGGCTCAACTCCGGGGGGCTGGGGACCATGGGCTTCGCCGTCCCCGCGGCCATGGGCGCCAAGGTTGGCCGACCCGAGGCCACCGTCTGGGCGATCGACGGCGACGGCTGCTTCCAGATGACCAACCAAGAGCTCGCGACCTGCGCGATCGAGGGCATCCCGATCAAGGTGGCCGTGATCAACAACTCCAGTCTCGGCATGGTCCGGCAGTGGCAGACGCTCTTCTACAACGAGCGCTACTCGAGCACGGACCTGCACAGCCGGCGCATCCCCGACTTCGCCAAGCTGGCCGAGGCCTACGGCTGCCTCGGGCTCCGCTGCGACAAGGCCGAGGACGTCGACCGCACGATCGAGGAGGCGATGGCGGTGGACGACCGGCCGGTCGTCGTCGACTTCGGCGTCCACCGGGACGCCATGGTCTGGCCGATGGTGCCGGCGGGCACGGGCAACGACGAGATCCAGATCGCGCGGGGGATGGCCCCGGACTGGGACCGCGAGGAGGGGCTGTAGATGTCCAGGCACACCCTGTCCGTGCTGGTCGAGGACAAGCCCGGCGTCCTGGCCCGGATCGCGGGTCTGTTCTCTCGGCGCGGCTACAACATCGAGTCCCTCGCGGTGGGCCCCACTGATCTGCCCGAGATCTCCCGGATGACCGTCGTCGTGGACGTCGAGGACAGCCCGCTCGAGCACGTCACCAAGCAGCTCAACAAGCTGGTCAACGTCATCAAGATCGTCGAGCTGGACCCCGGCGCCTCGGTCCAGCGGGAGCTGCTCCTCGTCAAGGTCAGGGCCGACCTGGACACCCGCTCGCACGTCCTGGAGACCGTCCAGCTGTTCCGCGCCAAGGTCGTCGACGTCGCGCCCGACGCGGTCACGGTCGAGGCCACCGGCTCCGCCGACAAGCTGGACGCCCTGCTCCGCGTGCTGGAGCCGTTCGGAATCCGCGAGCTCGTCCAGTCGGGCATGGTCGCGGTGGGTCGCGGGTCTCGCTCGATCACCGACCGTACGCTGCGGTCGATGGACCGCACCGCCTAGGCCGCCACTCACCGACCGACCGACCGGATCGCCGCACCACCACCGACCGTACGAGGAGAGACCTGCTGTGGCCGAGATGTTCTACGACGACGACGCCGACCTTTCGGTCATCCAGAACCGCGTGGTCGCGGTGATCGGCTACGGCAGCCAGGGGCACGCGCACTCGCTGTCGCTGCGGGACTCCGGCGTCGACGTCCGGGTGGGCCTGCCGGAGGGGTCGCGCAGCCGGCCGCGGGCCGAGGCCGAGGGGCTGCGCGTGGTGACGCCCGGCGAGGCCGTCGCCGAGTCCGACGTGATCATGATCCTCGCCCCCGACCCGGCCCAGCGGAAGCTGTACGCCGAGCAGATCGAGCCCAACCTGCAGGACGGCGACGCCCTCTTCTTCGGGCACGGCTTCAACATCCGCTTCGGCTACGTCAAGCCCCCGGCCGGTGTCGACGTCTGCATGGTGGCCCCCAAGGGTCCCGGTCACCTGGTCCGCCGCGAGTACACCGAGGGGCGCGGGGTCCCCGTCCTCGTCGCGGTCGAGCAGGACGCCACGGGGGAGGCCTGGCCGCTCGCGCTCTCGTACGCCAGGGCGATCGGCGGCCTGCGCGCGGGCGGCATCCGGACCACGTTCACGGAGGAGACCGAGACCGACCTGTTCGGCGAGCAGGCGGTGCTCTGCGGGGGGGTGTCCGCCCTCGTCCAGACCGGCTTCGAGGTCCTCACCGAGGCCGGCTACCAGCCGGAGGTCGCCTACTTCGAGTGCCTGCACGAGCTCAAGCTCATCGTCGACCTCATGTACGAGGGCGGAATCGCCAAGCAGCGCTGGTCGGTCTCCGACACAGCGGAGTACGGCGACTACGTGAGCGGGCCGCGGGTCATCGACGAGTCGGTCAAGGCCCGGATGAGGGAGATCCTGGCCGAGATCCAGGACGGCAGCTTCGCCGCCCGGTTCATCGCCGACCAGGACGCCGGGGCGCCGGAGTTCACGGCCTTCCGCGAGGCGGCCGAGAGGCACCCGATCGAGGCCACCGGACGCGAGCTGCGCAAACTCATGGCCTGGGTGAGGTCCGACGACGACTACACCGAGGGCACCGCCGCCCGGGGATAGGTGGCGGGCCGGCGTCATCGAGCCTTGCGGCGGGCGTCGTCGCCCGGACCCCGCTCCGCTGCCTGCGGGTGGCGACGGGAGGCGGTTCCGGGCACCGCGGGGGAGCAGGGCGAGCCCGGGAAACGCCCCGTCACCCCGTACACTGATCGGCGCCGGCACAGCGACGTGCGCCCTCCCGCCCCCGCCTCGAGCGAAGGAAAGCAGTCGTGAGCAAGCCCGTCGTCCTGATCGCCGAAGAGCTGTCGCCTGCCACGGTCGAGGCCCTCGGTCCCGACTTCGAGATCCGCCACTGCGACGGAGCGGACCGCGAGAAGCTCCTCCCCGCCATCGTCGAGGCGGACGCGATCCTCATCCGCAGCGCGACCAAGGTCGACGCCGAGGCGCTCGGCGCGGCTCCCCGGCTCAAGGTCGTCGCCCGGGCGGGCGTCGGGCTGGACAACGTCGACGTCCGGGCCGCCACCCAGGCCGGGGTCATGGTCGTGAACGCCCCGACGTCCAACATCGTCAGTGCGGCCGAGCTCACGGTGGGCCTGCTGCTGGCGTCCGCGCGGCACATTCCCGCCGCCGACACGGCGCTCAAGGGCGGGGAGTGGAAGCGCAGCAAGTACACCGGCACCGAGCTCTACGAGAAGACGGTGGGGGTCGTCGGCCTGGGCCGGATCGGCGTGCTGGTGGCCCAGCGGCTCTCCGCCTTCGGGATGCGGGTCGTCGCCTACGACCCCTACGTCCCGGCGGCCCGCGCGGCCCAGCTGGGCGTCCGGATCGTGGCCCTCGACGAGCTGCTCGCCGAGAGCGACTTCATCACGGTCCACCTGCCCAAGACCCCCGAGACTATCGGGCTGATCGGGGAGGACGCCCTGGCCAAGGTCAGGCCCACCGTCCGCATCGTCAACGCGTCGCGGGGGGGCATCGTCGACGAGGAAGCGCTCGCCGTGGCGCTCAAGGAGGGCCGGGTCGCCGGTGCGGGGATCGACGTCTTCGCCACCGAGCCGTGCACTGACTCCCCGCTCTTCGACTTCGACTCCGTCGTGGTGACGCCGCACCTCGGAGCCTCGACGGACGAGGCCCAGGAGAAGGCGGGTGTCTCGGTCGCCCGGTCGGTCCGCCTGGCGCTGGCCGGCGAGCTCGTGCCCGACGCCGTGAACGTCAAGGGCGGCGCCATCGCCGAGGACGTGCGTCCGGGTATCGGGCTGGCGGAGAAGCTGGGCCGGATCTTCACCGCCCTCGTCGGTGGCGTGGCCACCCAGCTCGACGTCGAGGTACGCGGCGAGATCACGGCGCACGACGTCAAGATCCTCGAGCTGGCGGCACTCAAGGGCGTCTTCACCGACGTGGTCGAGAGCCCGGTCACTTACGTCAACGCTCCCGTCATCGCGGCCGACCGCGGAGTCGAGGTGCGGCTGCTCACCAGCGACGAGAGCCCCGACTACCGCAACCTGGTGACCGTCCGCGGCTGCCTCGCCGACGGCCGTACGTTGTCCGTGTCCGGCACCCTGGTCGGCACCAAGCACGTCGAGAAGCTCGTCGAGGTCGACGGCTACGACATCGAGGTGCAGCCGAGCGCGCACCTCGCCTTCTTCCGCTACGAGGACCGGCCGGGCATCGTCGGCGTCGTGGGACGCGTCCTCGGTGAGGCCGGGGTCAACATCGCGGGCATGCAGGTGAGCCGGCAGAGCAAGGGCGGGCACGCCCTCGTGGGCATGACCGTCGACCAGGCCATCCCCCACTCGGTGCTCACCGAGATCGTCGATGCCATCGGTGCGGCCTGGGGGCGCACCGTCGACCTCGAGGACTGAGCCGACCCCGCCCGTACCGCGGGCCACTGCCCCCTTCCACCCTGCTACGCCCCTCTTGCCGAGTGAGCCATCCCGATATATCGTCGAGGCATCGCGACAGGTCAACGGGAGGTTCGTCATGACGGCATTCGCCGGGGCGGGGTGCCCGCCCTTCGGTCAGTGGGCCGGGTCCGGCACGCTGCGGGAACTGATCGGCGCCGCGATGGGCGCCCGGACCGGCCACGGCTGGGGCGGCCACGGCCGCGGTGGCCGGGGCTGGGGTGGGCCGCCGCCGTGGGCCCGGCCCGGATCGCCGTGGGGCCAGCCATTCGACGTCTTCGGGGGAGGCGCCTGGCGCGGCCACGGGCACCGGCGAGGGCCGCGCGGGCGCGGCGACGTCCGGTTGGCGATCGTCGGGCTGTTGGCCGAGCAGCCGATGCACGGCTACCAGCTGATCCAGGAGATCACGACCCGCAGCGAGGGCCGGTGGCGGCCGAGCCCCGGGTCGGTCTACCCGACACTGGCCCAGCTCGAGGACGAGGGGCTCGTCCGCGCCGAGGAGGCCGAGGGGCGTCGGGTGTTCCGCCTGACCGACGCCGGCCGGAGTCTCGCGAGCGAGCGGGCCTCGGACTTCGCGGCGCTCTGGAGCGACGACACCGAGCCGGTCGGTGGCGGCATCCGCGAGCTCGGCGAGGTGCTCTTCCAGGTCGGTGGCGCGGCCGTGCAGGTCGCCTCGGCCGGCAGTGAGTCGCAACGTCGTGCGGCCGCCGAGGTGCTTGAGCGGACCCGCCGCGAGCTCTACCTCCTGCTGGCGGACGACGCTACCGACGACGAGGCCTCGGAGGACGGATCTGCCGACGACACCGGCAGGAGCGGGACGTGAGCACCCCGACGAGGTGGCGGGCCGGTGACGCCGACCGCGAGCAGGTCGCCGAGGCGCTGCGGACCGCTCACGCCGAGGGCCGGCTCAGCCTCGATGAGTTCGGCGAACGACTGGACGCCGCGTTCGCCGCGACCTACGTCGACGAGCTCGGCCCGCTGACCGCCGACCTGCCGCCCGACAGCACCGCGGTCGAGGTCGTCCGACCCACACGTCGCACCAGGCCCGCCCCACGGTTACAGAATCGGTACCGCGCTTGGGCGGGAGCCCACCCCGCCTGGTCCGGGTCGCACCCCGCCTGGTCCGGGTCGCACCCTGCCGCCGGACGCACCTCCTACGGTGCCTCACCGACCCCGTACGGGGGGTGGCCGGCCGCGGACGGGTGCTTCGGCCGGTCCGGGCTCTCCCGTCCCTGGGTCGGGCTGCTCGCTCTCGTCGCCCTCTTCCTCGCGATCGTCACGGTGGCGGCCGGCGGTGCGCCGTGGCCGCTGCTCTGGCTGGCGATCGCTTTCGTGGTCCTGAGAGGACGTCCGCGCTCGGGGCTGCGCCGGACCTCGTGAGGGAGTGGGAGGACCGCGCCGGTCAGCCGCAGGGCCCCGTTCCTGTGGCGGTCGCGGTGTCCCCGGACAGCGACACGGCGACCACGGAGGCGTTGTCGGTCTCGTCGGACTCCAGCACCAGGTCGTAGGGATCAGCCGCGGTGTGCAGGCAGTAGGTGCCGTCCGGCAGGTCCGCCGGCAGCTCGAGCCGCTGGGAGGCCAGCGTCGCCCGGTAGACGTCGGCCCAGCCGGCGGAGATGCCCTGCCGGGTGTCCCGCTCGCACTCCCCGTAGTACTCCGCCGGCTCCGCGATCTCCGTGCCGAGCGTCCGGTTGTCCCGCAGGCAGAAGCTGACCTTGTCCTCCGACACGATCGGGACGTCCTCGCCCGGGCGGGTCAGGGCGTAGCGGGCGCTGGAGTCGACGTGCCAGTGGTCGTGGTCCGGGTGGAACAGCATGCAACCGAGCGGCCTGGTACTCGTGCTGGTGTCGACCGACCGGTCGTAGCGACCGTCGCCGTCCACGTCGTGGAAGAGGACCTGGCTCACGTGCCTCTGCCCCTCCGGGCAGGTGCGGCCGGACTCGGGCACGGCCTCGAGCGGGGCGGCCCCGGGGTTGGCCAGGATGCCCGCGAACCGCAGTCCCCGCGCGCCGTCGACCACCTCGAGCGAGACGTCCTCGGCTGGGAGGCTGGTCAGGTTGGGGAGCAGGCGCGCCCCGACCGGCACAGCAACCGGGTCGGGCCAGTCGGCCGCCGCCACGCTGCCAGCGTCGCCGGCACCTGGCTGCACGTCCGGTTCGGGGTCGCCGCCGACGACCGCTGCTGCGGCCGCCACCGCCACGACCGCACCCGCCACCGCGGCTGCGACCGTCGTGACCCACCGCCCGCGTCTCATCGCCACCCACGGTACGACGGGTGGGAAGCCCGGGCATCCGGCACCAATCGGTTGGACCCGTCATCGGGTCTCGGATCGTGAGACGTACGACCGAAAGCGCGGGACAGCCTTGGTACTGCGGAGTAGCCTCCCCTCGTCATGCAGTGGCAGGTACGCATTCTTAGCCGCCGCGACGGGACCCGATAGGGCCGGCTCCCCGTCGCGGTGTTCGGCGTGACCGCCGGCCTTCGCCTCCGCGACGAGGGACCTCGCAGTGACGACAGCCACCTCCCAGGACGAGCACCTCGACTCCTGGCACCTCGACTGGATCGCCTACGCCGGCGGGACCGATGTGGGTCCGCGTGCGCGCGTGCACCTGTCCCGCGCCGACGAGGCGGTCGAGGCCGAGGGGACCGGCACCGGCCTCATCGACGCCGCCTGCCACGCCGTGTCGCAGGCCTGCGGTGTGGAGGGTCGCGTCATGGCCTTCCGTGCCTACGCCATCGGCCCCGGCAGCGAGGCCGTCGGGGAGGTCGAGCTGGACGTCGAGGTCGGCCACCGCCGGGTCACCGTGCGGGCGTCGTCCACCGACGTCGTCGAGGCCTGTGCACGTGCGTTCCTCTCCGCCGTGACCGGCACCCACTGACCCGTTACTCAACCAACCGACCCAGCAACGGAGCACGAACATGAGCGAGAGCCGCCCCAGCAGCGCCCGCAACGCCCTGCAGGAGGCCATGGACCGTCGTGACAACGGCGGCGAGACAGGTCACTGACAACCCAGGTGCACCACGGCTGACGACCGCCCGTCCCGCGATCCGGGACGGCGCGGTCGCCGGTCGAGACGGTTGGCCTAGTCTTGCCGCCCATGACGCGCAGCATCCGGCTGGCCGTCGTCCCTGGTGACGGCATCGGCCCTGAGGTCGTCGCCGAGGGACTCAAAGTCCTCGACGCCGCCCTGGCAGGCAGTGACACGAAGGTCGAGGCCACGTCGTACGACCTGGGAGCGCGCCGCTGGCACGCCACGGGCGAGACGCTGCCCGACTCCGTGCTCGCCGAGCTCCGGCAGCACGACGCGATCCTGCTCGGGGCGGTCGGGGACCCGGGGGTGCCGTCGGGGGTCCTCGAGCGCGGGCTGCTGCTCAGGCTGCGGTTCGAGCTGGAGCACTACGTCAACCTCCGCCCGTCCCGGCTGTACCCGGGTGTGCCGACGCCGCTCCGTGACCCGGGGGACGTCGACTTCGTCGTCGTCCGGGAGGGGACCGAGGGCCCGTACGTGGGCAACGGCGGCGCGCTGCGCGTCGGCACACCCCACGAGGTGGCCACCGAGGTGAGCGTGAACACCGCATTCGGGGTCGAGCGCGTGGTCCGGGACGCCTTCGGCCGAGCCGAGCGCCGACGCCGGCGCAGCCTCACGCTGGTCCACAAGCACAACGTCCTCGTCCACGCGGGCCACCTCTGGCGGCGAACGGTCGAGGCCGTGGGTGCGGAGCACCCGGACGTCTCGGTGGACTACCTCCACGTCGACGCGGCCACGATCTTGCTCGTGCAGGACCCTGCGCGGTTCGACGTCGTCGTCACCGACAATCTCTTCGGCGACATCCTCACCGACCTCGCCGCCGCCATCACCGGTGGGATCGGCTTGGCCGCCAGCGGCAACGTCAACCCCGACCGGACCGCGCCATCGATGTTCGAGCCGGTGCACGGCTCGGCTCCGGACATCGCCGGACAGGGCGTCGCAGATCCGACCGCCACCGTGCTCTCGGTGGCCATGCTGCTCGACCACCTGGGTCTGTCCGACGAGGCCGCCCGGATCGAGTCAGCCGTCGCCGACGACCTCGCCGACAGGGGGACGGGGCGCCGCCGCACCGCCGAGGTGGGGGACGCGCTCGCCGGGCTGATCTCCGAGCCCTGACCCCGGCCCCTGTTGACCACGTTCAGCACCTTGGTGGGGTCATCACGAGGGGTGCGCGCCTGGTGGTGGCCCGACGGGCCTGGTGGTGGCCCCGGGGGCCGGGCAGCCAGGGCCAGGTGCGGGTCCCGCTGGTCGCTGGTTGTCGTGGCGTGGTGACGGGAACAGTTGTGGGGCAATGGTTCCCGGGCCGTGGGTTCTGTCCGTGTCGGTTCGTACACTTGTTCGCATGCATGGCCCGGCCGTCGACCGGGACCGTCACGACCTGGGCCGGCCCGACCGTGCGCTGGCCGTTCGACGAGTTCGTCTGCAACGACGTGGCGATGCTGACCAGGCACGAACCCCTGACCCGGTCGCACTACACCGCGAGCGGCCGGAGTTAGGAGGTAAAGGAGCCAGCCGCGCACGGGGCGGCGACCACCGACGATGCGCCCAGCGGCGTGGGCCGGTGGTGGGCGAGATTGCAGGACTGGTTCTCCGCCCTGCCGGTGGACGCTGCACCAGACCTGCCCGGCTGGCTCATGACCGCAGCGGACTGGCCGCCGCACCACCCCTCGGCGGCTGCGGCCTACCTCGCAGCCGACACATCATCGAGACCGGGACTTTAGGCGCCACGCCGGACCAGGAGGAGCAGAGGCAACCAAACCCGAGCGGGCATCATCGTGATCTTCGAACGACACGCTACGAACGAAGAACCGGAGTATCCGCTTGCCTCGCGTGAATGGCATGATCTGCTGAGTCGGGTAAACCGATCCAATTGCCTCGTCGTCTTCGACGGAATCGATACGGCCTGCTGCGCGCAGAAGAACCTCCCTTCCACGTTGGCCACCATGCGCGTCACCCATGCAGGGCACGATGTCCCGACCAACTCGCCGAGGTCACGGCAGTGCTTTCCACCGGAGACGATCTCGCCTTCGGATCCCGACCGGCCAGGCGGATACGGGCGCTGCGCGGTCAATGTTGGTGAAGTCGACTAGCGGGGATGCTCGTGTGTGCGGAGTCGCGCGACCCGCATT
>DATHUJ010000190.1:0-8756 GCA_035462375.1 Jiangellales bacterium
AACCGCATGCTGGCGGTGCGCCTGCTCGAGCGGCTCGGCTACCGACCCGAAGTCGCCACCGACGGCGCCGAGGCCATCGAGGCCGTCACGACCGCCGCGTACGACCTGGTTCTCATGGACGTGCAGATGCCCGTCGTCGACGGGCTCGAGGCCACCCGCCGGATCCGCGCCGGCGGCGGCGCTCAACCGCGCATCGTCGCGCTGACCGCCAACAGCACGGTCGACGACCTGGCCGCGTGCACCGATGCCGGGATGGACGGCTTCCTGGCCAAGCCGATCCGCGCCGAGCAGCTCGTGCGGACCCTCGAAGAGGGGTACGCAGCGGTGGCCGGGGCGGGCACCGGCAGCGACAGCGGGACCCCGGCGGTCATCGACCCGTCGGCGCTGGACCGACTCCAGGAGCTCGCGGGCGACGCCGACTTCGTCCACGAGCTGAGCGAGCAGTTCCGCCGCGACGCCTCGGACCGCGTCGCGCGGCTGCAGGCTCTCGACCCCACCGCCTTCGACGAGGTCCGCCTGCACGCCCACACCCTCAAGTCCAGCGCCGCCCAGCTCGGTGCGACCGCGCTGTCGGAGCAGGCCCGGGCGCTGGAGCAGGCGGCCGCCGACGGTGCAGCCGACCGGGTGGAGGCCACGGTGCCGCAGGTGGCCCGGGAGGCCGTGGTCGCGATCGCGGCCCTGGAGGCCCTGGAGGCGTCCGATGGCCGCTGAGCCGGAGACCGCCGCCGTCGCCCTGGTCGTCGACGACGACGCCCTGAACCGTTCCCTCCTCGAGCGCGGGGTGCGGCGGGAGGGGTACCGGGTGCTGACCGCGGCCGGTGGGGGCGAGGCCCTTCGGGTGCTCGCGGACGAGCCGGTCGACATCGTGCTGCTCGACCTGCTCATGCCCGACGTCGACGGCTTCGCGGTGCTGAGCGCCATGGGTGCTTCCTCCACCCTGTCCGACGTCCCCGTCCTGGTGATCTCCGGCATCGACGACACCGGCAGCGTCGCGCAGGCGATCGAGATGGGTGCCGTCGACGTCCTGCCCAAGCCGGTGGAGCCGCTCCTGCTCCGGGTCCGGCTGCACACCGCGTTGCAGCACCGGCGGCTGCGGCGCCTGGAACAGCAGTACCTGAGCCAGGAGCTGGCACTGCGCGAGCAGGAGCGGCTCGCGACCCTGGGCCGGCTCAGCGCGGGCCTCGCGCACGAGATCAACAACCCCGCTGCGGCGGCGCTGCGCACCGCCCGACGGCTGGACGAGCGGCTCGCGGACGCTGACCGGCTGCTGCAGGCGATGTGCAGGAGGGAGGACCACGCCCGGCTGGTGGGGCTCGTGGCGAACCTGGTCGCTCGACCGGACGAGGCGCCGACCGGGCCGGCGGCGCCCGCGACGGCGGTGGACCGCATCGCGCTCGAGGACGACCTGGAGGACGTCCTCGCCGCCGTCGGAGTGGCCGACGGGCGTGAGCTGGCTGCCCAGCTGGCCGCAGCCGAGATCGGGCCGTCGCAGGTCTCCGCGCTGGCGGGCGAGCTCGGGCCCGACGGGGCCGCCATCGCCCTCGCGTGGGCCGCGACCCGGCGCGAGGTGGCCGGCGCCGTGGCCGCGCTCAGCGACAGCGTGGGCAGGATCTCCGAGATCGTGGGTGCACTCCGCAGCTACTCCTACGTCGACCGGGGGGCCCGCCACGCCGTGGACGTGCGACGCGGTCTCGACGACACCCTCGTCATGCTGGCACCCAGGCTGCCGGAGGCGGTGACGGTTGTCCGCGACTACGACGCCGACCTCCCGCCCGTACTCGGCCACGGGGGCCGGCTCAACCAGGTGTGGACCAACCTGCTGGACAACGCGCTGCACTCACTCGGCGGCTCCGGTCATCTCACGCTGCGGGCACATCGGGCCGACGGGTCGGTCGTCGTCGAGGTCGAGGACGACGGCCCTGGCATCCCGGCGGAGGTGGCCGGCCGGGTGTTCGACCCCTTCGTCACGACGAAGCCACCGGGCGAGGGGACCGGCCTCGGCCTCAACATCACCCACCAGATCGTCACCGAGGTCCACGGTGGGCGCATCGACGTGAGCTCGGTGCCAGGCCGGACGGTCTTCACCGTCCGGCTGCCCCTCGCCGACGTCCCGGCCGCGGACGGATCAGATGGCTGAGACGACGCGACGCCGGCCGCCTACCATCCTGAGCGTCGACGACGACCCGCCGGTCCTCGAGGCGATCGGTGCGGACCTGCGCAGCCGGTACGGCGCTTCGTACCGGGTCGTCACGGCCTCGTCCGCGGCCGACGCGCTCCGGGTGGTCGAGCGCCTGCGGCTGCGCGGTGACGCGCTCGCCCTGCTCGTGGCCGACCAGCGGATGCCGGGTGCGAGCGGCACCGACCTGATCGGGGCGGCCAAGCAGTCCTTCCCCGGCCTGCGATCGGTCCTGCTCACTGCCTATGCCGACACCGACGCCGCCATCACGGCCATCAACGAGGTCGACCTCGACCACTACGTCCTCAAGCCCTGGCACCCGCCGGAAGAGCGCCTCTACCCTGTGCTGGACGAGCTGCTCGAGGAGTGGCATGCGAGCCGGCCCCCCCTGGAGGGCGGGCTCCGGCTGGTCGGCGATCGCTGGTCGGCCGCCTCCCACCAGCTGCGTGACTTCCTGGCCCGCAACCTGGTGCCCTTCCGCTGGGTCGAGGTCGGGACGCGCGAGGCCGACCAGCTGGTCACGGCCGCCCCCGACGGTGCTGCACTGCCCCTGCTCGTACTCGAGGACGGGACCACCCTGCCCGATCCGCCGCTCGCCGAGGTGGCGCGGACGCTTGCGCTGACCGGTTCCGCTGACGTCGAGTTCCACGACCTCGTCGTCGTGGGCGCGGGCCCGTCCGGGCTCGCGGCCGCCGTCTACGCCGGATCCGAGGGGCTCAGCGCCGTCGTGGTCGAGGCCGAGGCCCCCGGAGGACAGGCCGGGCTCAGCTCCCGGATCGAGAACTACCTGGGCTTCCCCGGCGGGGTCTCGGGGGCCGAGCTCACCCGGCGGGCCCACGCCCAGGCCCGGCGCTTCGGCAGCGTGCTGCTCGCGCCGCACCGGGCCGTCGGCGTCCGACGCCAGGATCCCTACCGTGCAGTCGTGTTGGCCGACGGGCGGGAGCTGCACTGCTCGGCCGTCGTGCTGGCGACCGGTGTCCAGTACCGCCGCCTCGAGGCGCCGGGGGTGGAGCGGCTCACCGGCGCCGGCATCTACTACGGCGCCGCCTCCACCGAGGCCGCAGCGATGAAGGGCGAGCGGGTCGTGGTCGTGGGAGGCGCCAACTCGGCTGGACAGGCGGCGCTCCACCTCTCCCGCTTCGCCGCCGAGGTGGTGGTCGCGGTCCGCGCCGGAACCCTGGCCGAGAAGATGTCCGCCTACCTCGTCCAGCGGCTGGAGTCGACCGGCAACGTACGGATCGTGACGCGGGCCCGGGTCGAGCGCGTGGAGGGCGACCACCGGCTGGAGGTCGTGCACCTGGCCTCGGCGGGCGGCGCCGAGCGGCTCGAAGCCGCCGGGATGTTCGTCTTCGTCGGCGCGCAGCCGGGCACCGAGTGGCTGGCCGGTGACGTGGCGCGCGACGACCGGGGCTTCGTCCTGACCGGTCCCGATCTCCGCCCGGACCTGTGGCCGCTGGACCGCGACCCGTACCTGCTCGAGACGAGCATGCCGGCCGTCTTCGCCGTCGGCGACGTCCGCGCGCAGTCGGTCAAGCGGATCGCCTCCGCCGTCGGCGAGGGCTCGATCGCGGTCCAGTTCGTCCACCAGGTGCTGCGACACGGGTGACCGGCCAGGAGTCGTCTCCTCGAGCCCGGTTCGGGCGGTCGGCTTACGACCCCGTCCGTCGGGTAGCCGCCGGGGCGACGACACTCACCCGACGACGGAGGAACCATGGCACGGCAGCCCAGGTCGGACCACCAGGACGGCACGCCCGAGGCCCGGTCGCCTCGCCCCGACGCGTACGAGGAGGGGCACCCCGTCGAGGAGCGCATCGACGGACCGGTGGTGACGAAGCCGCCCAAGACCAGCGCCGCGGCGACCTTCGCGCTGGTCTTCGGCCTCTCCGGCCTGCTGGCCGTGCTCACCGCGATCCTCGCTCCGCTGGCCCTGGTACTGGCTCTGATCGGGGTCGTCCTCGCCGTCGTCGGCCTCCGGATGGCTCGGCGTCCGGGGGTGACCGGCCGGGGCGTCGCCGTGGGAGGTCTGGTCCTCAGCATCCTCACCCTGCTCCTGTCCATGGCCGTCGTCGTCGGTGTGACCACGGTGCTCAACGACGATCGCGCGGTGGACCGGCTGGAACGCGAGGTGGAGCGGCTGCGTGACCAGCTGCCGCAGGACGTGGACGTGCCGACGCCCTGACGGCGGGGCGGGCGGCCGATGGGCTCAGGCGCGCGTGTCCACGGGGACGGCGGCGACGTTCAACGACCGCGCCACCGACATCAGGGCCCAGCCGATGAGGATGAACGTGATGCCGAGGCCGACGGCCATCGCCGCGATGCCGAAGGACACCACCGACGTGAAGAGCGATGCGCGCAGGAACGAGGCGTTCATGACCACGTCGCGCGTGGGGTCCTCTCGGTCGAGCTCGGCGTAGGTGGAGCCGCCGCTGGCCTCGAGCGCGTGCCGCTCGATGACGTCGGCCTGGGCGAACGCGGTCAGCGGGCCGTCGACCGGCTCACCTGCGTAGCGCTCGGCGTCGTCGGCGACGGTGATGTTCTCGGCTGCGAGCTGGTCCTGCACGACCAGCCACGTCGCCACGCCGGCGACGGCGAGGATCACACCGGCGACGATGACGAGGACGGCGAGGACGCGGACGGTACGGGCGGGGGCGCGGGTGTGGGTCGTCGTCGACATGCTCAGCACTCCTGGGTAGGCGGGACCACCCGGTCGGTGCCGACGCTACCCGTGGAAGACGGCACTGGCGAGGATCGCGGCGCGTGCCGCTGCGCCGCGGAATCAGCGGGTACCTCACTTCACCGACCAGGCGCTGCAGCGGCTGCGCCACAACGCCCGAGGGCTGACTCCGCGGCGCCCCGGACGCCACGGCATGATCCAGGTGCGACGGAGGGCGGACCGGATCGGCGGCGGACGGAGTGGCATGGACGGGCGCGGTGGGAACGGCCGCAGTGTTCAGCTCGGCGTCGACGTCGGCGGCACGTTCACCGATCTGGTGGCGATCCAGCACGGCCGGCTGGTCACGGCCAAGGTCCCGTCCACGCCGCGCGACCAGTCCGTCGGTGTGATCGGCGCCGTCGACGCAGCCGGGCTGGACCCAGGCGACATCGCCGTCTTCGCCCACGGCTCGACGGTCGCCACCAACGCCTTGCTGGAGCGCCGGGGGGGCCGCACCGCCCTGGTGACCACGGCGGGCTTCCGCGACGTCCTCGAGATTGGCCGTCAGAACCGGCCGTCTCTGTACGACCTCACGGCCCAGCGCCCGCTCCCACTGGTGCCCCGCGAGCTGCGGTTCACCGTACGGGAGCGGATGGGGCCCCGCGGCGTGGTCGAGCCGCTCGACGAGCGCGACCTCGACCGGGTGGTCGACCAGCTGGTCGAGGCGGACGTCGAGGCGGTCGCCGTGTGCCTGCTCTTCGGCTTCCTGCACCCTTCGCACGAGCAACGTGTGGGCGAGCGGGTCCGGACCGCCCTCCCGGGCGTGCCGGTGTCGCTCGCCAGCGACCTGCTCCCGGAGTTCCGTGAGTACGAGCGGGCCGCGACGGTCACGGCCGATGCCTACCTGGCGCCACGGCTCGCCGCCTACCTCGGCCGCCTCGGCGACCGGGCAGGCGACAGGGGCCTGGCCTCCCCGCTGGTCATGCAGTCGTCCGGCGGGGTCGTCGACGTCCGTACGGCCGTGGCCCATCCGGCCCGCTTCGTGCTTTCCGGCCCGGCCGCCGGCGTGGTCGGCGCCTCGTACGTGGGGGTGCTGTCGGGCCACCGCGACCTGCTGACCTTCGACATGGGCGGGACGAGCACGGACGTCGCCCCGGTGGTCGGCGGAGAGGTCCAGACCACGACCGAGTCCGTGGTCGCCGGGGTACCGCTCAAGCTGCCGATGGTCGACGTGCACACGGTCAGCGCCGGAGGCGGCTCGGTGGCCTGGGTGGACGAGGGCGGGGTGCTCAGGGTGGGCCCACACTCCGCCGGCGCGGACCCCGGCCCCGTCGCGTACGGGCTGGGAGGCGAGGAGCCCACGGTCACCGACGCGGACCTCCTGCTCGGCTACCTCGCGGACGGGACCACGCTCGGCGGGGAGATGACGCTGTCCCGCGACCGGGCACAGAAGGCCTTGCGGGACCTCGGCCGGCGGCTGGACCTCTCGGCCGAGGAGGCCGCGCTCGGTGTCGCCCGCGTGGCGACGACCGAGATGGTGCGGGCGCTGCGCGTCATCAGCGTGGAGCGTGGCCTGGACCCGCGCGACTTCGCGCTCGTCGCCTTCGGAGGAGCCGGCGGGATGCATGCCTGCGCGATGGCCGAGGAGCTCGGGGTCCACACGGTGCTGCTGCCGCGCGCGGCCGGAGTGCTCAGCGCGCTCGGCCTGGCCCTGTCGGATATCAGGCGCGACTACGTCGCCCCGCTCCTGGGTCGGGTGGACGAGCTCGCACCCGAGACCCTCGACGAGGCGTGGGAAGGCCTCGTCGCACCCGCCCGGCAAGAGCTGGCGTCCTTCGGCGAGCCGCGGACCGAGCGCCTCGCCGACCTCCGCTACCGCGGCCAGTCCTACGAGCTGATCGTCGCCGGCGGAACCCCGGAGGCCCTCGCGCGGGCCTTCCACGACGCCCACGAGCGCCGCTACGGCCACCACGACGACGACGAGGTGGTGGAGATCGTCGGAGTACGGCTGGTGGCGACCGTCACCGGCGAGAAGCCCGACATCTCGGAGCCCGACCCGCCGTCGGCGGATGCCCGTACCGGTCGACGGCCCGTGCTCCTCGAGGAAGGTGAGGTCGACGCCGAGGTGCACGACCGGTCCGTGATGGGCCGCGGAAGCGGCGTCTCAGGACCGGCCGTGGTCGAGCTCGCCGAGGCCACGTGGCTGGTCCGACCCGGCTGGAGCGGCGGTGTCGACGAGGTCGGCACGCTGGTGCTGACCCGGGAGCAGGAGGACCGGTGAGCCTCGACCCGGTGACGCTGTCGGTGATGCGTAGTGCTCTGGCTGGCGTGGCCGAGGAGATGGGTTCCGTCCTCGTCCGAAGCGGCTACTCCTCGAACATCAAGGAACGCCGCGACTGCTCGGCCGCGCTCTTCGACGCGCAGGGCCGCCTCGTCGCTCAGGCCGAGCACATCCCCGTCCACCTCGGCGCCATGCCGGAGTCGGTGGCTGCTGCGATGGCGCGAGATCCCCGCCCCGGCGACGTCTTCGTGCTCAACGACCCCTACACGGGCGGCACCCACCTGCCCGACATCACCCTGGTCTCCCCGGTCACCGTCGCTGGCCGCACCGTCGCCTTCGCCGTCACCCGGGCCCACCACTCGGACGTCGGCGGCATGGTGCCCGGCTCGATGCCGAGCGGGAGCCGCGACCTCTGGCAGGAGGGCCTCGTCATCCCCCCCGTACGACTGGTCCGCGAGGGGCACCTGGACGACGACCTCTTCGCGCTGATCCTCGCCAACTCCCGTACGCCGCGGCTGCGCCGCGGGGACTTCCGCGCCCAGCTGGCGGCGAACCGCCTCGCCGGCGAGCGTCTCGCCGAGCTGGCCGACCGGCGTGGGCTGGAGGTACTGCTGGAGTCCTTCGACGAGGTGCTCGCGTACGGGGAGAGGCGTGCCCGCGAGGCGTTGCGGGCGCTCCCGGACGGCACGTACCGGTCGACCGGGGAGCTGGAAGGTGACGGTGTCACCGACGACGACGTCCGGATCGAGGCGGCGGTCACGGTCGACGGGGACCAGCTGCTCGTCGACCTCACCGGGACCTCGGACGCCGTGGAAGGCAACGTGAACTGTCCCCTCGCCGTCACGCGGTCGGCCTGCTACTTCGCGCTCCGCGTGCTGCTACCCGACGACGTCCCGGCGAACGCAGGCACCTACGTCCCGCTCGAGATCGTCGCGCCCGAGGGTTCGCTGGTCAACGCCCGACCCCCGCACGCGGTCGTCGCCGGCAACGTGGAGACCAGCCAGCGGGTGGCCGATACCGTCCTGGCGGCTCTGGCGAGTGCGGCCGACCTTCCCGCCGCCGGCCAGGGGACGATGAACAACGTCGTCATCGGCGGCCACGGGTGGACCTACTACGAGACGGTCGCCGGCGGTCAGGGTGCCTCTTCGCGCGGACCCGGCCCGAGCGGAGTGCACGTCGGCATGACCAACACGCTGAACACGCCCGTCGAGGCGCTCGAGCTGGAGTACCCCATGCGGGTCGAGCGCTACGAGCTCGCCGATGGCACCGGCGGCGATGGTCGGCACCGGGGCGGCGATGGCGTCGTTCGCTCGATCCGCGTCCTCGAGCCGGCCACCGTCTCGCTCCTCACGGACCGGCGGCGGCACGCCCCCGAGGGTGCTCGGGGTGGCGGCCCGGGGGCAGTCGGCCGCAACCTGGTCGGGGAGCCGGGCCAGGAGGTGGAGCTGCCGCCCAAGGTCACGCGCCGGCTCGACGCCGGAGAGGTCGTGACGGTGGTGACGCCCGGCGGCGGTGGGTGGGGCCGAGCGGGCTGACGGTCGCCGGTGCGTCACTCCAGCGCGAAGGATCCCGTGACGATCTCGCCTGCGGGCTCGTAGACACCCATCAGGACCCCCGTGGTGGACACCGAGCTGTCGACCAGCCGG
>DATHUJ010000191.1:0-3532 GCA_035462375.1 Jiangellales bacterium
GTCCAGGCGGTCCAGCAGACCCAGCACCTTGGGTCGGCGCAGGATCGGCCCCTGCCCGACGGCGGGGGCCAGGATGGTGCCGAGGACCCTGGCGGTGTCCGGCACGGACGCGCGGGGCGGGGAGGGCGGCGCCATGCCTCCGGGGTACCCGGGGCGGGCGCGTCTAAAGGTGCATGGACGGCGCCGGGTGCCACAGCTGCGGCGGTCCCTCGTCCCGCGCGAGCGCCTGGTGGAGCGCCTGGCCCGGGGGTCGTCGGGGCGGTTGAGACCGGGCAGCGCCCCGACGGGCTGGGGGAAGACGACCGCCCAGCTCAGAGAACGGCGCCGCGTGGGCCCACCTCCACTGCAGCGACACCTCGCCCGTAGAGCACGACGAGCCGGTTCCCGTGTGACGTGCGGAGGACCCCGGAGTCCTCGGCCAGGGCTGCGATCGCCCGGTCGGTGAGCTCGTCGGCGTCGTCGGTGCCCGGGTCGTCGTACGTGACGTCGATCTGCTCTCCGGAGACGAGCCGGACGCGCAGGACGAGCTCCGCCATGTCGCGCACCCTACGGGACCGGGATCAGGGCGATGCGCCCGCCGCCTCGGCGTCCGGCTTCTCACGCCACCCGGGGGAGTACCGCCAGCACCCCTACGACGGCCAGCCTCACCCCGACGCCCGTGGCAGCTCCGCAGTCCACGACGTTGCCAGACAACCGGTCGGTCACCGAGCGTCCACGGGCCCCCACCTGCCCGTCTCACGATGGCGTGTGCGGACCATGGTCGCTTCCCTCGGCGGCGCTGCGCCACCACCGACGCTGTTCGCACCATGTACCGCGCGGACGATTCGCACCATGTACCGCGCGGACGAGAGGACGACGTCCCCCGGGGCCGGGCGCCCGCCTCCGAAGCGCGGCGCCCCTGTCGCGGCCTGTGCTAGACATCACCGACCGCCCGCCCGGGCCCGCACACGGAGGTCGTGATGCTGGACGTCCTGGCCGACAACCCGGTCCTCACGGTGTTCCTCGTCATCGCGGCAGGGTCCGTGGTGGGGCTCATCCCGTTCGGCCCCGTACGGTTCGGTGCCGCGGGCGCCCTCTTCGTCGGACTGCTGCTCGGCGCCCTCGACGAGCGCCTGGGCGAGGGCTTGGGACTGGTCCGCACGATCGGGCTGTCCCTCTTCGTGTACACCATCGGCCTCGCGTCCGGCCCCACGTTCTTCCGCACGTTCCGGCAGCAGGCACCGGTGATGGGCGGGTCGGTGGGTGTGCTGCTGCTCGTCGCGACCGCCGTGGTGGTCACGGGCCGGGCCCTCGGTGTGGGCGCGGACTACCTGGCCGGCGTCTTCGCCGGGGCGGGTACGAGCACCCCCGCGCTGGAGGCGGCGACCGACGCGGCCGGCGGCAGCGAGGGGCCCGCGGTCGGCTACGCCCTCTCGTACCCCGTGGCGGTGGTCGTGGGGATCGTGGCCGTCCAGGTGATCGTCAGCCGTCGCCGCGAGGGCACGGCCGACACCCCGTCTGCCGCGACCACCGGTCTGACCGACCTGACTGTCGTGGTGAACCGGCGGACCCGGTTGTCCGACGTGCCGGGGGCCGCCGACGGCGCCGTACGGTTCTCCTACTGGCAACGGGGCGACCAGGTCGGCATCGTGGCCGACCGCGACGTCCTCGAGGTCGGGGACCGGGTCGTCGTCATCGGCCCGGTGGACACCGTGACGCCGGCCGTCCGGTACCTCGGGACCCGGGCGCAGGAGCACCTGGCCCACGACCGCCGCGACGTCGACTACCGCCGGGTCCTGCTGTCCAACGCCGACCTCTCCGGACACAGCATCGCGGAGCTCGGCATCGGCGAGCGGTTCGGGGGCGTCGTGACCCGGGTACGCCGCGGTGACCTCGACCTGCTGGCCCGGGACGACCTGCACGTGCAGCTGGGAGACCGGTTACGGGTGGTCGTGCCCCGGGGACGAATCCGGGACGTGAGCCGCTACCTGGGCGACACCGAGCGACGCGTCAGCGAGGTCGACGCGGTCAGCCTGTCGCTCGGGCTGTCCCTCGGCTTCCTCGCCGGTCTGGCGTCGGTGACCCTGGGGGCGGTGTCGCTGTCCCTGGGCGTCGCCGCCGGCCCACTGGTGGTCGGCATCGTGCTCGGACGCCTGGAGCGGACCGGGCCGATCGTGTGGAGCCTCCCCACCGGTGCTGCGCTGACCCTGCGCCAGACCGGGCTGCTGCTGTTCCTCGCATCGGTGGGTCTGTCGTCCGGGCCGGCGCTGGCCGCCTCGGTCACCGAGCCGATCGGCCTGCAGCTGGTGGTCCTCGGGCTCGGCGCGGCCGCGGTGGGCACGACCGCGATGGTTCTCTTCACCGGTCGGCTGGGCCTGAGCTCCGCACGGTCGGCCGGCCTGGTGTCCGGGTTCGTCGGCAACCCGAGCATCCTCGCCTTCGCGAACTCCAAGGTGGCCGACGAGCGGGTCGACGACGGCTATGCCACCCTGCTCGCGATCGACCAGGTGACCAAGGTGCTCCTGGTGCAGCTGATCATCGGCCTGGTCGCGTGACGGGTCGCCCGGGGCAGCGCCCCGGGAACGAGCCCGCCACGCCCTGCTCAGGCGCCGACGACGTCCCCCCGGGGCAGGCCGGCGGTCGCGACGACCGCGACCGGGCTCGCATCCCTGAAGGCGTAGGGCAGCACCGGGGGTGCTCGGCATCGCGACGACCGAGTCTGCGGCGACGGCCTGACCGCGGTCGCGGACAGTCCGGTGGCGACGGTGCCACCGCCCTGCACGGCTGCCTGCGTCAGGACCCGGCCGCGCGTGCCGAGTTCTTCGCCCTCGCGGGTGTCGCGGCCTGATCGACCGTCAAGGCCGCGGTAAGCCGACGGAGCCGCTGAGCACCAGGCCCAGCCCGGCGTTCGTGAGCGTCAACGTGTCGCCGTCGACCTCGTAGACGACCTCACCCTCCAGCACCGCGAGGACGTGCGTCTCGACCTCCCTGACGGCCTCGGCGCAGGCCATCTGCGTGGTCGCGACCGTGCTGACCGTGAGGGTGCCGGACGAGGCCGCACGTGACGGCTGCACCGTCACCGCGGCCGACCCCTCGTTGCAGCCCGTGGACACGTCCAGGCGGGTGCCGTCGGTCCGGGTGGTGAGCCCGGACTCGACGTCGGGCGGCAGCGAGCCGACCGCGTCGCCGTCCACGAGGCTCTCGAGCACCCACCGGGTGCCCTCGATCGGCAGGTCGGCGAGCTCGTCGAGGGTGATTCCCGGGTCAGGCCCGATGGTCAGGGTGGAGCCGTCCAAGCTCATCGACGGCAAGGAGGTCAGCAACTCGGCCAGCCACTCGTCCTGAGCCTGCAGGTCGGGCGGGCAGGCGATCATGGTCGTCGCGAACTGGCCGGCCACCTCCAGGCGCCCCGCGTGCCACCGGGCCGGGGCGCTCATCGCGTTGCACCCGGCCGAGGCGCCCAGCTGGCCGCCGGCGAAGCTCACCGTGACCGTCGTGCCGTCGACGAGGTCGTGTCCGCGGACCTCGGTGGACTAGTAGGTCCGGCCCTCGA
>DATHUJ010000192.1:0-3984 GCA_035462375.1 Jiangellales bacterium
GCCGATCACCACGACCGTCGCCATCTGCGTTCCTCCCTCGCCTGTTGCCCCGCAGACTCCCGTACGGGCGGGAACTCATCGCCCGGGCCGCGCCCGGCTCCGGGGGTGGGAGCCACCGTAGGCCGCACCACCCGCCTCGCACTACGTCCCGCTCCCTCTCGAGGGAATGGTGGTATGCAGGTGTGACAGAACGGGAGGTCGCATGCCGGACGTCGAGATCGTCGAGGTGTCCCCGAGGGACGGCCTGCAGAACGAGCTCACCCTCGTCGACACGGCCACGAAGGTCGAGCTGGTTCGCCGGTGCGTCGACGCGGGCGTGCGGCGGGTCGAGGTCGCCAGCTTCGTCAACCCGGCCAGGGTCCCGCAGATGGCCGATGCGGAAGCCGTGCTCGAGGCGCTGGAGGAGCGTGACGACGTCTCGTACATCGGGCTCGTCCTCAACCGGCGCGGGCTCCAGCGGGCCCTGGCGACGAAGGTCGACGAGGTCAACGTCGTGGTGATCACGACCGAGACCTTCAGCCGCCGCAACCAGGGCTGTTCCGTCGACGAGGGCGTGCAGGCGTGGCTCGCCATCGCCGCCGAGGCGCAGGCCGCGGGGGTGAAGGCGTCGGTGACGGTGTCCGCCGCCTTCGGCTGCCCCTTCGAGGGGGAGGTGGCCGAGTCCACGGTCCTCGACCTGGTCCGGCGGGTCGCCGGGGGCGGGCCGGCCGAAATCGCCCTCGCCGACACGATCGGGGTGGGCGTCCCCGCCCAGGTCCGGCGGCTGGTCCGCGGGACGCTCGAGGCGGCGCC
This sequence comes from Jiangellales bacterium, assembly GCA_035462375.1. GTDB lineage: Bacteria > Actinomycetota > Actinomycetes > Jiangellales > Jiangellaceae > DASTQL01. The sequence continues at coordinate 793 of DATHUJ010000192.1, forward strand.
GGGGGTGCCGGTGCGGGCGCACTTCCACAACACGCGCAACACCGGCTACGCCAACGCCCTCGCCGCGTACGAGGAGGGGGTCGGGGTGCTCGATGCCAGCGCGGGCGGGATCGGTGGGTGCCCCTTCGCGCCCGACGCGACCGGCAACGTCGCCACCGAGGACCTGCTCTACGCGCTGCACCGATCCGGTATCAGCACCGGCGTGGACCTCGACGCCGTCGCCGGCACCGGGACGTGGATCTCGCACCTGCTGGGCAAGCCGGAGGCGCCGGCGCTGCTCGGCCGGGCCGGGGACTTTCCCGCCGCCGCGCGCGGCGTCTGACCGGGCGCCCGCCCGGAGCCCCGAATGAACGTCCGTGGCCCTGGACGGGCCTTCCCGGGGGGTGAAAAGTCGGTGGTGGCGGCCCGTCCGGACGACGTCGTTTGTGATTAGTGCTTCGGCCTGTGAATGAACGGGACGCTGGGGCCACGACAGGGATCCCGGATTGTTGCCTTCGAGCACGCGACTCACCGTCTTTGACCCGGTGGCCCTTCCGGACGGGGCGTGGTGGCTGCCCGTCGGAGGGAGGAGGGCCCAGTGGACACGCTGGTGCAGCGGTGTGCGGGGATCGATGTGGGCAAGGCCGAGGTGGCGGTGTGTGTGCGGGTGCCGGGCCGGCGGGCCGGCACGCACCGCACCGAGGTGCGTACGTTCGCCACGACCACGCGGTCGTTGCTGGGGTTGCGGGACTGGTTGGTGGCCGAGCGGGTCACCCGGGTGGGGATGGAATCGACCGGGCACTACTGGCGGCCGGTGTTCTACCTGCTCGAGGACGCGGTGCAGACCTGGCTGATCAACCCGCAGCACATCAAGAACGTGCCCGGCCGTAAGACCGACGTGTCGGATGCGGCGTGGATCGCGCAGCTGATCGAGTACGGGCTGGTGCGGCCCAGCTTCGTGCCGGACAAGCCGATGCGTCGGCTGCGGGACCTGACCCGCTACCGGGCCTCGCTGGTGCACGACCGGACCCGGCAGGTGCAGCGGCTGCACAACGTGCTGGAGGACGCCGGGATCAAGCTGTCGCTGGTGGCCAGCGACATCATGGGGGTGTCCGGCCGGGCCATGATCACCGCGTTGATCCGCGGGGAGCGCGACCCGCAGCGGCTGGCCGGGCTGGCGCTGGGCCGGCTGCGGCCCAAGACCCCGGCCCTGATCGAGGCGTTGACCGGCCGGTTCGACGACCACCACGCCCTGCTGTGCCGGCTGATGCTGGACCAGATCGAGGGCCTGGACGCGGCCGTGGCCGGCCTGGACCGGCAGATCGCCGCGGAGATGGCCCCCTTTCACCTCCAGCAGCAGCGGCTGCGCACCATCCCCGGCATCGGCCTACGCACCGCCGAAGTGATCGTCGCCGAGATCGGGGTGGACATGAGCAGGTTCCCCACCCCCGGGCACCTGTCCTCCTGGGCCGGGCTGTGCCCGGGCCAGCACGAGTCCGCCGGCAAACGCCGATCCGGGCGCACCCGTAACGGCGACAGCTGGCTGTGCGGCACCCTCGGCGAGGCCGCCGTTGCCGCCGCCCGGACCAAGAACACCTACCTGGCCGAGCGGTACCGGCGGCTGGCCCGCCGCCGCGGCGCCAAGCGCGCCCAGGTCGCCGTGGCCCGCACCCTGCTCGAGGCCGCCTGGCACGTGCTCACCTACGACGTGGACTACCGCGACCTCGGCGCCGACCACTTCCTCAAGATCACCCGCAACCCGGAGGCCAGGGCCAACAGGCTCGTCCGCGAACTGACCGCGCTCGGCTACCAGGTCCAGGTCACCAAGGCCGCCTAGAACAAGGACCGGTACAGGAGGCGCTTCGGCTGAGCTTCTTTTCGACTCACCACGTTCACCATGCTTCTGGGGCTCCGCCGCGGCCACCACCAGGCTGCTGGGGTCATCACGAGGCGTCCGCGCCTGGTGATGGCACCAGGCGCCTCGTGGTGGCCGGACCCCCCTCCCCACCAGGGTGGTGAACGTGGTCATTCGGGCCCTGGGACCGGCCTCAGCACCACCTCACGCGGCCGTCCGGCCCAGGGCGGCCACGACCTCCCGTACGGTGTCCCGCGCGGTGGGCCCGACCCCGGCGAGCGTCGCGGACCCCGGCCCGGTCCAGTCGCCGTAGCCGACCAGCCACAGGCCCGGGACCTCCAGGGACCGGGTGCCCGACACGGCGACGCGCCCCCCGTGCCGGACGTGCAGCGGCCGGAGGTGGTCCAGCACGGGTCGGAAGCCGGTGCACCAGACGACCGCGTCGACCGGCTCGGCCCGCCCGTCCCGCCACACGACCCCGTCCGATGTGAAGGACCGGAACGGGGGCGACGTGCGGAGCAGTCCGGCATCACGTGCCGCGCGGACGGTCGGGACGACCACCACGTCACCCAGGCCGCCCGCCCCGCCGACATCACCGTCGACCGCCTCCCCGCGCAGGATCGCGGCCCGCCGCCCAGCGGCCGCCGCGAACAGCGCCCACCCGTCCACGTCGTCCGGAAGGAAGCGCGGCTCCCGTGGCACCACCCAGGTCGCGTCGGCCAGCGGTGCCAGCTCCGCCATCACCTGCGCGCCGGAGTACCCGCCACCGACCACCAGGACCCGCAATTCCTTGTACGGCGAGGGCTCCCGGTAGCCGGCGACGTGCAGCTGACGGCCTCGGAAGAGCCCCTGTCCCGGGTACGCAGGCCAGAACGGCCGCCGCCACGTACCGGTCGCCGAGACGACGGCGGGCGTCGCCAGCTCGCCCGCGTGGCTCCGCACGACGAGTCCCGTACGGCCGGGGCCAGCCCGCTCGACGGCGGTGACCCGTACCGGTCGGTGCACATCGAAGCCGTACCGCTGCTCGTACCGGGTCAGGTAGTCGACGACGTGGTCGCGGCCTGGCGGGTCCCGCGGGCCTCGGGGCATGGGCCAGCCGGGCATCGCGCTGGACGACGCCGGGCTGAAGAGGTGGAGCGAGTCCCACATGTGCTGCCAGGCGCCACCGGGGCACTCGTCGGCGTCCAGCACCTCTGCACGCAGCCCGGCGCGGCGGGCGTAGTACGCCACGGCGAGTCCTGCTTGGCCGCCGCCCACGATCACCAGGTCCGCGTCCACATCCCCCATCGTCCTCGGCCGCGTCCGCCCGGCCCGAGCCCGAGGCGCGAGGGGTCTGATCGCGCACACCACCAGGCTGC
>DATHUJ010000193.1:0-1632 GCA_035462375.1 Jiangellales bacterium
CAGCGCCACGGACGCCCAGGACGGACCGCTGCCCGCAGCGGCCCTGAGCTGGGAGTGGATCCTGCACCACTGCGACTCCGCGTCTTGCCACGAGCACTCGATCCAGACGTTCACCGGCGTCGGCAGCGGCACCTTCGTCGCACCCGACCACGAGTACCCCTCGCACCTCGAGCTGAAGCTGACCGCGACGGACTCGGGCGGTCTGACGCACACCGTCAGCCGGGTGTTGCACCCGAAGACGGTCCAGCTCGACTTCGCCACCGAGCCATCGGGACTGGCCCTCACCGTGGGGTCCACCACGCAGACCGCGCCGTTCGACCGCACCGTCATCGAGGGGTCGACCGTGTCGCTGAGCGCCAACTCACCGCAAGGCCTGGCGGGCCAGACCTACGCGTTCGACAGCTGGTCCGACGGGGAAGGCCAGACGCACACGGTGGTGGCTGACGGACCGGCCACCTATACCGCCACGTTCAGCGTGCGCAGTACCGTGCCGGAAATCTCCGGCATCGACGTGAAGCCGCGCGCCGACTGGGTGACGATCGCGTGGACGACGAACGAGCCCACCGACGCCCAGGTCGCGTACGGGACGACGTCTGCCTACGGCACACTCACGCCGTCGGACCGCGTGCTCCGCACGCAGCACACCGTGACGATCCGGAACCTGGCCCGCAAGACCACGTACCACTTCCAGATCCTCAGTCGAAACGCGTCCGGGGACCTCGGCACCTGGGCCGGCTCCTTCCAGACGAAGTGAGCGGCACCGCCCGATCCGGGTGACAGAGGCCGTCGCCGTCGGCTCTCGGGACGTGGCCTCACACGCTGAGCGGGATGCCGGTCTCCCGCTCGGACACCTGCCAGAGCCGGGCGATGGCGCGATCGGCGCCCGGCCGCAGGAGGGGCCGCCGCACCGCCGGGCCGTTGTTGACGAACCGCGGCGCGTAGAACGACCCGCCGGTCGCGGTGGGGTCGGTCGCGGCACGGATCAGCGGCATCGCCCCGTGCTCCGGGCTCATCCCGGTCCACGCGGCCGCGGTGCGGAAGAAGGGCCCCAACCACCCGCCACCACCCTCCGCGACGGTGGTCGGCTGGAGGTCGGTGTGCGACAGGCCGGGGTGGGCCAGGATGCTCATCGCCCGGACGCCGGCGCGGTCGAACTCCCGCTGCAGCCCCAGGGCGAAGTGGTAGCAGGCCAGCTTCGACTGCCCGTACGCCAGCCACGGCTGGTAGTGGCGGCGCAAGTGCGGATCAGCCGGGTCGAGGGCGCGCCCGATGTGGTGCGCGGTCGAGGTCACCGACACCACCCTGGCGGCGGGCGCGGCCAGTAGCGCCGGCATCAGCAGGGCGGTAAGCGCCCAGTGGCCGAGGTGGTTCACACCGAGTTGCATCTCGAAACCGTCCTCGGTCCGCCGCTCCGGCATCGCCATCACACCGGCGTTGTTCACCAGGACGTCCACGCGTGGGTCGGCGGCCATGGTCCGCTCGGCGGCCGCGCGGACGGACGCCAACGACGCGAGGTCGAGCGGCACGACCTCCAACGACGCGTTCGGCGACCCGGCCCGGATCTCGTCGACCGCTCCCGTTGCCTTCTCCTGGTTTCTCACCGCCATCACGACGTGGGCGCCCTTGCCCGCC
>DATHUJ010000194.1:0-26269 GCA_035462375.1 Jiangellales bacterium
AGTCGGCGGGGCCGGGCCCGGCTGGGGGCGGCGCATCACCCGCTCAGTGCGTGAGCTCCGCCAGCCCGCCGAGCAGCGCGTCGACGTCCGAGTGGTCGTTGTAGTGCACCAGCCCCGCCCGCACCGCTCCGCCGCTGTCGCGGATCCCCAGCGCGCCGGTGAGCTCCCACGCGTACATGTGTCCCGACCAGACGTTCACCTTGGCCGCCGCCAGGTGGGCGGCCACCTCACCGGGTGAGTGCCCGGCGACGCGGAAGAACACCGTCGCCGTACGGCGCCCGGGCCGGCCGATCAGATCCACCCCGGGCAGCCCGGCGAGGCCGCTGAGCAGCTCGGCCATCAGCTCCAGCTCGTACGCCTCCACCGAGGTCATCGAGGTGAGCACGCGCTGCCGCCGGGAGCCCGCGGCCGCGTCGTCGAGGGCGGCCAGGTGGTCGACCGCGGCCGCCACCCCGGCCAGGTCCGCGAAGGCCGACGTGCCCGTCTCGAAGCGTTCCGGGACGGAGTCGGGGGCGGACGCCAGCCTGTCCGGGCGCAGCCGGTCGAGCAGGGCCGGATCGGCGGCTACGGCCCCCACATGGGGGCCGGACCACTTGTACGCGCTGGTGGCGAAGAAGTCCGCGCCGAGCTCGGCCGTCGACACCGGCGCGTGCGGGGTGAGGTGGACACCGTCGACGTAGGACAGCGCACCGGCCGACCGGACCGCGGCGGTGATCGCGGTGACGTCGGGCCGGGTCCCGAGCACGTTGCTGGCGCCCGTCACCGCGACCAGCCGGGTCCGGTCGCCGAGCAGAGCGGTGACAGCGTCCACCGGGAGCTCGCCGGTGGCCAGGTCGGGCTCCGCCCACCGTACGGAGGCTCCGACGCGGTCGGCGGCCTGCACCCACGGCCGTACGTTGGCGTCGTGGTCCAGCCGGGTGACCACGACCTCGTCGCCGGGGGCCCATTCTCGGGCCAGGGCCGTGGCCAGGCGGTAGGTCAGGGTCGTCATGTTCGGGCCGAGGACGACCCCGGCCGGGTCGGGGGCGCCCACGAGGTCGGCGACCGCGGCTCGGGCCGCGGCGACGTGCTCGTCCGAGCGGACGCTGGCCGGGAAGGCACCGTGGACGTTGCCGATCCCGAACCGGTAGGCGTCGCCGATGGCGTCGATCACGGGGTAGGGGACCTGGGTGCCCGCGGCGCCGTCGAGGTAGGCGTAGCCGTCGGCCAGCGCGGGGTAGCGCTCGCGGACCCGGGCGACGGTGAAGGCCATGCGCGCGACCCTACGTCGGCCGGGTCAGCCGGGGTCGGCGTCGAGCTCCCGGGTCCAGGCGTCGATCTGGAAGGCGGCACGCATCCCGGCCGATTCGTAGAGCCGCAGTGCCCCGGTGACGTTCTCGGTGTCGACGCCGAGCCCGGCCCACGTACGGCCGTCGGCGGCGAAGCCCGCCAGGGCCAGCTCGAGTAGGAAGCGGCCGACGCCGCGGCCGCGGTGCTCGCGGAGGACCGCGAGGTTGCGCACCCACCCGGCGTTCTCGGTGGCGTAGAGGTGTCCCGACGCCTGGCACACGCCCCCGGGACGGCCGTCCACGTCGGCGATCGTCCAGCGGGCGAACGCCGGGTCCTCGTCACGGGCGGCCCGGGACCGGAAGGCGTCCAGGGACATGGGCTCGAAGTTCCAGTGATCGGCGAACGCCGCGACGTACACGGCGTGGAAGTCACGCCAGTCCTGCTCGGAGCCGGGGTCGAACGCCCGCGCCACGACGCCCGGGGGGGTGGTCGGGGCAGGACGGCCCGGCCGGAGATCGGCGCGCATGCGGTTGAAGCGGCGGGAGGCGGAGAAGCCTAGGGACTGCAGGGTCGACGCGTACTGCTCGTCCCCGGCCACGGTCCCCGCGCCGACCTCGACCCGGGGGTGACCGCGATCGGCGGCTCGGTGGGCGATCCGGTCGAGCAACGCGGCACAGACGGCCCTGCGGACGGCCTCGTCATGCGGTCGGACGAGGTACACGTCCAGCTGGACCTGCGCGCCGCCGTAATCGTCGACGACGAAGCCCCAGCAGACGGCGTTCCCGGCGGCGTCCTCGACCAGCCAGTGGTCGAGCGCCGGGTCCACGTGCGCACCCCAGAGCGCCTCACGGACGTCGGTCTCGTTGAAGTCGCCGTACCCGAGGGTGACCAGGTCGTCGGCGGTGGTCACCGCGAGCAGGGTGGACACGTCGTCGGCGCCGGGTCGCCTCGCGGTGTAGCCGGCCGCCAGGTCGGGCACGGTGTCGCTCGGCACGAGCACCGAGTGTGCCTGGTCCCCTTGCGGCGGGCCACCGACTTTCGGACAGGATGGGCGCATGACGGAGTCGAACGAGCCGACCCAGCCCGCCTCGGGCACCGACGATCCCCCCGCCGGCGGGGAGCAGGTCCGTGTGGTGGTCGTCGGACCGGATGGGCGTCCCGCGGGGGTCGCCGGGGCACCGGGTCCCGGAGGACCGGACGAGGACGGCGACGACGACCAAACACGCAGCGTGGCCGAGCTGGTCGAGCAGCCCGCCAAGGTCATGCGGATCGGCAGCATGATCAAGCAACTGCTGGACGAGGTGAAGGCGGCGCCGCTCGACGAGGCCAGCCGCCGGCGTCTGATGGAGATCCACCGCGCCTCGCTCGACGAGCTGGAGAAGGGGCTTGCCCCCGAGCTGGTCGACGAGCTCGAGCGCCTCACCCTCCCGTTCGGTGACGAGGCCGTACCCTCCGACGCGGAGCTGCGGATCGCGCAGGCCCAGCTGGTCGGCTGGCTCGAGGGCCTCTTCCACGGCATCCAGACGGCGCTGTTCGCCCAGCAGATGGCCGCAAGGGCCCAGCTCGAGCAGATGCGCCGCGCGCTCCCGCCCGGCCACCCGGCCGCCCTGCCCGACCAGCCGGGCCAGCAGGACCAGCAGGAGCAGGGCCGCCAGCACGGCGGGGGCATGTACCTGTAGCGGTGCGCCTCAGACGTCGCCGCTCCCCCGACCCTCCCGACCCCCTCGGCTCGGGCGTCTGGCGCCGCACTTACGACGACTGCGCGACCGCCGCCCGGCGCAGCGGCCCACGGCTGGACCCAGGCTCTGCCCGCCGCCTGTCGCTCGCGCTGGGCCTGGTGCTCGACACCGCCCGTACGGCGGGGGAACGCTGGCCCACCGACACCCTCGACGTGCCGGCCGACCCAGCGGCCCGGCTCACGTACGAGCGGCTGCGCGCGGCGGGCCGGGCCTTCGGGGAGGTGGCCTACCGAGTCTCGCTGCTGGCTGCCGGCACGGGTGGTGGCGGCGGCGTCGACCAGGTCGCGCTGCTGGCCCGGGCGCTCGACGACCTGGAGGCGGCGGTCGCGGGGCTCGGGGGTCCGCCGAGCCCCGATTGACCACGGTCACCACCCTGGCCGGGCCTTCACGGGCGTTGACGCCTCGTGATGATGCCGGACGCCTCGTGATGTCGGAGCGCACCCGACGGCTACGCGCCGTCACCACCAGGCCGCTGGGGTCATCCCCAGGCGTCGGCGCCTGGTGATGGCCCGACCAGGATGGTGAACGTGGTCAATCGGCGGGGCTCGGTGGGGGTGCCTGGGCCAAGAGCGACTCGAGGACGACGGCCACCCCGTCAGCGGAGTTAGGCGGGGCCACGTGGTCCACCACGGCGAGCACCTCGGAGTGGGCGTTCGCCATGCCGTACGCCGTCCCGGCCCACGCGAGCATCGGCAGGTCGTTGGGCATGTCCCCGAACGCCACGACCTCCGCGGCGTCGACCCCGTGCTCCGCGGCCAGCCGGGCCAGCGTCGAGGCCTTGGTCACCCCGGTCGCGGAGATCTCGAGCAGGCCCGAGCTGCTGGAGTGGGTGAGCTCGGCCAGCCCCCCGGCCACCTCGCGGGCCGCCGCGAGCAGCCGGTCGGAGTCCATGCCCTCGTGCCGGACGAGCAGCTTGACGATCGTGCCGTCGACGAGGGCTTCGAGCGGCGCGACGCGGACGTCCTCCGGCGGGACCCCGGCCACGGGCCGCCGGACGTAGGCCTCCTCGCGTCCGTAGCCCAGGTCGACGTCCTCGACCGCGAAGGCCACGTCGGGCACCGCCGCCCGGACGGCCGAGACCACAGCGAGCAGCACCTCGCGCCCGATCGCGAAGGTCTCGACGACGCGCTCGGCGTGGAGGTCGTACACGACGGCGCCGTTGGCGCACACCGCGATACCTGTGTGCCCGACCTCCTCCGCGACCGGCGCGAGCCATCGCGGCGGCCGACCTGTCACCATGACCACGACGACCCCTGCCGACTCCGCGGCCTGCAGGGCGGCGACCGTCCGCGCCGACACCGAGCCGTCCGGGCGGAGCAGGGTGCCGTCCAGGTCGGTGGCGACGAGGGCGGGGAGCACGCCCCCTAGTCTGAGGTCCGTGCGCCGCGCCCTCGACGTCACCCCGCGCCCGCTGGTCCTCGGCGGCCGCGCGCTCCCCGTGGTCGGGCGCGCTCGGGTCTACGTCTGCGGCATCACCCCGTACGACGTGACCCACCTCGGCCACGCCTCCACCTTCGTCTGGGTCGACACCGCGGTCCGCGTCCTGCGCGAGCTCGGCTGCACGGTCGAGGTGTGCCGCAACATCACCGACGTCGACGACGTCCTCACCGCCGCCGCGGAACGGGCCGGGACGCCGTACGACCGCTTCGCGGCGCTGCACCAGTACGCGTTCGAGCGCGACGTCGCAGCGCTCGGCGTCGCCCGGCCCGAGCACGAGCCCAGGGCCCACAACTACGTGGGCCACGTCGTCGAGCTGACCGCCGCGCTGCTGCAGCGCAGTGTCCACGCCTACGTCATGGAAGGCACCGTCTACTTCCGCGGTCGGGGCATCGCCGCCGCGCGCGAGATGTCGGACGACGAAGCGTCGCGGCTGCTCCGCGAGTACGGCGAGGACCCCGGGGACCCGGCCAAGGAGCACCCGCACGACGTCCCCGTGTGGCGCTCTTCCACGTCGGGAGAGCCGGCCTGGCCGTCGCCCTGGGGTCCGGGCCGTCCCGGTTGGCACGCGGAGTGCACGGCGATGGCGCTCACCACCTACGGCCCCGCGCTGGACCTGCACGCCGGTGGCGCCGACCTCGCCTTCCCGCACCATGCCTACGAGGCGGCGCATGCGGAGGCCGCGACGGGGGTGCGCCCGTTCTCCCGTGCCTGGATGCACGTCGGCACCGTGTGCGTCGGCGGCGAGAAGATGGCCAAGTCCACGGGTAACCTCGTGCTCGTCTCCGACCTCCTCCGCAGCACCCCCGCCGCGGCCGTCCGCCTCGCCATCCTCGACCGGCCCTGGGCGGACCGGTGGGACTGGTCCGACGCGGTGCTCGCCGCCTCCGAGGCCCGGCTCGAGCGCCTGTACGTGGCGGCGGGCCGGCCGGGTGGGGGCGACGCGACCGCGGAGGTGGTCGACGCCCTGCGCAGCGACCTCGACGTCCCTCGAGCGCTGGCTGCGGCCGAGGAGGCGGGTGGGGCAGCTGCCCGGACGGCACTGCGGGTACTGGCCCTGGACGGCACCCCACCCGCCTGACGCGGGCCGAGCAGCGCCCGCGGGAAGTGCGAGCCTGCTGCTGGCACCCTCACACAGCGGCCGCGACCCGGAGTACGGCGGCCACGGAGCGGTCGACGTCCTCCTCGGTGGTCGACCAGTTCGAGACCGACACCCGGATCAGCCGGCGGCCGCGCCACGTCGTCCCCCCGAGCCAGCACGTCCCGTCCCGCTGGACGGCGTCCACCACTCGGTCCGTGCGGTCGTCGTCCCCGAAGCCCGCGAGGACCTGGTTGAGCACCACGTCGTTGACGATGTCCGCGCCCCCGGCTGCGAGCCCCTCGGCGAACCGCCGGGCCAGGCGGCAGCACCGCTCCACCAGGTCGGCGACCCCGTCGCGGCCTAGCTCACGCAGTGCGGCCCACGCGGTGAAGCCCCGGGCCCGACGCGACGACTGCAGCGCCAGGTCGGAGAGCACGTGCTCACCGGTGCCGGACCCCACGAGGTACGACGCGGTGTAGGAGACGGCGCCGGCGTGCGCATCCGGGTCCGCACAGAAGACGAAGCCGGAGTCGTACGGCACGTTCAGCCACTTGTGCCCGTCGCACGCCCAGGAGTCGGCCAGCCCGACGCCGTCGACGAGGTGGCGGGTCGAGGGCGCGGCACCGGCCCACAGGCCGAAGGCGCCGTCGACGTGCACCCACGCGTCGTGGCGACGGGCCACCTCGACGGCGGCCCGCAGGTCGTCGCAGGCGCCGGTGTTCACGTTGCCCGCCTGCAGCACCACGATCGTGGGACGGGACGGCCCGGAACCGAGCACGCGCCCGAGGTCGGCCACGTCGATCGCCCCGTTCCGGTCCCCCGCCACCTCCTCGACGGCGCGCGTGCCGAGGCCGAGCAGGCGCAGCGACCGGTCCACAGTGGCGTGCCGCTCGACGCCGGCCACCACCCGTACGGAAGGGCCTCCGGCCACCCCGTCGCGCTCGACGTCCCAGCCGGCGCGGGCGAGCACGCGGTGCCGCCCGGCCGCCAGGCCGACGGTGTTGGCCTCCTGTCCGCCGGTCACGAAGCCGACGGAGGCGGCCTCCGGGAGGCCGAGCAGGTCCTTGAGCCACGAGCCCGCGCAGTCCTCGACCGCGGCCGCAGCCGGGGACAGGACCGCGTTGAAGCCGCACTGGTCCCAGCCACCGGTGAGGACGTCCGCGGCGGTCGCGGCCGGCAGGGAGCCACCGATGACGAAGCCGAAGAAGCGCGGGCCGACCGTGCCGACGAGCCCCGGGCCCGCAGCCGTCACCAGATCGTGGAGGACCTGTTCCGCCGGAGCCCCGGTCGCGGGCAGGGCAGCTCCGAAGCCTGTCCTCAGCGCGACCGGGTCCACCCCGGGTGCGACCGGCCGCTCCCCCACGGTCGAGCGGTGCTCAGCGGCCACGGATGCGGCCCGGCGCAGCAGGGCGGCGAGGTCGTCCACGGGCAGACCGTAGCGTCCGGCGAGGTCGCCGGCTGTCAGTCCTCGTCCTCCACCAGGCAGAACTCGTTGCCCTCGACGTCCCGGAGGACCACCCATCGACCCGCCGGGCCGTCCTGGCGCTCGACCTCCTCGGCGCCCAGGGCCAGCACCCGGGCCACGTCGCCGGCGAGATCCGTGGTGTGCAGATCCGGGTGGAAGCGGTTCTTCGCCGTCTTGGGCTCGGGCACCGGCAGGAACAGCATCGGTACGTCGCCCAGGGCGCGCGGGACCACCATCACGCCGGGCAGCACCCGACCCGGCCGAGCCTCCCGGCCCAGCACCGCCGCCCAGAAGCCGGCCAGCCGGGCGGGATCCGCGGCGTCGAAGGTGAGCGCCCCTACGTCAACCATGACCAGACCGTACGGGGGGCACGACCGGACCGTACGGGGATGACCGGAGCCCAAGAGGGGCTCTGCTCAGCAAGCGGCGGGCTCCTCGACGGCCTCGGCGGCAGTGCGGACGACCTCGGCGGGGCGCCGGTCCCGGAGGGCACCCGCGAGCAGCGCCACCAGTGCCGCGAGGGCGGCCACGACGAGCAGGGCCCGGTCGAGCCCCCACGCCTGGGCCAGGAAGCCCAGGAGCGGCGGGCCGAGCAGGAAGCCGCCGTAGCCGATGGTGGCGACCACCGCGATGGCCTCCGCACCGCGACCGGGGACGGCCTCACCCGCTGCCGACATCCCGGCAGGGAAGACGACGGAGAGGCCGAGTCCCCACAGCAGGGCACCGAGCAGTGCCACCGGCAGCGAAGGCACCAGGCACAGCAGGAGCACGCCGACCGCGGCCGTCGCGCCGCAGACCCGCACCACCGCCGTACGGCCGAAGCGGTCGATCGCGCCGCCGCCGACGAGGCGGCCGACCAGCATGGCGGCGTTGAAGCCGGCGAAGGCCAGGGCCGCGAGCGACTGGGAGGCACCACGGGTGTCGACGAGGGCGAGGGCGAGCCAGTCGTTCGCCGCCCCCTCCCCGAGGGTGGTCCCGACCACGACGAGGCCGATGACCAGGACGGCGGGGACGCGCCAGAGCGACCCGGACCGGGTGCGGCTCCGCTCCCCGGAACGCTCCGCCGGGGGCTCGGGGACGGGCAGGAACCGGGGGACACAGACCGCGACGACCACGACCGAGCCGATCGCGACGAGGGCGAACTGCAGGAGCGGGGTCATCTCCGCGCGAACGGCCAGGGCGGCGAGTCCGGCTCCCAGGACCGCGCCACCGGAGAACGCAGCGTGCAGGCGGGGCATCCAGGACCGCCGGTCGCGCTCCTCGGCGGAGTGTCCGGCGACGTTCATGGCGACGTCCCAGATGCCGAAGCCGGCGCCAACCAGCACGAAGAAGGCCAGCGCGACCGCCACCGACGTGGTGGCACCCACGCCGATCCAGGCCGCACCCACCAGGACCGCGCCCCCCACCACCACCCGCCCGGTGCCGAAGCGCCGGACCAGGCGGGCGGTGAACGGCATGGCCAGGACGGAGCCGATCCCGGCCCCGACGAGGGCGAGGCCGAGCTGGCTCTCCGTGGCGGCCAGCTGGTCCCGCAGCGCCGGGACCCGGGCGACGTTGGCGCCCATGACCGCCCCGGACGCGGCGAAGGTGGCCGTCACGGCGTGGACGGCCCGGTCCGCGCGGACCTTGCCGGACCGCCCCGGCTGCTGAGCCTGCACGTGCGCTCCCATCGCGGCTCGAGATTCTGGATCGATTTAGTGGATCGATTCAGAAGGATACGGCTAGCCTCGGAGAATGGGCAAGCACGGACCGACCCTCGCCGATGTGGCGCGTGTCGCAGGGGTGTCCCGGTCCACTGCTTCCAACGCCTACAACCGCCCCGACCAGCTGTCTGTGCGGGTCCGGGAGCGCGTGCTCGCGGCCGCCGCAACCCTTGGCTACGCCGGGCCGGACCCGCTGGCCCGCCAGCTGCGCACGCGGCGTTCGGGAACGGTGGGCGTCCTGGTTCTCGAGCGACCCGGCTACGCCTTCTCCGACCCGGCCGCCCAGCTCTTCCTGGACGGTCTGGCCGAGGGCCTGGGCGACGCGGCCACAGGTCTCCTCCTCCTCTGGGGCAGTGCCGAGACCGGCGGGCCACCCCCGACCGCGGTACGGGCCGCCGGCGTCGACGGCTTCGTCTCGTACTGCCTGCCCGGGGACACCGCGGCCCTCGACGCCGTGGAGGAGCGGGCCCTGCCGCTGGTGACCATCGACGGTGCCATCGGCCGCGGCGAGGCCTGCGTCCGGGTGGCGAACCGCGCGGGCCAGGCCGCCGCGGTCCGCCACCTGCTCGACCTGGGCCACCGCCGGTTCGGCGTGGTGTCGATGCCGCTGCGGGCCGACGGGTTCTTCGGCCTCGCCACCCCGGGTCAGCTCCTCGACGTCACGGACCCGTCCAGCAGGGACCGGCTCGAGGCGGTGCGCGACGAGCTGGACCGGGCAGGGATCGCGCCCACGTCGGTGCCGGTGGCGGTCGCGCGCTCCAGCCACCCCAGCGACGGGCGCGAGCTCGCCCGGGTGCTGCTCGGCCTCGAGCACCGCCCCACCGCCGTGATCGCCCTCTCCGACCGGCTGGCCCTCGGCTGTGTCGACGGCGCCCGTTCCCTGGGGCTGCGCGTCCCCGCCGACCTGTCCGTCACCGGCTTCGACGCGATCCCCGAGGCGTACGAGGCGGAGCCGGCGCTCACGACCGTGGCCCAGGACCACGCCCTCAAGGGCCGGCTCAGCGGTCAGCTGCTGCGCGAGATGCTCGACGGTCACCCGCCGCGCGACCTCGAAGTGGGCACGCGGCTGGTGGTCGGTGGGAGCACCGGGCCGCCCCCGGACGACTCAGCCACCACCCGTACCGGATGACCCGTTCCAGTCGACCAGCTGCACGATGACGCCGTTGGGGTCGCGCACCTGGAAGGCCCGCTCGCCCCACTCCTCCTCGGTCAACGGCATGGTGACCGTGACGCCCTCGTCCTGGATCCGGGCCAGCTCCCCCTCGAGGTCCTCCACGACGAAGGCGAGGATGAGGCCGGTCGCGCGGTCGTCCCGCTGGTCGGCGGGCAATGTCGGCAGCCCCCGCCGCAGGAACACGACGTTCATCCCGGCGTCCGGCCGGGTCAGCGAGGCGAAGCCGTCCGCGGCCATGACCTGCTGGAAGCCGAAGTGCTGCACCAGGAAGGAGCTGGACGCCTCGACGTCGTCGACGTTGAGGGACACGGCGCTTGACGTGATCTTCACGGGACTCCTCGGCTCGCGGATGGCGGCAGTTCCACGTACACAGTACGTAGTACGGAGTACATAGTACATAGTACGCTGTACGGGATGGTGCCATCCGGCCAGAATGACCGCGTGGCCACGGACCGATCCAGCTCGGGCGACCCCGCCCGCACGTTGCAGCTGCTCTGGCGCGACCCGGCCGCGGCGCCTCGTCGAGGCCCTCAGCGGGCGCTGGACGTGGACTCGGTCGTCTCTGCGGCGACCGAGATCGCCGACGCCGAGGGGCTCGACGCGGTGACCATGCGGCGCGTGGCGGAGCACCTCGGAGTGGGCGCCATGACTCTCTACACGTACGTGCCGGGGAAGGCGGAGCTGCTGGACCTCATGCTCGACTCGGCATATGTGGGCATGTCGCGCACGGACACCACCGGCCGGCCCTGGCGGGTGCGGGTCACCGCGGTTGCCGACGACAACAGGGCCTTGTTCGCGCGGCACCCCTGGGCCGCGACCGTCTCCACCCTCCGCCCGCCGCTCGGGCCCGGGCTCATGGCCAAGTACGAGCACGAGCTCGCCGCCCTGGACGGGACCGGCCTCGACGACGTCGAGATGGACGACTGCCTGACCCTGGTGCTGACCTTCGTCCAGGCGTCGGCGAGGGACGCGGCGGACGCCCGGGCGGCCCGGCAGCAGAGCGCCATGGACGACCAGGCGTGGTGGGCCGCGAACGCCGGCCTGCTCGAGCGGCTGCTCGACCCCCGCACCTACCCGCTGGCAAGCCGGGTGGGCAGCGCGGCGGGCGCCGCCCACGGGAGCGCGCACGACCCCGAGCACGCCTATCGCTTCGGGCTGGAGCGGCTCCTGGACGGCATCGCCGCGCTCGTCGAGGACCGCGGCGTCGCCGGCTGAGCCGTCAGCACGTCGCCCGTACGGTCCTGGTCAGCGGGACAGGAGGAGGAACAGCACCAGGGTGGCGACGGCCGAGATCGCGAGCGAGCCCAGGCACCCCACACGGTTGGAGAAGAAAACGAGCACGCCCACCGGGTACCCGCCGGCCGGGGCTCGACACCAGGCGCCTGCGGCTACCGCGTCACACCGGTCCCCCGTCGGCTGCGAGGATCGCCCGGTGCGCGTGGCGGTGGTGGGGCTCGGTGACATCGCAGTGAAGGCCTACCTGCCGGTGCTCGCGGCCGACCCCCGGCTGACCCCGGTGCTCGTGACGAGGGATCCCGACGTCCGCGACCGCTTGGGGCGCGCTCACCGCACACACACCCACGCCGACGTGGGCGCGGCCGTGGCGGCGGGCCTGGACGCCGCCTTCGTCACCGCGGCGACGGAGGCGCACGTACCGCTGGTCTCCCAGCTCCTCGAGGCTCGGGTCCCGGTCCACGTCGACAAGCCCTTGTCCGGTACGTACGAGGGAGCGGCCCAGCTGGTCGACCTCGCCGTACGGCTCGGTGTCTCCCTGGCGGTCGGCTTCAACCGGCGGCATGCGCCCGCGTACGCGGAGACCGCGGGCTGGCCGGAGCGGGACGTCGTGATCATGCACAAGCACCGGACTGGGCCGGCCGGCGACCCGCGGCAGGTTGTCTTCGACGATTTCGTGCACGTGCTGGACACCCTGCGCTTCCTGGTGACCCCAGAACCCGACGCCGTGGACGTGTCGGCGAGGACGAGTGCGGGGCTGCTGCACCGGGTGCTCGTGACCCTCCGGCAGGGCGACCGGGTGGGCATCGGCGTCATGGACCGGTCGAGCGGGACGACCCGCGAGGTGCTCGAGGTGCTGGCGCCGGGCCGGCGGCGGCGCGTCGTGGACCTCGTCGACGTCGTGGACCACGAGGGCGGCGCCGAGATGTCAAGGCCGGCCGACGGCTGGGCGCCGATCGCGGAGCAGCGTGGGTTCGCCGGTCTGTGCCACGCCTTCCTCGAGGCGGTGCGGGCGGGGCGGCTGCTCGACGCATCCGACGCCCTGCAGACGCACAGCCTCTGCGAGCGGGTCGTGCGGTCGGTCGGCGTGCACGACGCCTGACGTCCGCGAGCGCCCGCTACCCGAACCAGCCGTCGAGCAGCGTGGCCAGGCCGTCGTCGTCGACCACGTCTGCGACCAGGTCGGCGACCGCCTTGACGTCGTCGGGCGACTGGCCCATCGCGACACCGAGCCCGGCCCACTGGAGCATCTCGAGGTCGTTGTGCCCGTCACCCACGGCCAGCACGTCGGACCGGCCCACCCCGAGCCGGAAGCCGACCTTGTCCAGCCCCGCCGCCTTGGACACGCCCTCGGGCATGATGTCCAGCCACGCGGTGTAGCCGATGGCGTAGTCCACGCTCGGCAAGCCGGAGGCAGCCGCCGCCTCGCGCAGCTGCTCCCGGTCGCCGTTGGGCCACCGCACGACCAGGCGGGTCACCGGGCCGTCGAGCAGCTCCTCGTGCGCGACCACGGTGACCCGGCCGTCGAGCTCACCGATCGGGAAGTCGCCGGTGACCCGGAAGCCGACGCCGAGCTCCTCGACGGCCAGGACCGCGTCCGGGATCTGCTCGGCGAAGTAGGCGACCGGGGCCGAGGCGTCGAAGGTCTCCACCTCGACCGGCTCACGCGAGGCGACGTCGACCACGACGGCCCCGTTGGAGCACACGGCGAGACCGGAGTCCAGCTCCAGCTGCTCGAGCACCGGGACGGTCGAGTGCAGCGATCGCCCCGTGGCCAGGGCAACGTGGGCCCCGGCGTCCACCACCCGCCGTACGGCGTCCCGGACTGCCGGCGTCGGCGGAGCGTGGAAGGCCTCGTAGCGGAGGATGGTCCCGTCCACGTCGAGCGCGACGAGCCGCGGGCGCCAGCCCGGGGCGGGAGCGGAGGTCATGCCACCGGCTCGAGCACGGACACGCCTCCGAGACCGGGCCGGAGCGCCTCTGGGACGTGCACGGAGCCGTCCGGCCGCTGGTGGTTCTCGAGCAGCGCCACGATCCACCGGGTGGTGGCCAGCGTGCCGTTGAGCGTGGCCACGGGGCGGGTCCCCCCCTCGGCCCGTTCACGGATGGCGAGGCGCCGGGCCTGGAACGTGGTGCAGTTGGACGTCGACGTGAGCTCCAGGTGGCGCCGCTGGGAGGGTAGCCACGCCTCGCAGTCGAACTTGCGGGCCGCGCTCGAGCCGAGCTCCCCGGCGGCGGTGTCGATGACCCGGTACGGCAGCTCGACCGCCGCGAGCATCTCCTCCTGGAGCCGGAGCATCCGCCGGTGCTCGTCTTCGGAGTCGGCCTCGTGCGTGTAGCTGAACATCTCCACCTTGTGGAACTGGTGCACCCGGATGATGCCGCGGGTGTCCTTGCCGTACGAGCCGGCCTCGCGGCGGTAGCACGCGGACCAGCCGGCGTAGCGGAGCGGCCCGTCCGACAGGTCGACGATCTCGTCGGCGTGGTAGCCCGCGAGCGGTACCTCGGAGGTGCCGACGAGGTATAGGTCGTCGGTCTCGAGGTGGTAGACCTCGGCCGCGTGGGCGCCGAGGAAGCCGGTGCCGCCCATGATCTCCGGCCGGACCAGGGTGGGCGTGATCATCGGGACGAAGCCCGCCTCGACCGCCTTGGCCATGCCGAGGTTGAGCAGCGCGAGCTCGAGCCGCGCCCCCGGACCGGTGAGGAAGTAGAAGCGGGAGCCCGAGACCTTCGCGCCCCGGGGGACGTCGACGGCGCGCAGCCCCTCGGCCAGCTCCAGGTGGTCGCGTACCGCGTCGATGCCGGGCGGGGTGCCCACCTCGCGGAGGACGACGTAGTCCTCCTCGCCGCCCGCGGGGACCCCGTCCTCGACGACGTTGGACGGCTCGATCGCGAGCCGGTCCAGGGCCTCCTGGGCCGCGGAGGCGGCCGCCTCGGCGGCCTTGACGGCGGCGGCCAGGTCCCTCGCGGCCGCGAGCATGCCCTCGCGCTCCTCGCCGCGTGCCCGGCCGATAGCCTTGCCGACGGACTTCTGCTCCGCGCGGAGCCGCTCGAAGTCGGCCAGCGTCGAGCGGCGCAGCTCGTCGGCCGCGATGAGCTCGTCCACGACCTCGGGTCGCTCGCCACGAGCACGCTGAGACGCGCGGACCCGCTCGGGGTCGTCGCGGAGCTGGCGGAGGTCGAGCACGCCGTGCAGGGTATCCGCCGCGGGTCGCAGGTTTCCGGTCGAGGTGATCTGCGGTAGGGGTGAGTGGATGCGCGGCTCGCCGTCCGTCCCTGCCCCCGTGCTCACCCGGGGACGCACCGTCGACCACCCGCTCCGCCGGACCCGGGTGGCCCTGGCGGCGTGCACCGGCCTGGTCGCGGTGGTGGGCCTGCTCGTGGAGATCGGCTGGTCTCCGCTCGTGCGGCTGGACCGAGCGGTGACCGACGGCGTCACCGCCTGGATGGCCGACCGGCCGGCGCTCGTCGACGCGACCGTGCTGCTGACCGACGCCCTGGGGCCCTGGCCCCTCCGGGTCGTGCTCGTGGTGGCGGCCGTGGTCCTGGCGGTGCGGGGGTACCGCAGGGCCGCGCTCTGGGTGCTGACCGTCACCGCGGTGGGATCACTTGCGGGTGGCGGGCTCAAGCTCCTCGTCTCGCGGGACCGGCCGGTGCCCGCGGACCCGGTGCTGGGCGAGACCGGCTTCGCCTGGCCCTCCGGGCACGCCTCCACCGCCGCCCTGGCGGCGGGGATGCTCGTGGCCCTGGCCACCCCTGCCGTACGGCGGTGGCTCGTGCCCGTCGTCGCGGTGGCCGCGTTCCTCGTCGGGGCCTCGCGGGTGGCGCTGGGCGTGCACTGGGTGAGCGACGTGGTGTCCGGGTGGCTGCTGGCCGTGGCGATCGTGCTGACCGCGGTCGCGCTGGCGCCGCCGTACGGGGGGCGGGAGCCGATGGCGAGCGGGGCGGAGGCGTCGGGGCGGAGGCGTCGGGGCGTGGGCACGGCAGCGGCCGCGGCGACCGGGGCGTCCCCCTCCCTCGTGGCCGCGCTAGATGATCATCGGTGCGTGGAGCGGACTGGCCAGGCGTGGCTGCGCGTACTGCCCACCGATGATCGACTGGGGACCCGGCGGGGTCGCGCCGGGAAACGGGTGCTCAGCCCCGCAGGGAGCGCAACCAGGCGGCGGCGTCGGAGAAGTCGCTGTTCGTGGTGCCGTACGCGGTGGTGGGGGCGACCCCGTCCGCACGCGGGTAGGAGCCGAGGAAGCGGACGTCCGCGCAGGTCCGGCGCAGGCCCATGAGCGCTTCGCCCACCCGGGCGTCCTCGACGTGCCCCTCGCAGTCGACGGCGAAGCAGTAGCGCCCGAGACCGATACCCGTCGGGCGTGACTCGATCCGGGTGAGGTTCACACCCCGGGTCGCGAACTGCTCGAGGATCTCCAGCAGCGCCCCTGGGTGGTCGTCCCGGATGAAGGCCACCAACGACGTCTTGTCCGCACCGGTCGGCGGCGGGGCGGGACCTGGCCGGGTCACCAGGACGAAGCGGGTGACGGCGTCCGGGTTGTCGCCGATCCCCTTGGCCAGAACCGCCAGGCCGTACCGGTCCCCGGCGACCGGCGCGCTGACCGCCGCGTCGTACGGGGAGTCGGGGGCGGCCACGGCGGCGGCGGCGGCCGCGGTGGACGAGGCCGGGAGCACCCGCACGCCCGGCAGGTGCTCGGCCAACCAGCCGCGGCACTGGGCCTCCGCGTGCGGGTGCGTGGTCACCTGCCGAACGTCGGACAGCGCCGTGCCGGCGCGGGTGAGCAGCACGAACTCGACCGGCAGCACCACCTCGCGCGTGATCATCAGCGGCTCGCCGGACATGAGCTGGTCGAGGGTCGCGTTGACGGAGCCCTCGACCGAGTTCTCCAGCGGCACCACCGCGCCCTGCACCTCACCGCGGCGGACGGCCTCCAGCGCAGCGGGGACCGAGGGGTGGGGCTCGAGGTCGGCACGGTCCGCGGCGGGTACCCGGCGGGCGGCCGCCTCGGTGAAGGTCCCCTCGGGACCAAGGTAGGCGTAGCGGGCTGGCGGCAGGCCTGGCACGTGCGTCAGCGTACGGCCGGGGTCGCGTCGCACTCGGGCGGGATCGGGGATGATGGGTCACCGGACCGAGGCCGCCGCAACCGACCAGGGAGGACCCGTGGACCTCGCCGTCGCTGCGACGGCGTTCGCGCTGATCTTCCCCGCCGAGCTGCCGGACAAGACCTTTGTCGCGACCCTGGTGCTGGCGACGCGCTACCCCGGGCGGTGGGTCTGGACCGGGGTGGCGGCAGCCTTCGCCGTCCAGACCACCATCGCGGTGACGGCCGGCGGCCTGCTCTCGCTGCTGCCCGAGCGGGCCGTGCTGGTCTTCACGGCGACGCTGTTCACGGTCGGGGCGGCGGTCCTGTTCCGGTCGGCGGGCCACGCGGACGAGGACGTCGTCGAGGAGGAGCGTGAGATCGCCGGCCGGGCCACCCGGACGGCGACCGGGCCGCGGGCCTCGGCGATCAGCTTCGGCGTGCTCTTCGCCGCGGAGTGGGGCGACCTCTCCCAGATCCTCACCGCCGGCCTGGCCGCCCGCTACGCCGACCCGGTGTCCGTCTTCGTCGGCGCGTGGACCGCACTCGCCTGCGTGGCCGCGATCGGCGTCGTGGCCGGGCGCACGCTGCTGCGGCGCGTCCACCCCGGCCTGGTCAAGCGCATCGCCGGGTCGCTGTTCGCCCTGCTCGCACTGCTGACGTGGCTGGCGGCCGCGGGTCTGGAGACCCCGCTGTGAGCGCCCGCGGCGTACGACTCCTGCTCGGCCTCCTGGCGGCGCTGCTCCTCCTGCCGCCGGCCGCCGTGGCGTCGGGCGGCGGGCGGTCCCAGGACGCCGAGTCGGCGGGGGACGCGTCGGGCCCGGTGGTGCTCGTCGGCATCGGAGCCCTCGCCTGGAGCGACGTGGACGAGTCGACCCCCACCCTGTTCGCGCTGGCCGGCACGGACGCGGCGGCCTCCCTCACGGTACGGAGCGTTCGCCGGACGACGTGCCTCGTCGACGGCTGGCTCACCGTCTCCGCGGGCCAGCGCGCGGTCGACGCCGAGCGGGCCTGGTGCCGACCGGTGCCCCGCCCCGTACTCGAGGACGGCGTGGTTTCCGCGGGCGACTGGGAGCGCATGGTCGCCGAGCAGGACGCCTACGGCTACGCGCCCCGGATGGGCCTGCTCGGCGACACCCTGGCCGCCGAGCGGCGGTGCGCCACGGCGGTCGGCCCGGGCGCCGCCCTCGCGTTGGCGCAGGCCGACGGCACCGTCGACCGGTACCTGCCCTCGGTCGTCCAGGTCGACGGCGCGGTCGTCGCCCAGTGCCCGGTCACGGTGGTCGACCTCGGCTGGGTCCCTCGGCGGGAGGAGGAGGACCAGCGCCGGGAGCAGGCCGCACTCATCGACCAGCAGCTGGCCGCGCTCGTCGACGTGCTCCCGTCGGACGCCACGCTGCTGGTCGTCGGGGTGTCGGACTCGGGCCCGACGGTTCGTGCCGCCCTGCTGCCGGACGAGAACTCCGGCGAGCCCAGCACCCAGCTGCCCGACCCCAACGCCGAGGCGCCGGTCATCTCCGACGACGAGGTCTTCCCCTTCCCCCCGCCAGGTCTCCGGCTCGCGGCGGCGACCGGCACCGACCTCGGCGGGACCCCGTACGGGCCGGAGTGGCTCAGCTCGGCATCGACCCGCTGGACCGGGATGGTCCAGCTGACCGACGTGACCCCGACCCTCCTCGCGTACGCGGGGGTGGACCCGCCCCCCGGTCTGGTCGGGCGCCCCTGGCGCCAGGCGGGGCCGCACCCTGGCAGCGCCGAGGAGACGGTCGAGGAGCTGGTCGGCGCCGACGCGGCGGCGCAGGTCTTCCGTACGCAGTCGGGGGTGTTCTTCCAGGGTGTCGGTGCGGTGGAGCTGATCTTCGCCGTCGTCGCCCTCGTGCTGCTGAGCCGGACCGTCGAGGCAGCGCGGCGCCGCCGACTGCTTCGCGCGACGGTCGTGGGAGCCCTGCTCTTCGCCTCGTTCCCGGTCGCGTCCTTCCTGGCCAACACCGTGCGCTGGTGGCTCACCGAGTGGCCCACGCTCGTCCTGTGGCTGGCGATCGGCGCCTGGGGGGCGCTGATGACGGCGTTTGCGGTGCTGGGACCGTGGCGCCGGAGGGTTTACGGGCCGCCCGGTGCCGTCGCCGGCGTCACGGTGGGCGTGCTAGCCGTCGACGTCCTCACCGGGGCCAACCTGCAGCACTCGAGCCTGCTCGGGCTGTCGCCGCTGGTTGCCGGACGCTTCTACGGACTGGGCAACATCCCGTTCTCCATCTGGGCGGCGTGCGTGCTCGTGCTGTGCGGCGCGGTGGCGCAGTGGATGCTCGACACCGGCCGGTCCCGGCGGGTCGCGGCCCTCGCCGTCCTGGGCCTCGGCGGTCTCACGGTCGTGCTCACCGGCACCGCGGGAGCCGACTTCGGTGGGATGCTGGCGCTGGGGCCGGCGGTGGCGGTGCTCGCGTTCGGCGTCGGCGCGTGGCGGGCGTCGGTGACCCGGGTGCTCGTCGTCACGGCCGTCTCGGTGGCCGTCGTCGCGGCCGTCTCGGTCCTGGACTGGCGGGGGCCGGCCGCGGAGCGCTCCCACCTGGGCGACTTCGTCCAGAGCGTGATGGACGGCGAGGCGGTCACGATCGTCGTCCGCAAGGCCGATGCGGCGATCGGCACGCTGGCCCGCGGGCCGTACGGATGGCTCGCCGTGGTCGCACTCGTCGCGGTGGTGCTCATGCTCCGCGACCCGCGGCGGATGCGTGCCGAGGGCGTGCTCGACGCCTTCGAGCGCTGGCCGCTGCTGCGCCCGACGATCTGGTCCTGCGTCACGGTCGCGGTCGTGGGATTCGCCGTGAACGACTCCGGGATCATCATCCCCGCACTCGTGCTCACCGTGGGCATCCCACTGGTGGTGGCCGCGGTGGCCGACTCCCGGCTGCGCTCGTCCCAGGAGGCGGCCGAGCCCCCGCCGTACGAACCGATCAGCGCCGGCGGGGCACGGGAATGACGCCCCGGGCCGCCAGAGCCCGGGCGACATGGGCGAACTGCCGGCCGCGGTGCACCTGGTCGCGCCACCCGGTGCCGGTGACCCGGTGCGCCAGCTCCACCTCCACTTCGAGCACCCGCAGGTCCTGGCGGAGCAGGTCGATGGTGAGCCCGGTCTCCACCCCGAAGCCGGCCGCGAGCGGCAGCGCAGCCTCGAAGGCCGTCCGGGTGAGGCACCGCTGCCCCGACAGCGGCTGGGTGGGGCGCCATCCGGTCGCGCGCTCGATGCCGTCACGGGCGAGACCGACGACCAGGCCATGACCGCCGCCAGGTTGGGGCGGCAGGGTGGCGATGGTCATGTCGGCCGTACCGTCGAGCACGGGGACGGTCAGCGGCGCGGCCGCGGCCGCGGAGTCCTTCAGGTCGGCGTCGAGGAACAGCAGGGCCCGGGGGGTTCGCCGGTCGGGCTCCCTCGCCTCGATCGCCGCTACCGCCGCAGCCGCCGACTCCATGGCTGCGGCCTTGCCGCGGTTACGGGCGTGGGCGACGACGACCGCACCGGCCCCTCGGGCGCGGGCGGCCGTGGCATCGGCGGAGCCGTCGTCGACCACCACGACGAGGTCGACACCGGGGATCCCCGCGGCCGCCGCGACCGTGGCGGCGATGCGCTGCTGCTCGTCCTTGGCGGGGATCGTCACGGCGACGCCGTCGGCCTGGGGGCGGGGTGGGTGGCTCGGCGTGGCCGTCACGGCGAGCGAGCGTAGCCGTCGCCGGTCGCCGGTCTGTCGGTCGCCCGAGATCACCGTGCGCCTGCCGGCCCGGACCGCGGCACCCCGAGCCCACGGTGATCTTGCCCGCGCGGAGGGACCCCGGGCCACATGATCACCGTGCGCCCGCCGGCCCGGACCGCGGAACCCCGAGCCCACGGTGATCTTGCCCCGCCGAGTGGACCCCAGGCCACATGATCGCCGTGCCCCTGCCGGCCCGGACCGCGGCACCCCAAGCCCACGGTGATCTTCGTTGCCTGGGCCCAGCCACCCGGGGAGTCACCGGTCGTGACCTGGACCACAGGGGAGAATGTTCACCCCGCAACTTCACACACCCGGCCGCAGAGATGTACCGTGAGTGTCAGACCCCGGTCGTCCTTGCATCCCCCGTCGAGGGCGACCGGGGTTCTCCACGCCCGAGGACTCACGGTCCACCGCGAGCGGCCTCCGTCCCACCAGCGGGCTCCGTCCCACCAGCGGGCTCCGTCCCACCAGCGCCGTCTCGCGACCCGGTCACGGCACATGCCGCGATCGCGGGCGACGCGCGGCCGCGGCAGGTGACGACCCCCGAATGGGCCCCGGCCCTAGCGGATCGTCACCTGCCGGTTCGCCAGCGCCGCCCGGGCCCGCCGCTCGTCCGCTGTCAGGGCCGCCGACGAGGCCAGCGCCTCGGTCAACCGCTCGCCGAACTCCACCGCTGGGTCCTCCAGGTCGTCGACCGGCGTCCCGACCACGAGGTCCCACACCGGGACGAGCAGTCCGTGGGCGCGGAAGGTCCCGAGCAGCTTGCCGCCTGCCAACCCGTCGTCCCCCGCCGCCCTGAGCCGCGCCAGGCCGTCGAGCAGCGGCTCCTCCGCGTACGGGAGGACCCAGCGCAGGTGCTCGCGGTCCCCCACTCGGGCCCAGTAGGCGGCCTGTACCGAGACCAGCCGCCGGGTGGGGATCACGGCCGCCGACGCCCGTTCGAGCGAGGCTGCTACCTCGGGCGTGACGTCCTCCTCGCCCTCGGTCCAGAAGTCGAAGCCCTCGTGCACGGCCACCGCGAGCGGCTCGTCCACCGCGAGCAGGTCCTGCAGCCGGGGGCCGGCTCCCTCCGGGAGACCCGGCGCCACCGACTCGCCCGGCTCGGCCGCCAAGGCTTGCAGGAGCGTGTGCGCCAAGTCGGCGCTCACGTCGCCCCCGGCCTGAGTCGTCTGCAGGCCCAGCCACACCTGCCCGTCCCCCCGTACGAGGGCGGGCAGCGCCATCGGCAGGACCGTCGCCGCCACGACCCTACGGTCGGCGTGCTCGCCCACCAGCGTCAGCGGGGCGGTGGCGGCGGGGACGAACTCCCGCAGCGCGATCAGGTCTCCCTCACCGGCCAGACCCGCGAACGGGCGGGGCACATACGTCCGCGTCGCGGCCCGGGCGGCCTTGGCGGCCGCCTTGCCGTGGCAGACCTTGTAGCGCTTGCCGGACCCGCAGGGGCACGGCTGGCGGGGGGCGACCTCAGGGATCTCAGCGGTGGGGCGGGGCACGACCGGTCAGCCTAGCGCCGGCCGTTCCCGCCATCGGGGTCGCCGACCACGGCCCAGACCGTCGTCTCGGCCGGGGACTGCTCGACGCCCCAGTCCGCGGAGACGGCCGCGACCATGGCCAGGCCCCGGCCGCCGATCGCGCTCGTCGCCGGGGGTCGCGCCTGGGGGTGACTGGGACCGCCCCCATCGGTCACCCGGACCGTCACGCTGCGGGGGCGGCTCCACCACGCCAGCCCGATCCGGCCCCCGGGAAGCGCGTCGGCGTGCCGCAGGGAGTTGGAGACCAGCTCCGACACGACGAGGAGCGCGTCCTCCACCACCTCCTCCGGCAGGGCGGAGGAGGCGAGGTCGGTACGGATCAGCGTGCGCGCCTCGCGGACACTGCGGGGCGAGCAGGGAAGCATCACAGGAGTCCTCACGATGGCCCGCCCGGACATGAGAGGGCGCGCCACCGCGTCCTCCTCTCCGCGCGCGTGGGTCTGGTCCGGTTGTACGGTGCCCTGCGGGTCTGGGGGACGAAACCCGCCGCGCGCGAAACGTGACTGAAGTCCTGATCAGGCATCCCGGACCCCGCTCAGCTGCCGGAGGACCGCCGCGGGGCGGTCGGTGATGATCACGTCGACGTCCAGGTCTACGCACAGTCGTACGTCGTCGGGCTCGTTCACGGTCCAGACGTGGACCTGGTGGCCGCGCGCCTGGAAGGCCCGGACGGTGCGAGGCTGGCGGCGTACGACGTCGATGCCGGGGCCCACCGCGTGCACACCCACCGGGAGCGCCCCGTCGCGGAACCGCAGCGGCACCCGGTCCAGGAGCAGCACCGTCCCCAGGCTGGGGGCGAGCCGCCGGACCCGGCGCAGCGACAGCTGGGAGAACGACATCACGCGTACGGGGGTGACCTGGCCGCGCCGCGGGTGGGCCAGACCGAACCGGTCCAGGAGGGCGACCAGCGTGTGCTCCACCCGCCCGGCGTAGCGGGTCGGGTGCTTGGTCTCGATCGCGAGCTCGAGCGGCCGCGGGGCGTCCAGGACGGTCTCCAGCAGGCGCTCCAGGGTGAGGATGCCGGTCCGGGTGCGGTCCGGCCACTCAGCCTCGTCGTCGAGGTCCCAGCCGCGCTTCCCGGCCCCGAAGTCGAGGGCGGCGAGCTCGGCCAGCTCCAGGGTCGAGACGACACCTCGCCCGTTGGAGGTCCGCTCGACCCGCCGGTCGTGGACGCAGACGAGGTGGCCGTCGGCGCTGAGCCGCACGTCACACTCGAGACCGTCGGCACCGTCGTCGACAGCCTTCTCGTACGCCGCGAGCGTGTGCTCCGCGACGTCCTCGCTCGAGCCGCGGTGGGCGATCACCCGCGGCCGCGGCCGGCGCTCGTCCATCGCGGGAGGGTCCCACGCCGGACGCGACCTACACCCGAGCCGCGCCGCCGATCCGCTCCGCCAGCAGGACGCCGGGGTTCAGCAGGCCGTCGGGGTCGAGCGCGCGCTTGACCGCCCGCATGGCCGCGATCTCGGCCTCGGACCGGGTGAGGTGCAGCAGGTGCGCCTTGGCGACACCGACCCCGTGCTCGGCGGCGATGCTGCCCCCGTACGACGCGGCGAGGCGGAGCACGGCCTCGTCGACGGGGTCGTCGGGGGTGGCGCCGAGCACGTTGACGTGCAGGTTGCCTTCGGCCAGGTGCCCCCACACGTACGTGGGGTGGGGACGCGTGCTGGCGGGCAGATCGGCGAGGAAGGCACCGAGGCGGTCGAGGGGGAGTGCGACGTCCATCTTGTGCGGCACGCCCAGCTCGGCGGCCAGCGTGGCTAAGGCCTCGGTGTGGCGCTCGCGGTACTCCCACAGCCGGGGGTCGACGGCGGCGTCGGCATCCGCCGGGAGCGTGGGCAGGTCGGCCGTCTCGAGCAGGAGGAGGACCGGCCAGTTCCTGGTGAGGGGGGCGGGGAGGCCGGCGACCCGGCGGACCAGGTCGACGCCGCCGGCGAGCATGAGCTCGGCCGCCCAGGGCGCGGGATTGGCGGCGAGGTGCGCCAGTGCCGCGTCGACGTCGCGGCAGCCGACGACTGTGACGGTGCCCGCTTGGGTGGCCGGGTGGGTGCGCAGCCGAACGGCCGTGACCACGCCCAGCGTGCCCTCGCTGCCGACGAGCAGGCCGGACAGGTCGTATCCGGTGCTGTCCTTGGCCAGGCCGCCGAGCCGGGAGACGACGGAGCCGTCGGCCAGGACGGCTTCGACGCCGACGACCTGGTGGCGGGTGTCACCGCGGCGGCAGACCCGGACACCGCCGGCGTTGGTGGCGACGGTGCCGCCGATCGTGGCGGTGTCGCGGGCGGCGAGGTCGACTCCGTACGTGTGCCGGGCCCTTCTCGCCCGCGCCTGGACCGCGGCGAGGGTGGCGCCGGCCCCGGCGGTGAGCTGGCCGGAGCGGGGGTCCAGGTCGCCCACCGTGTCGAGGCGGGTGGTGGAGAGGACGACGGCGTCCTGGCCAGGCCGGGGCACCGAGCCCCCGACGAGCCCGGTGTTGCCGCCCTGGGTGACGACGGGGACTCCGTAGGCACCGGCGGCCCGGACGACGGCGACGACCTCGGCAGTGCTGCCCGGGCGGACCACCACCCGTACGGGCGCGCTCCAGCGACTGGTCCAGTCCGTGCCGTACGGGGACGTGACGTCGGGGTCGGTGATGACGTGCGTCATCCCCAGCGCGTCGTGCAGCTCCGACTCGAGGCTCACCCACCGATCGTGTCAGGGCGGTTCGGCGTCGACGTCTCTCTTGCCTCGTCTAGCTCCTGCCCTAGACCCGGCTAGATCCTGCGATCGTCCCGACGACGGTGACCATGCGTGGCGGACGTGGCTCGTTCCTTGGGCCCTACGCCGGAGTAGCGGTTCGCAGGTACGTACCGAAGTGCGGCACGGTGAAGGCGATCAACCCCCGCTCGCCCGAGTACACGAGTCCCTTCTTGATCAGCGCGTCTCGAGCGGGCGAGAGCGACGACGGCTTGCGGCCGAGCAGGTTCGCGACGTCCGCGGTGGCCACCGGCGCGTCGCCGTCGGCGGCGCCCAGGTCGGCCATAGCGCGGAGGTAGTCGCGCTCGGCCGGCGTGGCCCGTTCGTAGCGGGAGCCGAAGAAGCCGACCGCCAGCTCGCCGGCGGCCACCGGGGCGGCGACCCGGACGTCCTCGGCCGTGATGGGCGAGCGCGGCGCGTGGTCCCAGGTCACCTGGCCGTACGCCTGCACGAAGTACGGGTAGCCGTCGGTCGCCTCGTAGAGGGCGTCCAGCGCGGCCGGCTCGTAGCCCACCGCCTCCTCGGCGGCGGGGGCGACCAGCGCCAGGTCGGCCGCGGCGCGGTCGAGGCGGTCGATGCGGACGTAGCGGAAGAGCCGTTCCGAGTACGACTTCGAGGCCGACAGCACTGCCGGGAGGTGCGGCAGCCCGGCGCCGACGACGACCAGCGGCAGGCCCTGTTGGGACAGCTCGTGGCAGGCGGCGCAGACGGCCGAGACGTCGGGGGGAGGCACGTCCTGCATCTCGTCGACGAAGAGCGCGATGCCCACGCCGACGTCGCGGGCCAGCCCGGCCGCGTCGACGAGTAGCTCGACCAGGTCGACCTCGATGTCGCCGGTGTCTGCCCGTCCGGTCGCGGCGGGGACATCGATGCCCGGCTGCCAGCGGTCACGCAGCCGGCGCGACCCCCCGCTCGACCCGCGGGAGCCGTTCGACCCCGACGACCCGCCTGGTTCCGAGCGCAGCGCGAAGGCCTTGAGCACGCCCAGGAACTGGTCCACGCGCTCCGGGTCGCGGTGTCGTGCCGCGATCTCCCGAACCGCCATGTGCACAGCGCTCGCCACCGGCCGGCGCAGCGACTGGTCCGGGCGCGCCTCGATCTTGCCGGTCCCCCACAGCCGCCCGATCGCCTGCGAACGCAGCGCGTTGAGCAGCACGGTCTTGCCGACCCCGCGTAACCCGGTGAGCACCAGCGAGCGCTCGGGTCGCCCGCGCGCGATCCGCTCGAGCACCACCTCGAACTGCGCCAGCTCGCGGTCGCGCCCGGCGAGCTCGGGCGGGCGCTGTCCTGCACCGGGGGCATACGGGTTGCGAACCGGGTCCACGGCATCGGACCCTATTCCGCCGTCTTGCGCCAGCCCTAGAAGCGGCTAGACGGCGCTACCGGCGTGTCGCAGGAGTCCCGACGGCCACGCACTCACGGCCCGAGGGCGGCCCGATCCTTGAGCGGCTGCCACCACCCCCGGTTGTCGCGGTACCAGTCCACGGTGGCGAGCAGTCCCTCCTCGAAGTCCACGCGCGGCGAGTACCCCAGCTCGTCGGCGATCTTCGTCCAGTCCAACGCGTACCGTCGGTCGTGGCCGGCCCGGTCGGGGACCCACTCGACCATCGACCAGTCCGCCCCGCAGGCCTCGAGCAGGCGCCCGGTGAGCTCACGGTTGGTCAGCGCGGTGCCGCCCCCGACGTGGTAGACCTCGCCGGTCCGGCCCCGCTCGGCCACCAGCTGGACCCCGGCGCAGTGGTCGGTGACGTGCAGCCACTCCCGTACGTGGAGCCCGTCCCCGTAGAGGGGCACGGGCTTGCCGTCCAGGAGGTTGGTGACGAACAGCGACACGAGCTTCTCGGGCAGCTGGTAGGGCCCGAAGTTGTTGGAGCACCGGGTGACCACGACGTCCAGGCCGTGGGTCGTCGCGTACGACAGCGCGAGCAGGTCGGCGCCCGCCTTGGACGCGCTGTACGGGGAGCGCGGGGCGAGGGGGTCGCTCTCGGTCGAGCGCCCGTGCTCGATGGAGCCGTAGACCTCGTCGGTCGACACGTGCACCGTCCGCTCCACGCGACGCCGGACGGCCGCATCCAG
>DATHUJ010000195.1:0-8667 GCA_035462375.1 Jiangellales bacterium
GCTGCTCGCCGACGTCGCCCGCCTGCGGGGTCACATCGAGGTCAACCTGGGCTCGGCGCCCGAGGCGCACCGGATCTTCGTGGAGGCCGCCCAGGCGGTCCACCCGATCGACCCGGCCAGGGCCCTCGACATCGGCGTCGCCGCTGCTGTCATGCGCACCTTCGGCGCCGACAGCGGGACGCCGCTGCCGGTGACCGAGGCCCTCGTCGTACCCGTCACCGGCGACCCGCCGCGGACACGGTGCCTGCGGCACATGCTGGTCGCGATGACCCAGGTCGCCGAGGGCGACTGGCACGCCGCCACGGCGGCCCTGGACCGCGCGCTGGAGCTCGGCGAGCAGGTCGACGACCGGGACGTGCTGTGGAACCTCGCCAACGCGGCCCTCCAGCTGGGCGCCGACCGGGCACAGCAGCACTTCTACGGGTACGCGCTCTCGCGGGCGCGGGAGGCCGGCGCGGTGACAGCGGTCGTCTACTGCCTGCAGCGGCTCCTGAGGGCGGTAAAGATCTGATCCGGTTCCACAATGTGTCGCTTCTGCCTGATCCGTGGGTGGTCTGCAGGCCGCTGAATGCGAACGCCGTTCCGCGGTCAAGTTTCCGAGCTGTCTGAAGGCCTCCGGAACGTGGGGGGTGGAACGGCGTGCGCTGCCAGCCTTTGCGACGACGGCGAGCAGACCGGTGCTGGCCTGCTCGCCGTCGCTCACTAAGACGCCCGCAGCGACTGCTCAATACCGCGTCAGCTGCTCTTGGCCTTCCAGAAGTAGTAGTCGGCGGAGTAGGGGACCTCGACCTGGCTCCCCGCCGTGCCGGCGTTGCACTCCTCTGCGTCCGGCGCGAGGCCGCCCGAGGTTGCAGTCCGTT
The DNA here is from genome assembly GCA_035462375.1 of Jiangellales bacterium. Classification (GTDB taxonomy): domain Bacteria; phylum Actinomycetota; class Actinomycetes; order Jiangellales; family Jiangellaceae; genus DASTQL01. Next base: position 861 of record DATHUJ010000195.1, read on the forward strand.
GGATGAAGGCGGTCCCCACGAGCTGGTCGCCATCATCGCCAAAGCTGGTGGACCTCGCGGATAGCAAGAGCCAGTCAATCGCCGCGGGATCGACGTTGACACCGGCTTCCCGGCGGCCCACGACCGCGCTGCCATCCCTGGCCTCCCAGGTAGGCCCGCCGAAGTGGGTCATGATGAGCTTGCCGTGATCGTTGTACACGTCCGCCCGTGGTGCGACGAACGCCCAGCCAAAACCGCCCGATGTGGCATTGCAGGAGTAGATCTGCACGCCGACGGCGTGACCGACCTGGAACAGCTTGTTCCCTTCAGGAACCGCGATGGTGCTCGGGACCTCAGGCTCAGAAGGTTCGGCGTGAGCACCTTGCCCGAAGGACATGACCGCCGCAGCGACCATGATTCCAGCGGCAAGGTTGCGACAGGTACGGATGAGGCCTTTCATGGTGAACATTCCCTCCGAATCGTTTGTCTTGCTCCAGGTGACCCAGCCCTATGGCTGGAGATTGAGCAGGACGAGGCTGGCTGCCCCGGGTGTCGCAGTGATTTCGTCATTGCCTCGAGCCCGTGCCCGTGAGCCGATCGAGCGTCGGGTCGGCGTGTGCGACGCGGATGTTCTGCCGCCAACCCTTCGACGCCGGACGCCGTGGTGAAGCCGCTGCCGATCCTGCGTGGTCAGTGGCAGGTGGCGAAGCTCGTGGCCGGCTCCTGTCTGCAACGCGTTCATGCGAGGCTTCCCCCAGACCTCCGCGCGGTGGCCAGCAGGTATTCCCATTCCATGACGAATCCGCCGTCGTCGTGGCCGTGCTGGCGAGCCAGGTTGGCCAGTTCGCGATCCAGCTCTGCGATGCGCACTGGGTCGTCCGCGATGTTCCGGTAGGTCGCGATCGTGGGGCCGTAGCAACGCTTGAAGAAGTCCCGGAACTCCTCCGGGGAGGCGAACCGGTCCACCCGCAGCTGCTGACGGCGCACATCGAACTCCTCGACCCGGTCGCCGAGCAGCTGCTGCACGTGCGCGGGACGTCCCCACAGAGGAGGCGGCTCGGCCCCAGGCGGCGGAGGCGGGGCGTAGGACTTCATCACCGCGAACATCTGCCCGATGAAGCCTTCCGGTGTCCAGCTGATGAGGCCGATCGTTCCTTCCGGCCGGGTCACCCGGACCAGCTCGTCGGCGCTGGCCTGGTGGTATGGCGCGAACATCACGCCAACCGTCGACATCACGACGTCGAACTCGCCGTCGCCGTACGGCAGTGCTTCCGCATCCCCCTCGTCCCAATCGACGGTGACCCCGTGCATCGCCGCCAGCATCCGCCCAGCCTCGAATAGCTCAGGGGTCAAGTCGCTCGCCACCACCGTGGCTCCGCGCAGCGCGGCAGGAATAGCGGCGTTGCCGCTACCTGCGGCCACGTCGAGGACTCGATCACCAGGCGCGATGCCGCACGCTTCGACGATCACATCGCCGAGGCTGGCGATCACTTCGGCCGCTACGGCGGGGTAGTCCCCGAGCGCCCACATCGCACGGTGTCGCGCTTTCAGTGCCGTGTTCGCTGCTGCGTCGATCGCGGTTGTCATCTCTTCCGTACCCTTTCGCGGTGTGCGTTACGGCGCCCTGGGCCCGACCCAGGCGTGTTCGACTTAAGGTTCAAGGGCGACGACGCGACGGTCATCGGTCGAATGCCCGACTAGCTCGCGGGAATCCGGCCGCCGACATCGGTGGGGGAGTAGTGACGGCGATCAGCGCTCAGGCAATGCATGGCAGGCACGACCTGCTCGCTGTTGCTGAGCGCCGCCTGGCCGGAGCGCGCGGCGGCGTCGGCAGGGTGTTGCTGCTGGCCGGCGAGGCCGGTATCGGCAAGACTCGGGTGCTCCGAGCCCTGCAGGATCTCGCCGCCGCGCAGGGGTTCAGCCTCTGGGCAGCCAGCGCCTTTCCACAGGACGTCGAACTGTCCGCGGGACTGCTGCTCGACCTCGGGCATGCGATGGCCCGTTCGGAGCGGGCCGACGTGGCGGCCCGCGGGCAGGCGCTGGTGCGGGACCTGGCCGGTGTGACCGAAGCTCCGGCAGACTCTGGGGACGCCCACCGGCGCCGGCGGCTGGTCGTCCTGGAGGCCGTCAACCGGTTGGCGTCGATGTGCGAAGACGGCCCCGCTCTACTGGCGCTGGAAGACCTGCACTGGTGCGACGAGCTGAGTCTGGAGGTCGTAGCCCACCTGGCTCGCCGTGTGCCGTCGCTCCCGTTGCTGGTGGTGGGGACGCTGCGAACCGACGAGCCACAGCGGGACGCGCCGATCCGGGCCTGGCGGTCTCGGCTGCTCCTCCAGCGGATGGCCGAGGAGATGCTGCTGCCGCGGCTCGAACTCGCGCACACCGAGCAACTGGTGCGTGACTTCGTGCGGACACCGTCACGCAGACTTGTGGAGCTCGTGCACCACCGTTCGGGGGGAGTGCCGCTGCTGGTCGAGGAGCTGGCGGCTGCGGCCGCGCAGGGACACCTGAACGCGGACGTTGCCTACGTACCGGAGACGCTGGCCGAGGCGATCGGGCAGCGCTTCGCCGCCCTCTCAACACAGGCCCGGGAAGCCGCGGTGGCCGCGGCAGTCATCGGCAGGAGCTTCGACCTCGATCTGCTCGCCGAGGTGGACGGGTGCTCTGCGAACCAGGCCGCGGCCGGCCTGGACGAGCTGGTGGATCTGCACTTCGTACAGGAGGAGTCCGCAGGCTGGTACGAGTTCCGGCACGCGCTGATCCGCGACGCCATCGAGGCCAGCGCACCGCTGGCCCGGCGGCGGGAGCTGCATGCCCGGGTGGCCGAGGCAGCCCGCCATCGCGCGGAGCTCGGCGGCGACGCGTACCGGTCGGGTCATCATGAGGCGGCAGGCCAGTTCGCCGAGGCGTCGGTGGCAGCCGCGGCGGCGGCCGAACGCGCCGCCGCGCTATCGGCGCACCGGGAGGCGCTCGAGCTTATCGGCCGGGCGGTGCGGTGCCTGCGTGCCGGTGATGGCCGCCGGCTGGCCGAATTGCTCGCACGGCAGGCGGTCGAGGCCGCCGCGACCGACCACAACACTCAGGCCGCCGAGGACTTTGGTCGCGCTCGTGCGCTACTGCTCGAGGAGGGGGATGTGGTCAGTGCGGCCGCCGTGCTGCCCGGGTTGGTGGCCGCACGGCACCTGCTCGGTGAGCCGCTACCGGTGCGCATCGCTCTGCTGAAGCGAGGGCTCGACCAGATCGATGGCACGGCCGGGGCCGAGGCGATGCGCGTTCGGGCCGAGTTGATGGCGGCAATCGCGGCCGCGTACCTGGTCGACGACCGTCTCGACGAGGCCATTGCCGCAAGCATGGAGGCGCTCGCGTCGACGGGTGAGTCCGACGAGCGGGTCCGGCTCAACACGACCGCGACGTTGGGATCGGTGCTGGTTTTCGCGGGGCGGATGGACGAGGGCTGGGCGCGGTTGGAGGAGTCGATCCGGCGGGCTGCCGAGCTTCACCTGGAGGCTGAGGCGGCCCGGGGCTACCGGATGATCGGTTCCTCGGCGTCGACACTGGTGGAATATGCGCGAGCCGACCGCTGGCTGGCCGAGGGCATCGAGTACGCATCCCGCACAGAGCAGTGGAACCACCGGCACTACATGGCCGCCCACCAGGCCCATGTGTGGTGGTGCCAGGGACTTTGGGACGAGGCGGACCTGGCGGTGCAACACGTGATCGCGGACGGCGAGGGCGGCATCACTACTCGCATCATCGCCCTGCACGTCCTGGGCTTTCTTGCGCTCGGGCGTGGGCAGTTTGACTCGGCGGCTCGGTGGCTGGACGAGGCACGGGCCGCCGGCGAGGAGATGGGCGAGCTGCAACGCTATTCGCCGGCCCTGTGGGGCTTGGCAGAGCAGGCGGTGCTCCGCCACGACTGGGCCGAGGCAGTCATGTTGACCGATGCGGGGTATTCCGCGTCGCATCAGGTGATCGACGCGGCCAACCTCTTCCCGTACTTGGTAACCGGTACCCGGGCCCGGCTTGGGCTGCACGATGTGGGCGCCGCGCGGGAGTGGGCGCACGCGGTCGGAGCCGATCTGCTCGCACGCGGGATTCCGGGCACGCTGCCAGCGATCGACCACGCAGCTGGTCTCATCGAGCATGCCGCAGGCCGCACCGGGAAGGCCCGAGAGCGGCTCTCGATGGCCCAGGCCGCATGGTCCGGGCGAAGCCGGTGGTGGGAGGCGCAGTGGTGTGCTCTCGACCTCGCTCGCTGTGAACTTGCCTCGAACCGCCGCACCCAGGCCGCATCGCTTGTCGCCGAGGTGCGCGCGGCGTCGACCACGGTGGCCGCCCAGCCGATGCTGCAGGCCGCTGCCGATATCGGCTCACGGCTCGACCGGCACGACGAGGAGCAGCCGTGGTCGCCGCTGACACTGCGCGAATACGAGGTCGCGCGACTGGTAGCCCGCGGCCTGACAAACCGCGAGATCGCCGACGAGCTGAGGATCACCGTGCGGACCGCCGGCTCGCACCTGGAACACATCCGCACCAAGCTCGGCGCCAGCCGGCGCTCGGAGATCGCTGCCTGGGTAACCACCGTCGATGCGCCCGGCAGCCCCAATCGGCGCACCCCTTGAGGGGTTTCAATGTCGGATTCGGATGGTGGCTGGGCCGGTGACTACGAGTCCAGCCCCCGAGCGTGCCGGTCAGGTGTGACGCGCAACGGGCCGCCGGTGCCGGCCACCTGCCACCGCCGGCCGGAGTCCGTCGCCTCGATCACCACCGCAGGGCCGTCGCCGGACCGCCCCCGGCGGCGCTGCGCTTGGCCACGATGTCGGCGCACAAGGCGACGAGGAAGTCGGCGCGCAGGCGGACAGCATCGTCCTCGTCCGTGAAGGTGTACGCGGCCAGCACGAGGCCGAGAACCTCCTCGCGCACGATCGTGCTGTCGGGGTCGGCCAGCACAACGGTGGGGCGGACGAAGAGCCCACCGAGCTCGGCGTTAGGTTGGCCGCCGGAGGCGATGGTCAACCCCCCTCGAAGCGGGTGCCGTCGAGGTAGGCCAGCACCTTTTCTCGTACAGCGGCTGGTTGGCGACTGGGCCCATCTCGGTGTCGGCCTCGGTCGGGTCGCCTTGCTTGATCGAATCGCACGGGCCACGACCCTGGTGATCAGCTCGTCGCGGACCGATTCGTGCACGATCAGCCGCGAGCCGGCCATGCACGTCTGCCCGGGTGGCGGCGAAGACGCCGGCGACGACGCCGTTGGCGGCGGTGTCGAGGTGGGCGTCGGGGAAGTCGACCTGGGGCGACTTGCCGCCCAGCTCGAGGGTGATCCGGTCGACGTTGGCGACGGCGGCCTTGGCCACCGAGACCCCGGTTGCGGTGGAGCCGGTGAAGGCGACCTTGTCGACCTCTCGGTGCCCGGCCGGCGCCGCTCCGGTCTCCCGGGCTCAGCCCGGTGACGACGTTGAAGACGCCGGCCGCCAGGCCCGCCTCGTACAGCACCTCGGCGAAGGCGGCGGTCGACGCGGGGGAGTGCTCCGACGGCTTGGCTACGCAGGTGCAGCCAGCCGCGAGCAGCAGCGCGAGCTTCCAGGTGAGCAGCAGCAACGGACTGTTCCACGGGGTGACCGCGGCGACCGCACCTGCCGGCTCGCGCACCATGTTTGCCGAGGTAGGTCTGCGGGGCAGACCGCGGCACTGCCGGACACCCGTCGACGGGGTCCGTCATCGGTCAACAGTGATGGCAACCTTGCCGCGGACGTGTCCCGCCTCGAGTTGCCGTACGGCCAGCGGCGCGTCCTCGAGCGCATAGGTGCGGTCGATGCTCGGGACCAGCTGGCCGGCCTCGATCAGGTCGGTGAGACGGTCGTAGTCGCCGGCGCTCTCCTTGCTGACCAGGAGGGCGAGGCGCTGCATGACGAAGACGGAGAGCAGCACGCCCCGCAGCTGCCGTCCCATGCCGATGAGCGCGCCGGCGTCCTCGCCGCCGACGAACACGGCGGTCCCTCGGGGCCGGAGGGCTCGCCGGAGCCGCCTCAGCGAGGGGTTGCCGGCGATGTCGAGGACGAGGTCGTACCGGCGGGACCCGTCGGCGAAGTCCTCGCGCTTGTAGTCGATGACGTGGTCGGCTCCGAGCGACGCGACCAGGTCCGCCTTCGCGGTGCTGCAAACGCCGGTGACCTCGGCCCCGAAGGCCTTCGCGAGCTGGACGGCGTAGCTGCCGACACCGCCGGAGGCACCGATCACCAGGACGGACTGGCCGGCCTGGACGCGACCGACGTCGACGAGTGCCCGCAGCGCGGTGGCGGCCGACACGGGGACGACGGCAGCCTCGGTGAACGAGAGGTTGGCAGGCCTGCGGGCGAGCCGGGACTCCCGGGCGACCGCGTACTCGGCGAACGATCCCGGAGCGACGCCGTAGACCTCGTCACCCACAGCGAACCGCGTGACTGCCGCGCCGACGTCGACGACAGTGCCGGCGACGTCGCGGCCGGCGACCGGGTTCCTCGGGCGCGTCAGGCCGAACGCGAGCCGCATGGCGTAGGGCTTGCCCGTGATCAGGTGTTCGGTGCCACGGTCCAGTCCGGCCGCGCGGACCTCGACGAGCACGTCGTGCTCGCCGATCACCGGACGGGGGACGCGGCCGAGCCGGAGGACCTCGGCGGTGCCGTAGCGATCGTGGAGGACGGCGCGCATCGTGCGGTCGGTGAGGGTGGTCATGACAGGTCTCCTTGCTCGGCGGGTTGCAGCTTCCTTGGCTGGGGGCTGCTCAGATCGAGGGCAGCGGGTCGTACTGGATCTCACGGCGGACCTCCCGAGCGCGCTCGGCGTCGGTAAGCCGGGCCACCAGGTGCAGCGCCATGTCGATGCCGGCGCTCACGCCGGCGCTGGTGATCAGGTCGCCGTCGTCGACGAAGCGCGAGCTGACGTCGGTGATGACCGTGGGGTCGATCTCGGAGAGCAGGTTGAGCGAGGCCCAGTGCGTGGTCGCCCGGCGGCCGACCAACAACCCGGCGGCCGCGTAGACCAGGCTGCCGGTGCAGACCGCCGTCATCAGCGGGACCGTGGTGCGCTGCCGGCGGACCCAGTCGAGGTGGCCGCGGTCGTGCAGCATCGGCCGGGTGCCCGGGCCACCGGGATGAACCAGCACGTCCACGGCCGGCGCTTCGTCGATCGAGTGGTGCGCGCCGAGCACCAGCGTCTTGGCGCTGCGGACGGGGCGGCCGTCGGAAGAGAGGCAGAAGGCGTCCCAGCCGTCCTCGGGGTGCTGCTGGGTCCAGGCGGACAGCACCTCCCAGGGGCCGACGGCGGCCAGCTCCTGGACCCCGTCGAAGAGCAGGATCCCGATGCGCCGGCGCCGGTCGACGGGTGCCGGGGCGGTGTCCACGTGGTCGCGGGTGTCCTTCATGCGGTGAAGCCTCACGTCACGCCGCCCCGGTCGCCCCGGTCAAACGGCCGGGGTTCGATCGCGCACTGCGGCGCGGCGGCGCGGAGTACGTTGCGTCGCGTGCTGGTCGGTCGCGAGCCGGAGCGGCAGCTCCTGGCGGCGCTTGTCGAGGGGGCGCGGGACGGGTCCGCGGGGACGCTGGTCGTCCGCGGCGAGCCCGGGGTCGGCAAGTCGGCGCTGCTCGGCGAGCTCGTGGCGGGTGCCGGCGACGCCACCGTCCTCCGTACCCAGGGCCTGGAAGTCGAGGCGCCGCTGGCGTTCGCGGCGCTGCACCGGTTGCTGCGTCCCGTCGCCCGGCTCCGCGGGGGGCTGCCCGAACCCCAGGCCCGGGCCCTGCGGGTCGCGTTCGGCGAGGAGGAGGGCGCCTCGGTCGAGCCGTTCCTGGTGGGGG
>DATHUJ010000196.1:0-2515 GCA_035462375.1 Jiangellales bacterium
CTTCGTGACCACCATGCTCGACGCCGACGTCGACCTTCGCGACGTGCCGATCACCGCCCGCCACGCCGACCCCCGCACCACCATGCGCGACGACCGGGCCCGCAAGAACCTCGACCGGCACCCAACTACATCCTCGCCGCCCACATGGCCTCCGGCACCTGACACCGCTGACTCGCCTATGAGCGACCGGAGATCACGTTGCGCAGAACGAGCATCGACCACGGGTCGCCGAGCATCTTGGTAGCGGCGTTGATCGCGCATCCCGACCTCGCGGCCGATGAGAATCTCCGGTCACCCGGGTCGGTCTCCCTAGAACCGATGACAAGGTCAATCACCAACCGAGGAGCGACGGATGTCCCTCACACGGATCCACAACTTGTCCATCTCCCTCGACGGCTTCGCCACCGGCGAGCCGCAGTCCGCCGATGCACCCTTCGGCCATGCGGGCGAGCGGCTACACGAGTGGATGTTCGGTACCCGGTTCTGGGACGCGGGCGGAACCGCCGGAGTCGACGACGCCTTCGCCGAGCGCCACAGTCACGGCATCGGCGCCGAGATCATGGGCGCCAACAAGTTCGGCCCGCCCGGCTGGCAGGACGACCCGGACTGGGAGGGCTGGTGGGGCCCGAACCCGCCGTTCCACACACCGACGTTCGTGCTCACCCACCGCACACGGGCCTCACTAGACATGGAGGGCGGCACCACGTTCCACTTCCTCGACGCCACCCCGGCCGACGCTCTCGAGACCGCTCGCGAAGCAGCCGATGGCCAGGACGTCCGGATCGGCGGCGGCCCCACCGTCGTACGCGACTTCCTCGCCGCCGGGCTCGTCGACCACATGCATCTCGTCCAGGTCCCTATTGTGCTCGGCCGCGGCGTCCGCATCTGGGACGGCATGGAAGCCCTCGAGCATGACTATGACGTCGAGGCGGTCTCCTCCCCCAGCGGGGTCACCCACCTCACGTTCACGCGGAAGGTCGCCTCCTGAACGCCGACACCGAACGGCAGGTCCTGTCCGGACAGCCGAGACTGACGAACGACCGTTCGCGGACCTGTGCGGTCAAGGTCGACGAGCATCTGGGGAAGGACGATCGCCCAGCCCATTGAGCGGACGTCCCGGCCGGGCCCACTGTCATCGCGCTGTGTGGGTCGCGTCGCCATGATCGTCTGCGGGCCCGATGACTTGGAGACGGCCGCTCAGGACGTGCCGGCTGGGCCGTGCAGCACTCTCGGCACGTACTCGACCAGCTGGATCTGGCCGTCGAAGGTACGGCTGTCCACCATGTCGAGGGCAACATCGGGGTAGCCGCCATTGATCCGCTCCTGGCCGGTGGCGCCAGTGATGACCGGGAACATCACCACCCGGAACCGGTCGACAAGGCCGGCTACCAGCAACGAGCGGCACAGCGTGAGGCTGCCGATGGTGCGCATCGGCCGGTCGCCAGTCTCCTTCATATCCCGCACCGCATCGGCCGGATCGCCGGTGACCAGTGTCGAGTTCTCCCACTCCAGCGGCTCGGTCAGCGTGCTGGAGAAGACCACCTTCGAGAGGCCGCCGAGCACGTCCGTCCCCGGCTCGCCCTCCTTCGTGAAGCCGTACATGAGCCGGTAGGTGTTCGCTCCCATCAGGACCAGGTAGTCCCCCTCGGGGTTCTCGCCCAGCCAGGCGAGGTACTCCGGCCCTTCCATGCCCCACCAGCCCGGCCAGCCCTCGGCGGACGCGTACCCGTCAAGTGAGGTGATGAAGTCGACGACAAGCTCAGGCACCTGCATTCCTCCCTCCCGCACTGACCAGTCTGCCCCCGGGTGGCCCCCGGCCACGGGCTGGCGCCAGGAGCAGCGCGTAGATCGCAGGCAATGCTCCCGGGCGTCGGCACTGCGCAACTCGAGGAGACCGCCGCTGCCTCGACACCGTCGTCTACGACCTCCTCGCCGACGAGGGGCGCGCGCTCGCCCGGTGACGGCAGGGATCGAGCGCGTCATTCCGCACGTGACCCGCCTGCGAGGCTGACGGCAAACGCACGCTTCTGCCGCGGACCGTGCGCCGACGATGAGTGTCGAGCGCCGCCGGGGTCACGGCGGCGATCCGTCCGGGATGGTTCGAGAGGTCTGGTGTGAGCGAGGAGCGCACGCACGAGTACACGCATGGTCTACGGTTGGATCAGCCTTACCGAGCTGTCCAGCGACGACACGGTCGCGACTCGCGGCTGGTGCGCCGGGGTGCTCGGCTGGGGATTCCAGCCCGTCTTCGCGAGCCCCGCAGGGACTACCACCTGTTCGCCTACTCGGCGCAAGGCGATGGCGGGATCCGACAGCCGCACCCGGCGAGGCAGCAGGCTGCACGCCCACCGTGCACGTGGACGATACCGACCAGGCGTACCAGACCGCGCTCGCGGCCGGAGCGGGGTCGGTCGCGTAGCCGCACACGTCAGTCGTGCGTGCGCATCGCGCTGGTTCGTGCACCCGGCGGAGTGCTCGATCGGGCTGTCCGGGCCGACCGACTGACCGGGCGCAG
>DATHUJ010000197.1:0-10765 GCA_035462375.1 Jiangellales bacterium
ACGACGTCGACCGCCTGGTCACCTTCCAGAATCATCGCCACAAGGGGCCCGCCGATGATGAACTCCCGGAGCGACGGGTAGAAGGGTTTGTCGAGGTGCTCGGCGTAGTGCTCGTCCGACAGCGAGACGTCCGCGGTGCGCAGGTCCATCGCGACGATGCTCAGCCCCTTGCGCTCGTAGCGCGAGATGATCTCCCCGACCAGGCCGCGGCGGACGGCGTCAGGCTTGACGAGGACGAGCGTGCGCTCGGACACGGTGCTGCTCCCGGGGTCGTAAGGCGGGGTCGGCCGCCGGGGCGGCAGCCGTCGGGCACCCTAGCCCAGCGCCCGATCCCGACCCGAATGACCACGTTCGCCACCCTCGTCGGGCCTTCACCAGGCGTCGGCGCCTGGTGGTGCCACCACCAGCCTCGTGGTGGATCCACCACGAGGCTGGTGGGGCGGCGGGCGACCGGGCCACGACCCCACCAGGGTGGTGAACGTGATCATTCGGGAGCGTGGGGGCGGGGGTACGGTCCGGTCGGTCGTCAGTCGGGCGGCTCCTGGGCAGCCCGGCGGGCCCGGGCGGCCTCGACCTCGCCACCCAACCGCAGCGCCATGAACCACAGGAAGGCGAAGAGCCCACCGAGGAAGAACATCGCGGGGACCACGAAGCCCAGCGCCACCGCCGCCACCTGAACGGCCCAGCCAAGCCGGTAGCCGAGCGGGCGGCGCAGCAGCCCCGCGGCCACCAGACACAGCACGGCCAGGCCCAGCCCCGCGGGCACGGCCACTGTCGCGTCGACCTCGGACACCGAGATCGCCACCGGGATGGCCAGCCCGATGACGATCGCCTCGAAGGTGAGGACGGCAGCGGCCAGGCCCCTCACCGGTCGGCCCCCGCACCGAACAGGATCCGCACGTCTCCGACGGTGACCACCGAGCCCGTCACGAGGACCCCCGGCCCGCCGAACGTCGCGTCCTCCTCGGCCAGGCCCACCGCACGGTCGATGGCGTCGTCGAGCCGGTCGGCGACCTCGACCCGGTCGGGCCCGAAGACCTCGACGGCCAGGCGGGCGAGGTCCTCCACGGGCAGCGAACGCGGCGAGGAGTTGCGGGTCACCACGACGGCCGCGAGGACGGGCTCGAGCGCCTCCAGCACGCCCACGGCGTCCTTGCCCTCGAGGACCGCCAGCACCCCGATCAGCCGGGTGAAGGAAAACGACTCCTGGAGGGCATCCACCAGCGCACGGGCGCCGTGCGGGTTGTGGGCCGCGTCGACGAGGACCGTCGGACTGCGGCGGACGACCTCGAGGCGACCGGGCGAGGACACCCGGGCCAGTCCCGCTCGCACCGCCTCGACGTCGAGCTGGTCGCGTCCCCCGCCGAGGAAGCCCTCGACGGCGGCGAGGGCGCAGGCGGCGTTCTGCGCCTGATGGGCGCCGTGCAGCGGCAGGAAGAGCTCGTCGTAGAGCCCGGCCAGACCCTGCACCGCCAGCAGCTGCCCGCCGACGGCCACGTCACGGTGCCGCACGCCGAACTCGAGCCCCTCGCGAGCCACCGTGGCGCCGACCTCAACGCACCGTCGGAGGACCACCTCGGCGGCCTCCACCCCCTGCTGCGCCACAACCGCCAAGGCTCTGGGCTTGACGATCCCGGCCTTCTCGGCCGCCACGTCGGCCAGGTCGTCGCCGAGGTACTCGGCGTGGTCCAGGCCCACCGGGGTGATGACCGCCACCTGGCCGTCGGCGACGTTGGTCGCGTCCCAGGTCCCCCCCATCCCGACCTCCACCACCGCCACGTCGACCGGGGCGTCGGCGAAGGTCGCGAAGCCCAGCGCCGTGACGACCTCGAAGTACGACAGCGGGGTCCCGGGGTGCCGCGCGTCGACGAGGTCGAGGTAGGGCTGCAGCTCGTCGTAGCCCGCCACCAGGCGATGGGACTCCACCGGCCGGCCTTCCAGGCAGATCCGCTCCGCCACCGACTCCAGGTGAGGGCTCGTGGCCCGTCCCGTCCGGAGGCCGAACTCGAGCAGTAGCGCGTCGATGATCCGCGCCGTCGACGTCTTGCCGTTGGTCCCGGCCACGTGGATCACCGGGTACGACCGCTGGGGCTGGCCCAGCAGGTCGACGAGGTCGCGCATCCGGTCGAGCGAGGGCTCGATGCGCGACTCCGGCCATCGAGCGGCCAGCGCCGCCTCGACCCTCGCGAGACCGTCCGTGGTCACGGGGCGGCCGGCAGCGCCGCGAGCTGACCCTCGAGTCGCGCGATCTCCCCCTCGGCGGCAGCGCGCCGCCCGCGGATCCGGTCCACCACCGGCTCGGGCGCCTTGGCCAGGAACTGCTCGTTTCCCAGCTTGGCCGTCGTCTGCTCGAGCTCCTTGCGTGCGGCGGCGAGGTCCTTGTCCAGCCGCCGCCGCTCCGCGGCCACGTCCACGGCACCGGACAGGTCGAGCTCGACGGTGACGGAGCCGACCTGCACGGACGCCGTCGCAGCGAAGCCGTCCGTCGGCGCCTCGAGCCGCAGCAGCGACCTCAGCTCCGCCTCGTGCGCCCGCACGGGGCGGTCGGCGCCGTGCAGCCGGGCCGACACGCGCTGCCCGGGCTTGAGGCCCTGGTCGTTGCGGAACCGCCGCACCTCGGTGACCAGCCGCTGCACCTGGGCGACCTCGGCCTCGGCTTCCGGATCGGCGTACGAGGGATCGGCTTCCGGCCAGTCGGCGACGACGACCGACTCCCCTCCGGTCAGTGCCGTCCACAGCGCCTCGGTCACGAACGGCGTGAAGGGGTGCAGGAGCCGCAACACGACGTCGAGGACGTGCCCCAGAACGAGGCGGGTCGACTCGGCCTCCTGCCCTCCGCGGGCCAGCGGGGTCTTGGCCAGCTCGACGTACCAGTCGCAGAACTCGTCCCAGGCGAAGTGGTAGAGCGCCTCGGCCGCACGGGCGAACTGGAAGTCCTCGTAGAACCCGTCGACCTCGGCGACGCAGCCGTGCAGCCGGGACAGGATCCAGCGGTCGGCCGCGGAGAGCCGGTCCCGCGGCGGCACCTCACCGACCCGCGCACCGTTGATCAGGGCGAACCGGGTCGCGTTCCAGAGCTTGTTGCAGAAGTTGCGCGACCCCTGCACCCACTCCTCGCCGATCGGCACGTCGGTGCCCGGGTTGGCACCCCGCGCGAGGGTGAAGCGCAACGCGTCCGAGCCGTAGGCATCCATCCAGTCGAGGGGGTCGACCGCGTTGCCGAAGGACTTGGACATCTTCTTGCCGCGCTCGTCGCGGACCATGCCGTGCAGGGCGACGACGCGGAAGGGCACCGCGCCCTCGGGACCCTGGTCCGCGCGCGCGTACAGGCCGAACATCATCATCCGGGCGACCCAGAAGAACAGGATGTCGTAGCCGGTGACGAGCACCTGGTTCGGGTAGAACTTCGCCAGCGCCGGCGTGTCCTCGGGCCAGCCGAGCGTGGAGAACGGCCACAGGGCCGACGAGAACCAGGTGTCGAGCACGTCGGGGTCCTGCGTCCACCCCGCGCCGGTCGGGGCATCGTCGTCCGGCCCCGGGCAGAGGACCTCCCCGTCTGGGCCGTACCACACCGGGATCCGGTGTCCCCACCACAGCTGTCGGGAGATGCACCAGTCGTGCATGTGGTCCACCCAGGCGAACCACCGCGACTCCATGTCCGTGGGGTGGATGACCACCCGGCCGTCTCGGACCGCGTCCCCGGCCGCGCGCGCGAGCGGCCCGACCCGCACCCACCACTGCAGCGACAGCCGCGGCTCCACGACGGTCTTGCAGCGCGAGCAGTGCCCGACCGCGTGCACGTACGGTCGCTTCTCGGCCACGATCCGGCCTTGCTCGCGCAGGGCGGCGACCACGGCCGGGCGTGCCTCGAAGCGGTCGAGCCCCTGGAAGGGACCGTGTGCGGTGACGTTGCCCTGCTCGTCCAGGACGGTCAGGTTCGGCAGTCCGTGCCGACGCCCGATCTCGAAGTCGTTGGGGTCGTGCGCCGGGGTCACCTTCACCGCACCGGTCCCGAAGTCCGGGTCGACGTGCTCGTCGGCGACGATCCGGATGTGCCGGCCGGTGAGCGGCAGCTCCACCGTGGTACCGACCAGGTGGCGGTAGCGCTCGTCGCCCGGGTGCACCGCCACGGCCGTGTCCCCGAGCATCGTCTCGGCCCGGGTCGTGGCCACGACCACCGAGGCCTCGCCGTCGCCGTACCTGATCGAGACGAGCTCGCCCTCGTCGTCGGTGTGCTCGACCTCGATGTCGGAGAGCGCGGTGTGGCAGCGCACGCACCAGTTGATGATCCGCTCGGCCCGGTAGATCAGCTCGTCGTCGTACAGGCGCTTGAAGATCGTGTGAACGGCGCGCGAGAGTCCCTCGTCCATGGTGAACCGCTCGCGGCTCCAGGCCACTCCGTCGCCGAGGCGGCGCATCTGGTCGAGGATCTTGCCGCCCGACTCCGCCTTCCACTCCCAGACCCGCCGGACGAAGGCGTCCCGCCCCAGGTCGTGCCGGCTGATGCCTTCACGACCCAGCTCCCGCTCGACGACGTTCTGGGTCGCGATCCCGGCGTGGTCCATGCCGGGCATCCACAAGGCTTCGAACCCCTGCATGCGGCGCCGCCGCACCAGCGCGTCGATGAGGGTGTGCTCGAACGCATGGCCCAGGTGGAGTGACCCGGTGACGTTGGGTGGCGGGATGACGATGCAGAACGGCGGCCGGTCGCTGCGGTCGTCGACCTCGAAGTAGCCGCGCTCGACCCAGCGCTCGTAGAGCGGGCCCTCTACCTCTGCCGGCCCGTAGGCGGTCGGCAGGGTGGTGGCGGGCCTCGGGTCGTCTGCGCTCACCCGGCGGAGTCTAGTGAGGGAGCGGCAACGACTCCTGCCCGGTGCCGAGGTCACGGAGCGCCTCGGGGAGCGGGTGCGGCCCGAGCCCCGGCTCGGCGGAGACGGGCAGGTGGCCGTCGCTGAGGACGAACGGCTCGGTGACGTCGCGGGCGTAGTAGCGATCCGACGCCGAGGTGTCCCCCGGCAGCGTGCACCCGGGCAGGGCGGCAAGGGCGACGTTGGCGCCACGGCCGACGCCGGTCTCGAGCATGCCGCCGCACCAGACGGGAATTCCGTGCGCCCGGCAGACGTCGTGGACCCGGACCGCCTCGAGGTAGCCGCCCACCCGGCCGGGCTTGATGTTGATCACTCGGCACGCGCCCAGGGCGATCGCGTCGGCAGCGTCCTTGGCCGACCCGATCGACTCGTCGAGGCAGATCGGCGTACGGAGGAGGCGGGCCAGCTCCGCGTGCTGGCGCAGGTCGTCCTCGGCGAGCGGCTGCTCGACCAGCAGCAGGTCGAAGTCGTCGAGTCGGGCCAGGTGGGCCGCGTCGACCAGGTCGTAGGCGGCGTTGGCGTCGACCTGCAGCAGCAGCTCGTCGCCGTAGCGCTCGCGGACCGCCCGGACCGGCTCCACGTCGAAGCCCGGCTCGATCTTGAGCTTGATCCGCACGTAGCCCTGCTCCAGGTAGCGGCCCACGGCCTCGACCAGCTCGGGGACCGAGTCCATGATCCCGACGGACACCCCGCAGGGGACCCGGTCGCGCTGCACTCCGAGGAAGGCGCCGAAGGACTCCCCGCGGGTGCGCAGCTCGGCGTCGAGGACCGCGGCCTCGAGTGCGGCCTTGGCCATCGGGTGGCCTTTGACCGCCGCGCATGCGGGCAGGACGTCGCGGGCGCGGAGCCCGTACGGGCCGGCGGCCCGGGTGGCGACCGCGGGGACGAGGAAGCGCCGGAGCACCTCCGCGACGCCGGCGAGGTACTCGGAGGAGTAGGACGGCTCGCTCATGGCCACGCACTCGCCCCAGCCGTCGGCGGCATCGGTGCGCACCCGGACGAGCAGGACCTCGCGCTCGGTCTGGGTGCCGAACGAGGTCCGGAACGGTCCCACGAGGGGCATGAGCACCCGGTGCAGCTCAACGGCCCCCAGCCTCATCGGCCCTCCCCCACCGGTGTCCGATCCGGCCCAGGATCCGAGGCGACGTCCCCCCGGACGACGACGTAGGACCCCTCCGGGGTCAGCCCGACCACGGGCGCACCCTCGGTCATCAGGTCGCCCAGGGTGTCGCGGAGCGCCAGCCGCCAGGCCCGCGCCAGGTCGGGGCGTTCCCTGCGCATGGTCTCGATGTCGACAGGGGTGGCCGCGGCCAGGGCTCGGGCGCCCGGTGCCGCGTCCACCGGCGCCGGCCCTCCGTCAGGGCCTACCTCGAGGACCGGCGCGGCGGGCGGAAGGCTCGGCCCGACCGTCGTACCCTCGCAGGCCGTGGCGACCTCGTCGTCGGCCAGCGGCCAGGCCACGAGGAGCCGGTCGCTGGCGTCGCCGGCGTTGACGCTGTCGCGCATCTCGCCGTAGAAGTCCCGGAGGTACTCCGCCGCCCGGGCCCGGAGGCGGCGCAGGTTGAAGGCGGCGTTGCGCCGGACCAGCGGGTCGAAGGTCCAGGTGATCTCGGCCAGCCCGGCCTCGAGGGCCCACGCCCGCTGATCGAGCTTGAGCGCCAGTCCCACGTGCCGACCGCGGGCCTGGGCCGAGACCCCGGCGATGTGGGAGTGCAGGCCCCGGCCCGCCGGGGCCGCCAGGAAGCCGGCGGCCGCTCCGACGAGCTCGTCCCCGGCGAACGCCCCTGCCACGTAGTTGCCGCTGTGGGCCAGTGCCACCAGCAGCTCGGTGCTGATGGGTCGGTCGGCCGCGGCGGTCCGCCAGATCCCGTCGAACAGCGCGATCGCCCGGACCGCTTCCGCAGCGTCGTGGAGTGGCCGGACGTGGATGCCGGCGCGCTCCGCGACGACACGGGCCGCCGCCCGGGCCCGGACGGTGGGGGCGGCCTGCTCGGGTCCGGTCCCGGCCGGCCGGCCGCCCGAGCGGGTACCGCCGCCTCCGGGGTCGCCGCTCACGCCCGCTGCCCCTCCAGGAGCGCCGCGAGTAGGCCGGCCAGCAGGGCAGCGCGGGGCCCGAGGGCGTCGACGTCGACGTGCTCGTCGTCGGCGTGGGCCCCTCCTCCCACCGCGCCCAGCCCGTCCAGCGTGGGGGTCCCGACGCCCGCCGTGAAGTTGCCGTCCGAGCCCCCTCCAACGGCGACCGATCCCGGAGCGGGCAGGCCGAGAGCGGATGCGACGGCCCCGGCGAGGGTCTCGAGCCCGCCCGACGAGCCCGCCTCCATCGGCGGCCGCTCGTGCCCGGAGACGACGTCCAGCGCCGCGCCCGGCAGGTACGGCCGGAGCGCATGCAACGCCGTGTCGACGCGCTCCATCTCGGCGCGGGTGACCGCGCGGACGTCGACGGCCAGCTCTGCGGACGCAGGGACCGTGTTGGCGCTGGTGCCGGCGCGCAGCAGGGTGGGGGTGACCGTGGTCCCGGCCGCGGGATCGCCGAGCTCGGCGATGGCGAGCACCTGGTGGGCGAGCTCGACCCCGGCGTTGACGCCGAGGTGCGGCTCGAGCCCGGCATGGGCGGCGCGCCCCACCACCCGGACCGCGTGTGCGGCGAGCCCCTTGCGCGCGGTCTTGAGCGCTCCGCCGTCAGCTGCTCCCTCGGCCACGAGGGCGGCGAGGCAGCCGCGGGCCGCGTCCTCGACCAGCGACCGCGAGGTGGTCGACCCCACCTCCTCGTCGCCGGTGACCAGGATCGTCACCCCGTCGACCCCCGTCCCGTACGCGGGCGGCACGGCGGCGACCGCGTGCAGGAGCAGCACCAGGCCGGCCTTCATGTCGAAGCACCCGGGCCCGCGCACGATGCCGCCCTCGACGGACCAGGGGTGGCTCGCCAGTGTGCCCAGCGGCCAGACCGTGTCGTGGTGACCCAGCAGCAGGACCCGGCGCGGCCCGTCGCCGAGGTCCCACCGCAGGTGCGGCACCCCACCGCGGACGATCCGCGCCGGCGCCTGACCCGTCAGCCTCCTCCCCAGGGCGGCGACCGCCTCGGCGCTGCGCTCGAGGGCGGCCGGGTCGGTGGACGGCGACTCCACCTCGACCAGGGTGCGGAGGTCCGCCAGCATCTGCGGGGTGGCTGCCTCGAGCCTGGTGAGCAGGTCCCCGCGGGGCGGCCGAGGGGAGACCTCCGGGACGGTGGGCATGATCGGTGCAGCCGGTGCGTCGGGACGGTCGGGTCCGGCGGGGCTCAGGCGCTCTTCTCGCGGCGCTCACGCTTGCGGGGGCTGATCTCGCGGGGCACGAGGGTCGGGTTGACGTTCTCGGCCACGACCTCGCCGGTGATCACGACGCGGGCGACGTCGTCGCGACTGGGCACCTCGTACATGACCGCGAGGAGGACCTCCTCCATGATCGCCCGGAGCCCGCGCGCACCCGTCCCGCGCAGCAGCGCCTGGTCGGCGACGGCGTCGATCGCGTCGTCGCTGAACTCGAGCTCGACGTTGTCGAGCTCGAACAGCTTCTTGTACTGCTTGATGAGGGCGTTGCGCGGCTCGCTGAGGATGCGGATGAGTGCCTCGCGGTCGAGCGGGCTCACCGTGGTGATCACGGGAAGCCGGCCGATGAACTCCGGGATGAGCCCGAACTTCAGCAGGTCCTCCGGCATGACCTCGCTGAACATGTCGGCACCGTCGCGCTCGGCCTTGCTGCGGATCTCGGCACCGAAGCCCAGGCCGCGACGCCCGACCCGGTGCT
The DNA here is from genome assembly GCA_035462375.1 of Jiangellales bacterium. Taxonomy (GTDB): domain Bacteria; phylum Actinomycetota; class Actinomycetes; order Jiangellales; family Jiangellaceae; genus DASTQL01. The sequence continues at coordinate 8,652 of DATHUJ010000197.1, forward strand.
CGACCAGCTGCTCGAGGCCGGCGAACGCCCCGCCCACGATGAACAGCACGTTCGTGGTGTCGATCTGGATGAACTCCTGGTGCGGGTGCTTGCGTCCGCCCTGCGGCGGGACGCTCGCGGTCGTCCCCTCCAGGATCTTGAGGAGGGCCTGCTGGACTCCCTCCCCGGAGACGTCGCGGGTGATCGACGGGTTCTCGCTCTTGCGAGCAATCTTGTCGACCTCGTCGATGTAGATGATCCCGGTCTCGGCCTTCTTGACGTCGTAGTCGGCCGCCTGGATCAGCTTGAGCAGGATGTTCTCGACGTCCTCCCCGACGTAGCCGGCCTCGGTCAGCGCCGTCGCGTCGGCGATGGCGAAGGGCACGTTGAGCAGCTTGGCGAGCGTCTGCGCCAGGTAGGTCTTGCCGCACCCGGTCGGCCCGATGAGCAGGATGTTGGACTTCGCGAGCTCGACCGGCTCCTCCTTGGAGTGCCGGCTGCCGCTCGCCTGCCGTGCCTGGACCCGTTTGTAGTGGTTGTAGACCGCGACCGAGAGCGCCTTCTTGGCGGTCTCCTGACCGATGACGTACTGCTCGAGGAACTCGTAGATCTCCCGCGGCTTCGGCAGCTCGTCGAGGCCGACCTCGGACGTCTCGCTGAGCTCCTCCTCGATGATCTCGTTGCAGAGATCGATGCACTCGTCGCAGATGTAGACCCCGGGGCCCGCGATGAGCTTCTTGACCTGCTTCTGGCTCTTCCCGCAGAAGGAGCACTTGAGCAGGTCGCCGCCGTCGCCGATGCGTGCCACCAGGTGCGTCCCTTCCGTCGAGCCCAGTGCGGCCGGTACGTGCGCACGGCCGACCTGCGCCGTGCCGTGTGTCGACGGTACTCCGTCGAGGCCCCTCCCGGCCCCCCTACCCGCGGCTCGGCGCGCCGGATCGGCCGTGGGCGAGGGCCTGGAGCGGCCCGGCCACTGTCAGGACTCGATGCTCCCCTTGCGAGACGTGGTGATCGAGTCGATGAGGCCGTAGTCCAGCGCCTCCTGGGCGGTGAGGATCTTGTCGCGCTCGATGTCCTTGCGGATCGTCTCGACGTCCTGGTTCGAGTGCCTGGACAGCATCTCCTCCAGCAGCGAGCGCATCCGCAGGATCTCGTTGGCCTGGATCTCCAGGTCGCTGGCCTGGCCGTAGCCGCCCTCGGTGTAGGGCTGGTGGATGAGGATGCGGGCGTTGGGGACGGCCAGCCGCTTGCCCTTGGCCCCGGCCGCGAGGAGGACGGCCGCCGCCGACGCCGCCTGGCCCATGCACACCGTGCGGACGTCCGGCTTGATGTACTGCATCGTGTCGTAGATCGCGGTCAGCGCGGTGAACGAGCCTCCGGGGGAGTTGATGTAGATCTCGATGTCGCGGTCCGGGTCCATGGACTCGAGGCAGATCAGCTGCGCCATGACCGCGTTGGCGACGTCGTCGCTGATGGGGGTGCCGAGGAAGATGATGCGCTCCTCGAACAGCTTGGCGTAGGGGTCGATCCGCCGGAAGCCGTAGGAGGTCCGCTCCTCCCACTGCGGGATGTAGTAGTTCATCGACGGGAGCTTGAGGTCGCTCATCGGGGTCTCCTGGACGGGAGCGTGGGTGCGGGGGGTCGGGGTCGGGCGGAAGCCGTCGGGGCGGCGCCGTGGGCCGTCAGGCGGTGCCGCCACCCTCGGAGACCTGCGAGGCGCTGCGCACCACGTGGTCGACGAAGCCGTAGTCGAGAGCGTCCTCGGCGGTGAACCAGCGGTCGCGGTCGGAGTCGCGCTCGATCTCATCGACCGTGCGGCCGGTGTGCTGGGCGATCAGCTCGGCCATCTGCTTCTTGACGTGGAGCATCTGCTCGGCCTGGATGCGGATGTCGCTCGCCGAGCCGCCCAGGCCGCCCGAGGGCTGGTGCATCATGATCCGGGCGTGCGGGGTGGCGTAGCGCTTGCCGGGTGCGCCGGCAGCCAGCAGGAACTGGCCCATCGAGGCCGCCAGGCCCATCGCCAGGGTGGCCACGTCGTTCTTGACGTACTGCATCGTGTCGTAGATCGCCATGCCGGCCGAGACCGATCCACCTGGCGAGTTGATGTAGAGGAAGATGTCCTTGTCCGGATCCTC
>DATHUJ010000198.1:0-9259 GCA_035462375.1 Jiangellales bacterium
TCACGGCGGCGGCGGAGCGGCCCTCGACCTGGCCCAGCAGCCCGCCGTGCCCGGCCGCGTCGACGAAACCGGTGTGCCACCGGTCGCAGACCAGCACCCACCGCCCGGTGGCCGGATCCCGGGCCCACCGTGGCCGGCCGCGGCGGGTCTCGTCGATGCCCAGCACCGCCACCGGGGGCAGCGGCTCGGCCAGCACCGGGTCGACCCGGTCGGCGAACGCGGCGTGCACGGTGGCCCAGGACACCCGGTAGTGCCCGGCCACCTCGGCCACGCAGCGGCCCTGCTCGGCCACCGCGGTGCCCAGCTCGGCCCGCAGCCGGGTGGTCAACCTCGAGCCGGCCGGCACCGCCGGCACCGTCTCGGTGAACGAGGCCCGAGCGCAGCCGGCGTGCACGCGCCGCCACCGCCGCTTGTGCCACACCAGCCGCAGAACCGTTGCCCCGTAAGGGATGTCCCGCGGGCGGGTGCGCACCCGCTGCTTCACCGCGGAGGAGAACGCGCCGCACGACGGGCACGCCGAGGCGGTCTCGTCTGCGGTGACCACGTGCACCACCCGGGCGCCGTCGTCGTCGACCTCGACCCGGTCCACCGCCAGACCCTGCAGGTCGAGCAACCGGGACGCGTCCGCGACGCCGACCTCGCCGACCAGCTGCCGTTGCGTAGGCTGAACCACAGGCGAGAACGTCTTGGGGGTGCTGAACGTGGCCAGGGAAGCTGCCCCACTACCCACCACTAGGCCGCTCGGGTCAACACCAGGCGCGGACGCCTCGTGATGGCCCGACGAGAGTGGTGAACGTGGTCATTCGGGGCTGACGGTGAAGGTCTTCGTGTCGCGCATCGGGGGCCGTCCCTCGCCGCCCGAGGGGTCGTCCTCGGTGACCACCAGCTGGTAGGTCCCCGGGTCCAGCTCGACCTCGAAGGAGAACGGCGCCAGCCGGCAGCAGTCCTCGGCCGTCGTGAAGCCCTCTTCGATCACGACGCCGTCCCGCAGCACCTGCCAGGGGACCGTGGCCTCGAACGCCGCCGCCTCACCGGTCACCCGGACCCGTGGGCCGACGACGGCCCCCTCGCCCGGGTCGTTGACCTGCACCAGCAGCCGTACGGAGAGGGGGTCGGCGCGCCGGACTGGCTGACGGACGTCGACGTGGCCGAAGAGCTCGTCGACCGGGGCACCCTCCACCAGGATGCGGACGGCGCCGTCGAGCTGGGCGGCGGCCGTAGCCGTATAGACCAGTTGCTGCACGGCCAGCTCGGCCGCGGCGGCGCCCACACCGGCCTGGCGCGCCTCGGCCGAGAGGTCCACCGTGATGACCTCGGAACCGCTGTCCACGCCCAGCACGCGCGTCGCCGGGTTCCAGAGGCCCACGTAGTCCGGGTCCACCGGCCCGGCGAGCATCAGCTGCACGGCCGTGCGCACCCGGTCGCCTTGCTCCGGGGCGGTGCGGAACTCCCGGGCCAGCCGCAGGCCCGCGCCCGTGTCGGTCACGTAGTAGGCCGGCACGGTCACCGGGTCACCGAGGGCGGGGGGCGCAGGGGCCGGGGTCGGCGTGGGGTCGCCCCCGGGTGACGGCATCGCCTCCGGGGTGGGCGTGGGGGTCGGCTCGGCGGGCGTGGGTGCCGGCGCCGGGGAGGGCACGGCCTCCGTGGGCGCGGCGGGGCCGGGGGAGACCACGACCGGCTCGTCGCCGCCGACCAGGGCGGCGACGCCGAGCCCCGAGGCGACGGTGACGGCTGCCGCCGCGAGGGCGACCTTGACCCACCGGCCCTGGCGTCCGCGGGTCCGCTCGAGGATGTGGTCCAGGCCGTCCTCCCCGACCGGGACGGCGGCGGCCTCCTGCTCCAGCGCCCGGCGCAGGGCGTCTTCCAGCCACGGGTCCTCGGGACGGCGGTCGCGGGGGGTCATGGCCGGTGCTCCAAGGTCGTGCGCAGCGCGGCCAGCCCGCGCGACGCGTGGCTTTTGACCGAGCCCCGGGCCACCCCCATGGCCTCGGCGATCTCGGCCTCGGACAGCCCCGCCCAGTAGCGGAGCACGAGCGCCTCCCGCTGGCGCGCCGGCAGTGCCCGCAACGCCTCGACGACCACCCGGCGGTCCAGCTGGGCCAGGACGTGCTGCTCCGCGCTCGGCTCGTCCGGCGGCACCGCCTGGAGGTGTCGCCGCACCACCGCCCGGTGCCGCAGCCGCGACCGGGCGCCGTTGACGACGCTGGCCCGCAGGTACGGCAGGGCAGCCCCGGGGTCACGCAGCCGCCGCCACCGGCCGTGGAGCGCCACGAAGGCGTCCTGGGCGACCTCCTCGGCCTCGGCCGGGTCGTGCAGCAGCAGGGCGGCCAGCCGGACGAGCGACCGGTAGTGGGCCGAGTAGAGCTCCGTCACGGCGCGGTCGGCGTCCCAGCCGGCTGCTGCCCGGTCCAGGTCGGCCACGCGGTACCCCCCGGCTCTCCTCGGAGCGGGCCCGGCCGCCACCACCGCTGTCATGCCACTACCACGCGCGAGCTGGCCGATCGGTTGTCCGGCGGGCTCACCTCACCGTAGGCCCGCGGGCCACCCCGTACGATGCCGTCCGTGAGCGTGTCCCCGGACTGCCTGTTCTGCCGGATCGTGACCGGCGACCTGCCGGCGGAGGTCGTGCGCGAGTCCGAGCGCACGCTGGCGTTCCGCGACATCGACCCGCAGGCGCCCGTGCACGTGCTGATCGTGACCCGCGACCACCACACGGACGTCGCGACCCTCGCCGTCGACGACCCCGGCGCGCTGGCCGAGCTCGTCCGCGAGACCCGGGAGGTCGCGCAGGCGGAGGGCGCCGGCGACTACCGGCTGGTCTTCAACACGGGAGCCCACGCCGGGCAGGCGGTCTTCCACGTGCACGGGCACGTCCTGGGCGGGCGCGACATGCGCTGGCCGCCCGGATGATCCCCGTACGATGGGGGCCGACCCATCCACCGACAGTCGAGAGCAGGCGGAGCAGGCCGACGCGGCCGACCCATGGTTGAGACACCAGAGACGCCACGGCAGCAGCGCGACGTGGGTCCCCAGCACCGCATCGTCGTCCCGTCGAGCATCCAGATGGTCAGCCTGCTCGGCTCCGGCGACGAGCTGATGCGGGTCGTGGAGGCCGCCTTCCCGGGTGTCGACGTCCTCGTCCGCGGCAACGAGATCACCCTCACCGGTCCGCCCGCCGACATGACCCTGCTGGAGCGGGTCGTCGACGAGCTGGTCGCCGTCGTACGGACGGGCCAGGGGCTGACCGTCGAGTCGGTTGAGCGCACGGTGGCGATGCTGCGCGACCACACCCACGACCGTCCGGCCGACGTGCTCACCGCCAACATCCTGTCCAACCGCGGTCGCACCATCCGGCCCAAGACGCTCAACCAGAAGCGCTACGTCGACGCCATCGACCGCCACACGATCACCTTCGCCATCGGACCGGCGGGCACGGGCAAGACCTACCTCGCCGTGGCCAAGGCGGTGCAGGCCCTGCAGGCCAAGCAGGTGACCCGGATCCTGCTGACCAGGCCGGCCGTCGAGGCGGGCGAGCGGCTCGGTTTCCTCCCCGGCACGCTGAGCGAGAAGATCGACCCCTACCTGCGGCCGCTCTACGACGCCCTGCACGACATGATGGACCCGTCGACCATCCCCCGGCTGATGACCGAGGGGACCATCGAGGTGGCGCCGCTGGCGTACATGCGGGGACGGGCGCAACCGGTGTCCACGCCGGTGCTGACCCCGTCCGGGTTCCGCCCCATCGGGCAGCTCGCGGTGGGCGACCTCGTGATCGGGTCCGACGGGGAGCCGACGCCCGTCCTCGGCGTCTACCCGCAGGGGGCGAAGGACACCTACCGCGTGACAGCACAGGACGGTGCGTCCACGCATGCCTCCGGCGATCACCTCTGGGCGGTCGCCACCCGCGACGAGCGTCGCCGAGGCAGGTCATGGCGGGTGGTCCAGACCCGGGACATGGTCGGTCGGCTCCGCACGGCTGACCACCACCGCTACGAGCTCCCGCTGCTGATCTCGCCGGTCGAGTTCGAGCCGCGAGACGTCCCGCTGGACCCTTACGCGCTGGGGCTCCTGCTCGGCGACGGGTACCTGACCGGCTCGACGACCTCACGCTTCTCGACGACCGACCCCGAGCCCGCGGGGGCGCTCGTGGAGGCGATCCGGGGGACCCGGGTCCGTCCGCACGGTCGCGTCGATCACGTGCTGAACCGCGTCCGGGCACCCGGCGACCTCATGACGACGGAGAGCCCGGTCACCGGGGTGCTGTGTGGACTCGGTCTGCTGGGCACGAGACCAGAGACGAGGTCCGTTCCCGAGGGCTACCTCCTCAACTCGAGCACGGTCCGGCTCGCGCTGCTCCAGGGGTTGCTCGACGCCGACGGCGGTCCGGTGAACCAAGGAGGTCGGACCTGCCGCATCCAGTACGCGACGACGTCGCCGCGGCTCCGGGAAGACGTCCTCTTCCTGGTCCGGTCTCTGGGCGGTGTCGCCTGCTGGCGCGCCCGGCCGGCGGCCGGGCGCATGCCGAGAAGCGCCCGCGGCCGCGAGGTCCCGTACCGACACGACGCGTACGTTCTCGACATCCGGCTGCCAGCTGGAGTCGCCCCGTTCCGGCTGCCGAGCAAGTCGCTGCTGTACGAGGAGAGCGGGGGCGGCCGGCCAATGCGCTTCGTCGACCGGATCGAACCGGCGGGCGTCGAGGAGTCGGTGTGCATCCAGGTGGCGGCGGCGGACTCGCTCTACGTCACCGAGGACTTCCTGCTCACCCACAACACGCTCAACGACGCCTTCGTGATCCTGGACGAGGCGCAGAACACCTCGCCCGAGCAGATGAAGATGTTCCTCACCAGGTTGGGCTTCGGATCCCGCATGGTCGTCACCGGCGACGTCACCCAGGTCGACCTGCCGACCGGTACCCACAGCGGCCTCAAGGTGGTCGAGGGGATCCTCTCGGGCATGGAGGACGTCCACTTCATCCGGCTGTCCAGCCACGACGTGGTCCGGCACCGGCTGGTCGGGGCAATCGTGGACGCCTACTCGCGCTACGACGCCGAGCAGCAGGCCGGCCGGCCGCCGCAGGACCGGCGTCGACCGGGACGCCGGCCGTGAGGCACGCAGGGGTTCGCCGGTGAGCGTCGACGTCAACAACGAGACCCCCGCCCAGGTGGACGAGAAGGCGTTGGCCGACCTGGCTCGCTTCGTGCTGGACCGCCTCCGCCTCCACCCCCAGGCCGAGCTCGCCGTGCTGCTGGTCGACGTCGCCACGATGGAGCAGCTGCACCAGCAGTGGATGGACGAGCCCGGGCCCACCGACGTGCTGTCCTTCCCGATGGACGAGCTGCGCCCGACACCCGACGACGAGGAGCCCGAACCGGGACTGCTCGGCGACGTGGTCCTCTGCCCGGAGGTCGCGGCTCGGCAGGCGAAGCTGGCCGGTCACTCCGCCGAGGACGAGCTGCAGCTGCTCACCACGCATGGGATCCTCCACCTGCTGGGCTACGACCACGCGGAGCCCGACGAAGAGCGGAAGATGTTCCAGCTCCAGGCCGACCTGCTGGCCCAGTGGCGCTCGGCACGCCGTCGCGCGTCCCGGTGAACGGGGGCGGTTGATGGCGCCCGGTGCCGGCTGGCTGCTCGCTGCCGCGGCGCTGCTCGTGCTCGTCGCCGGGCTGCTGGTGACGGCCGAGGCCGCCCTGTCGACCTACTCGCGGGCACGTGCCGAGGCCCTGGTCCGGGAACGGCGGCGTGGCGCTGTGCGGTTGCGGCGCTTCGCCGAGGACCCCGCCCCGGCTCTCAACACCGCGCTGTTCCTGCGGCTGGCCTGCGAGATGTCGGCCGTGGTCCTGGTGACCACCGTGTGCCTCGACGCCTTCGAGGTGCGCTGGCAGGCGGTGCTCGTCGCGGCCGGGTCGATGCTCGTCGTCTCCTTCGTCGTGCTGGGGGTCGCCCCGCGCACCCTGGGCCGCCAGCATGCCGACGGTGTGGGTCTGGTGGCCGCCGGCCCGTTGCTGGCGACCACCCGGGTGCTGGGCCCGTTCCCGCGCCTGCTCATCCTCATCGGCAACGCGCTGACCCCCGGACCCGGCTACCGCGAGGGCTCCTTCGCCACCGAGGCCGAGCTGCGCGAGCTGGTCGACCTCGCCGAGGCCGGTCGGGTCATCGAGTCGGGCGAGCGCGAGATGATCCACTCGGTGTTCGAGCTCGGCGACACCATCGTCCGCGAGGTCATGGTCCCCCGCACCGACGTCGTCTTCATCGAGCGCCACAAGACCCTGCGGCAGTTCCAGTCCCTCGCGCTGCGCAGCGGCTTCAGCCGCATTCCCGTCGTCGGCGAGAGCCTCGACGACGTCGTCGGTGTCGTCTACCTCAAGGACGTGGCCCGCCGGGTCTACGACAACCGGGACGCGGAGACCAGCGAGCGGGTCGAGTCCGTGATGCGCCCCGCCGTGTTCGTCCCCGACTCCAAGCCCGCCGCCGAGCTGCTGCGCGAGATGCAGGCCGCCCGCACGCACGTGGCGGTCGTGGTCGACGAGTACGGCGGCACGGCCGGCCTGGTGACGATCGAGGACGTGCTCGAGGAGATCGTGGGCGAGATCACCGACGAGTACGACGTCGAGCAGCCGCCGATCGAGCGCCTGGACCCGGACACCGTGCGGATCAGCTCCCGGATGGCCGTCGACGAGCTCGGGGAGCTGTTCGGCATCGAGCTGAGCGACGACGACGTGGACAGTGTCGGCGGGCTGATGGCCAAGCACCTCGGGCGCGTGCCCATCCCGGGGACCGACGTGACCGTGGCCGGCTTGGTCCTGGTCGCCGAGGACACGGCGGGCCGCCGTAACCGGGTCGGTACGGTCCGCGTGACGCGGACGGCCGCCGGGGCCGCCCCTGGCGAACCCGAGGAGACGACGTGAGCGACCTCGACCCGGAGGACGCCAAGATCCTCGCCCTGGCCCGCGCGACCCGCGCCCGGGCCGGGACCGCCGACGGGGCGGCCGTGCGCGACCTGGACGGCCGCACCTACGCCGCGGCCCCCGTGGACCTGCCGTCGCTGCGGCTCTCCGCCCTTCAGGTGGCCGTGGCGATGGCCGTCTCGAGCGGAGCGGCCGGTCTGGAGGCCGCCGCGGTCGTGGGTGAGGGCGACCCGAGCGGCGCCGACCTGGCCGCCGTCCGCGACCTCGGGGGCGCAGGCACACCCGTGCTCGTGGCGGGCTCGGACGGGAGCCTGCGCGGCACCTCGCGGGTGTGACGGTCCGGGGTGCCACGCGCCGGGACGTCGCCCTCGTGCTCGCAGCGGCGTCGCTCTTCGGCACGGTCGGCACGGCTCGCGTGCTCGGCCCGCCGGCGTCCGCCTGGTCGTTGGGCGCCGTGCGGCTGGGCGCCGCCGCGCTGGTGCTGCTGGTTCTCGCCGTACGGACGCGGGGTGGGCTCCCTCCCGTACCGGCCGGGGGTGGGAGCCGCCGCGCACGGGAGGCGAGCGGGCTGCTTGCCGTACGCGCTGGGCTGCGGCTGCCAGGGACGTGGGTCGCCGGGACCGGCCAGGCGGGCTTCCAGGTCTGCTTCCTCACCGCGGTGGCGACGACCGGCGTTGCGGTGGGGACCCTCGTGGCGATCGGCAGCGCGCCGTTGTGGACCGGCCTGGTCACGCGGCGGGTCACCCGGGCGTGGTGGTCCGCGACCCCCCTGGCGCTGGCGGGCCTGACGCTGCTCGTGCTCGTCGGGCAGGACCTTCGCCTGGCGCCGGTGGGCGTGCTGTCGGCGCTCGGGGCCGGGCTGTCGTACGCGCTCTACCTGGCGGGCAGCGAGCGTGTGGTCGCCGCGGGAGTGCGCCCGGCGCCGGCCGTCGCAGGGGCGTTCCTCGTCGCGGCCGGCCTGCTGGCCCCGGCGCTGTTGCTCGGCGACGTGTCGTGGCTGGCGAGCCCGGGCGGCCTGGTGCTGGCCGTGTACCTGGCGCTGGGGCCAACCGTCCTCGCGTACCTGCTCCTCTACGCCGGGATGGGCGGCCTCAGCCCGAGCACCGTGGCGACCCTCGGGCTGGCCGAGCCGGTTGTCGCGACGGCGCTCGGGGTCCTGGTGGTGGGCGAGGAGCTGCGACCGGCCGGCGTCGTCGGTGCCGCCCTCGTGCTCGGTGCCCTGCTCGTGCTGGCCCGGTCGGCGGCGCCGCGACGGGCCGGTCGGCCACGAGCAGGGGGACCGGCGTGACCGGCTGCGCAGCCCCAACCCATGGGCGGGGCGGCCGTTGCCGGCGGGCATGGCCGGGCGGCCTGCCAGACTGCCCGCCGTGAGCTCCCACGCCACCGACGCGCCCGCGGGCCGGACCCGCGCGGGCTTCGCGTGCTTCGTGGGTCGGCCCAACGCCGGCAAGTCGACCCTGATCAACGCGCTCGTGGGGAGGAAGATCGCGATCACGTCGACCAAGCCGCAGACGACCCGGCACGCGATCCGCGGGATCGTCCACCGGCCCGACGGCCAGCTCGTCGTCGTCGACACCCCGGGACTGCACCGGCCGCGCACCCTCCTCGGCGAGCGGCTCAACGACGTGGTCCGCTCGACCTGGGCGGAGGTCGACGCGATCGGGTTCTGCCTGCCCGCGGACGAGGACGTGGGCCCGGGTGACCGCTTCATCGCCACGGAGCTCGCGCAGGTCCGCGGGACGCCGCGGCTCGCCGTGGTCACCAAGACCGACCTGGGGTCCGCCGACCGGGTGGCCGCGCAGCTGCTGGCCGCCACGGAGCTGGGACGGCAGGTCGGTGGGGAGTGGGACGAGGTCGTGCCGGTGTCAGCGGTCGCGGGCGACCAGGTCGCCCTGCTCGCCGACCTGCTGATGGCCCGGATGCCGGAGGGCCCGCCGCTCTACCCGGACGGCGAGCTCACCGACGAGCCCGAGGAGACGCTGGTCGCGGAGCTGGTCCGGGAGGCCGCGCTGGAGGGCGTCCGGGACGAGCTGCCGCACTCCATCGCCGCCGTGGTCGAGGAGATGGTGCCGCGCGAGGACCGGCCCGCCGATCGCCCCCTGCTCGACGTGCACGTCAATCTCTACGTCGAGCGGCCCAGCCAGAAGGCGATCGTCATCGGCCGCGGTGGTCAGCGGCTGCGCGAGGTCGGCACCCGCGCGCGCGGCCACATCGAGGCGCTCCTCGGCACCCCCGTCTACCTGGACCTGCACGTCAAGGTCGCCAAGGACTGGCAGCGCGACCCCAAGCAGCTCCGCCGCCTGGGCTTCTGAGCACCAGATGACCACGTTCACCACCCTGGTGGGGTCATC
>DATHUJ010000199.1:0-8492 GCA_035462375.1 Jiangellales bacterium
GGTTCCGCGGACCGGCGGAGTCCGGCAACGGCGGCTATGTGTCCGGGCTCCTCGCGCAACGGGTCGGGGCCGATGCCGGCGGGTCCGCTGCGGTCGTGACGCTGCGGATACCTCCGCCGCTGGAGGCGCCACTGGCGATCGTGGCCGACGGCGACGGGGCGGTCCGGCTCCTGCACGGCGACCTCCTCGTGGCTGAGGCTGCGCGCTCGCGGATCGAGGTGGAGGCGGTGCCGCCCGTGGACGCGGAACAGGCGGCGGCCGCCGAGGCGTCGTACGAGGGCTTTCGGACGCACCCCTTCCCGACCTGCTTCGTGTGCGGACCCGACCGGGAGCCGGGGGACGGAATGCGGCTGTTCCCCGGACGCCTCGACGACGGCCGGACGGCCTGCACGTGGACAGTGGCGCCGGACCTGGTCGGGCGGCCCGAGATCGTCTGGGCGGCTCTCGACTGCCCGGGGGGCTGGACCGCGGACATCGTCGGTCGCCCGATGGTGCTCGGCCGGATGACGGCCCAGGTCCACGACCTGCCCGCCGCCGTGGACCGATGCATCGTCGTAGGCCGCCTGCTCGGCGTCGAGGGGCGGAAGAGCTGGACGGCCTCGACGGTCTACGGGCCCGGGGAGCGGGAGCTGGGGCGGGCCCACGCGACGTGGATCGCGCTGGCGCCACCCGGCCCCGAATGACCACGTTCACCACCCTCGTGGGGCCTTCGCGAGGCGTCCGCACCTGGTGATGACCCAAGCAGCCTGGTGGTGGCCGGGAGTGGTGGCCGGGGGGCGCCCATCGAGTCCCGGACGGCCACCCGGCCCCGCCCCCTGGCCGGACGCATGGCCCGGACACCCACGGCACCGGTCTCGCGGTTCGCAGATGACCACGTTCACCGCCCTGGTGGGGCTTGCCCCCCTCCACCACCAGGCTGCTGGTGCCTTCACGAGGCGTGGGCGCCTCGTGAAGACCCGGCCAGGGTGGGGAACGTGGTCAATCGGAGTCAGAAGCGCAGCGTCCGCAGGTAGTCGTAGCCGACCTCCGCGGTCTGCAACGGCGTGACGTCGGGGGTGTCGTTCTCCACGATGTACTCGAGCACCGAGTGCGCCCGGAAGATCCGCTTGAAGTCGATGTGGCCGGTACCCAGGTCGGCCATGTCGCCATCTGACGCGTGCCGGTCCTTCACGTGGTACTGCAGGGTGCGCTGCGGCGCGGACCGGATGACGTCGATGGTGAAGGCCTCCGGATCGGCCACACCGTCGCCGCTCTGGATGCCACCGGTCACCGCCCAGAAGATGTCGATCTCCAGGTGCACCAGGGACGGGTCCAGCCGGCTGGTCAGCACCTCCCAGGGGGTGACGCCGCCACCGAGGTCGATGGTGAACTCGTGCGCGTGGTTGTGGTAGCCGTAGCGCAGACCGGCCGAACGGGCCACCTGGGCCTCGGCGTTCATCTGGTCGGCCCAGTTCTGCCAGTCGGCCAGGTTCGGCGAGTTGAGGAACGGCACCACGATGAACGACTGGCCGAGGGTCAGCGCGTTCTGGATCTTTTCGTCCAGGGCGGCGGCGCTGGGGCTGATGCCGTCGTGGCTGGAGGTGGCCGAGATGCCGATGCTGTCGTAGAAGGCGCGGAGCTCGGCGGCCGTCCGGCCGAAGTAGCCCAGGGCCTGCTCCACCTTGGGGTACCCCATCTCCGCGATCGCGGTGAGCGTGGCGTCATAGCCCGGCGAACCGAACAGCGCCGCCCGGACCGTCCACAGCTGGATGCTGATGAGACCCGGGGGGACCCGGTGTCGACCGGTCGGGCGCAGATCGGCGTGCGCAGGCTGTGCCCCGATGCCCGCCCCGGCTAGCCCGACCCCGGCGGCGGCCGCGAGCGACCCCTTGAGGAAGGTCCGGCGATCATGGCCCCTCGCTGTGAGCGAGCGTTCCAGCGCGCCCGCCCCGTCGTGTCCGTAGCACATGGTGTCTCTCCTGTCCCCCGCGTCCGCGGGGTAGTGCGGTCCGGTGGGGGCTGCGCGGCGGCCCCTGTGTCGCCGCCCACCGGTCGCGTCCTGATGGGGCGTTCCCCCGCCGAGCCAGGAGCCCTTCGCCCGATCGACCGATCGACAGAGGAGGCCCCTGGCCCGTCACACGGTCAGCCCGTGGGCTCGAGCACCACCTCGTCGGAGCCGGTGAGAGACGGAAGCCCCTCGGGTGGGACGTCGGAGTACTCAGCGACGAAGACGCCGTAGAGGTCGTCGGTCTCCGGGTCGTGCCCGCTCGGCACCGTCGTCTGGATGGAGCCCGTGCACCCGGTGGTCGTCGTCTGCGGGTGGCCGTGCTGGTCGTGGCCGAGGATGTAGGTCACCTCGACCCGGTTACAGTCCACCGGCTGGTCGTCCGTCACCTGGACCTCGAACGGCACCAGGGCCCCGAAGCTGAAGGTGTCGCCCTCTGTCGGCGTCACGAACTGCACGACCGGACGCTCGTTGCCCACGATGATCTCCACGGACGCCGAGGCCGACCGGCCCCGGTGCTTCCCGCCCAGGTCCGTGACGGTGAGCGTGGCGTCGTAGACGCCGTTCTCGGTGTAGGTGAACGTCGGGTTCGGCTCCGAGCTGTCGATCCGGCCGTCGGCGTCGAAGTCCCAGGCGTAGCGCAGGCGGTCGCCGTCGGGGTCGGTCGTGCCCTCGCTGGAGAAGGTGACCGTCAACGGCGTCGCCCCGGTGGTCGGCTCGGCCGACGCCACCGGCACCGGGCTGCGGTTGCCGCCCACGCCCACGAAGTCGATCCGGGCGAGCTGCGCGTCCGGGTTCTCCGCGAAGAACCCGTCGCCGTACTCCAGGACGTAGAGCGCGCCGTTCGGCCCGAACTCCATGTCCATCGGGTTGTCGGTGATCAGCGAGTCGATCACCGGCTCGATGCTCGCGAGGTCGCCGTTCGCGTCCAGCGTCAGCGCCTTGACGTAGTCGCGGGTCCACTCGTAGAAGAGCGGCTTGCCGTCGTAGTACTCCGGCCACGCCACCGGCCGCGGCCCGGTCGTGGCCTTGCGGTCGAAGTCGTACGCCGGGCCCGCCATCGGGCCGATGCCGCCGGTGCCCAGCTCCGGGAAATCAGGGGACAGCCCGTACGTGTACCACATGTCCGGCTGCTCGACCGGCGGCAGCTCGGTGAGGCCGGTGTTGCGCGGGGACTCGTTGACCGGCGCGGCGCAGTCGAACTCCTCGCCGGACTGACCGGTGGCGAAGTCGAAGTCCACGTAAGGCAGCTCGGCGGTGGCGCAGTACGGCCAGCCGTAGTTTCCGGGCTCGCGCACCACGGTCCACTTCCCCTGCCCGGCCGGCCCACGGAGCGGGTTGGGCTGTTGGGCGTCGGGCGAGTAGTCGGCGACGTACAGGTCGCCGGTCTCTCGGTTGAGCTCGATCCGGAACGGGTTGCGCAGCCCCATCACGTAGATCTCGGGGCGTGCCCCATCGGTCCCCGGTGCGAAGAGGTTGCCGTCCGGGATCGTGTAGCCGCCACCGGGTTGTGGCGTGATCCGGAGGACCTTACCGCGAAGATCGTTGGTGTTGCTCGAGCTCCGCTGCGCGTCGAAGGCGGGGTTGCGCTCCGGGCGCTCGTCGATCGGCGTGTAGCCGTCGGACTGGAACGGGTTGGTGTCGTCGCCGGTGGACAGGTACAGGTTGCCGTCGGCGTCGAAGACGATGTCGCCACCCACGTGGCAGCAGATCCCACGGTCGACCGGCACGTCGATGATGTGCTGCTCGCTGGCCAGGTCGAGCGTGTCGCCGACGAGCCGGAAGCGCGAGAGCCGGATGTCGCCCTCGAAGCGCTCCCAGTCCGCCTCGGTGCCCACGAAGGGCGCGTCGCCCTCGTTGACGCCGGGCGTGGACGGGTCGTCGACCGGCGTGTCCTGCGGGGGCGAGTAGTACAGGTAGACCCAGGTGTTCGACCTGCCGTTGAAGCCGGGGTCGAGGGCGACGCTCTGCAGTCCCTCCTCGTCGTGCTGGTAGACGTCCAGCGTCGCGGCCACCTTGTTGAGACCCGTCGACGGGTCGTGCATCCGCAGCTCGCCGGGCCGGGTCGTGTGCAGGACCCGGCCGTCCGGCAGCACGGCGAGGTCCATCGGCTCACCCGGCCGGTCATTGAGCGTCACCTTCTGGAACGCCGAGTCCGGGGGCGGGCTTTCGGCGCCGGGCTGTGCGCTCGACACTGGTGGAACGGCCAGCAGTCCGGCCAGCAGGGTCGTCGTGGCGACCGCGCTCATGCGTCGTTGCACCATGTCCTCCCGTACGTGCGTGACGACGATTGCTGGCAAATTACGGGGAGACCACGAGAGAATCAATGCCTAGAGGCCAACTTTGTGCGGTCGGCGGCGATAGTTGGGATCCCCGCCTAATTCTTCCGCCGGGAACGACGGGATCCACGCGGGCCGCCGGTCAGCCCACGAAAAGACCGAGCACGTCGGCCGACCGCCCCAGCACCGAGCCGTACGCGGCGTCGAGCCGGTGCCACGCGCCGGCGGTACGGAGCACGACCTCGCCGGTCGCGGGGTCGCCGAGGAAGCCGTACGACTCGGCGGCGTGGGCCAGCCGGACCGGGACGCCCCCCGCCAGCTCACGCGCCCACACGTCGGCGGCGAGGGACTCGAGGGCGGCCCTCGATGGCGAGCCTCCGGAGCCGGGGGCGGCGCGGTCGCGGAACTCCGCCACCCCGGCGGCCACCCGGGACGAGACGTCGGTGGCCGACAGCCGGGCCACCTCCGTCCACCCTCCACTCGGCGGCAACCCGGCCGTCCAGCGCAGCGCGGGGACGGGCGGTGGCAGGTCCAGCTCCGCGTCCGCACCCACGGTGCGGGCTGCCAGCGTCCCCGCCTCGACGACCTCGTCCAGGTCCGCGGGCTCCGCCAGCGCGGCGGCTCGCAGAGCCAACGCGTCGAAGGGCGTCTCGGCGAAGAAGCCGGCCACCCGCCCGCGCGCGACCACCCGCACCACGGCGTCGCCGTCGAACCGCGAGACCCGCCTGGCGTAGGTCGACAGGTCGCGACCCACCCCCGGTTCGCTCAGCACCAGCACGCTCATGCCTCGAGGAACCTCTCCAGCGCCGCCCGCTCGCCCGGCGTGAGCGGGCGCGGCCCGTGCGCCGCCAGGTCGTAGGACACCAGCGCGGTCGTCGCCCGCGCGACCGTCGTCCCGTCCGCCGTCACCTCGTAGGCGAGGTCGTACGAGGAGGTGCCGATCCTGGTCGCCCAGACCTCGACCACCAGCGGCTCGGTCCGGAACGGCACCGGCCTGAGGTAGTCGATCTCCTGGTGCACCACGACCGCCGCCTCGTGCGCCTCCCGCGAGCCCGTCGCGTACGTGTGGGCCCAGTCGACCCGGGCCTCCTGCAGGTACTCGACGAAGGTGACGTTGTTGACGTGGCCGTAGCCGTCGAGGTCGTCGAAGCGGACGGCGCAGGTGAACACATGCCGCATCAGGCCGCCTTCCGGTCCGGCGTGGGGCCGTCGGGGTCGAGGAAGCTCTCCAGGACGACCCTCTCCTCGGGCCGGACCCGTCTCGGACGCTCCGCCTCGAGGTGGTACGGGACGAGGACCGACGAGGCGACGACGTACACGGTCCGGGCCCCGTCCTCGCCGAGGTCGAGCACCTCGTAGCCGAGCGTGAACGACGCGGCCCCCACCCGGCTGGCCCACGTCTCCACCCGGACCGGCGCCGGCCGGAAGAGCAGCGGTGCCCGGTAGGCCACCTCGTGCCGGGCCACCACGACCCCGGCCGCGAGCTCCTCCGCTCCGTGCCTCGGCGCATGGACGAAGAGCATGTCCACCCTCGCCTCCTGCAGGTAGCGCAGGTAGACCACGTTGTTGACGTGGCCGAAGGCGTCCATGTCCGACCACCGCATGGGTACGTGGCACACGTGTCGCGTCACGCGTCACATCCTCCTGCAACGGGTGCGGCGGGCCGGGACCGGGCAGGGTGAGCGGGTGCACGTGCTGCAGGTGGACGCCGGGGGCCTCGTCGGCTGGGTGCTCGACGTGGTGGAGTCGCTCGGCGCCCTCGGGGTCGCCGCCATCGTGCTGCTGGAGACGGTGGTCCCGCCCATCCCGAGCGAGTTGGTGCTGCCCCTGGCCGGCTTCCTCGTGCAGCAGGACCGGCTCTCGCTGCTCGCCGTCCTGGTGGCGACCACCACCGCCTCGGTGCTCGGGGCTCTGCTCCTGTACGGGGCGGGCCGTGGGCTCGGGGAACGACGCACCCGGGCGATCCTGGTTCGGGTGCCGCTCGTCGAACACCGGGACGTCGACCGGGCCGAGGAGTGGTTCGACCGCCGTGGCGAGGTGGCGGTGCTGGTGGGCCGGCTGGTGCCGGGCGTGCGGAGCCTGGTCTCCGTGCCGGCCGGTACCCGACGGATGCCGGTGAGCCGCTTCGTCCTGCTCACCGCGCTGGGCAGCGGCACCTGGAACACCCTGCTGGTCGGGGCCGGGATGGTGCTCGGCACGCAGTACCGGTTGGTCGCCGACTACGTCGACGTCGTCGACCGGTTTCTCGTCGCGGGAGCAGCCGTCGCGCTCGCGGTCTTCGTCGTCCACCGCCTTCGCCGCCGCGGGCGGATCAGGGACGAGGACACCCCCCGGCCGTGATCAGTCGCGGGTGAGCTTGCGATAGGTGACCCGGTGCGGCCGGGTGGCCTCCACGCCGAGCCGCTCGATCTTGTTCCTCTCGTACGACTCGAAGTTGCCCTCGAACCAGAACCAGGTCGACGGGTCCTCGTCGTCACCCTCCCAGGCCAGGATGTGGGTAGCGACGCGGTCGAGGAACCACCGGTCGTGCGAGGTGATCACGGCGCAGCCGGGGAACTCCAGCAGGGCGTGCTCCAGCGACTGCAGGGTCTCGACGTCGAGGTCGTTGGTGGGCTCGTCGAGCAGGACGAGGTTGCCGCCCTGCTTGAGGGTGAGCGCCAGGTTGAGCCGGTTGCGCTCGCCGCCGGAGAGCACTCCCGCCGGCTTCTGCTGGTCGGGGCCCTTGAAGCCGAAGGCCGCGACATAGGCTCGGCTGGGCATCTCGACGTGGCCGACCTTGATGTGGTCGAGACCGTCGGAGACCAGTTCCCAGACCGTCTTCCTGCCGTCGAGCCCGGCGCGGGACTGGTCGACGTAGGAGAGCTGGACGGTCTCGCCGATGCGCAGGACACCCTCGTCCGGCTGCTCCTCACCGATGATCATCTTGAACAGGGTGGTCTTGCCGACGCCGTTGGGACCGATCACGCCGACGATGCCGTTACGCGGCAGCGTGAAGGACAGGTCCTGCATGAGCGTCCGGTCGCCGAAGCCCTTGCCCAGCCCCTGCGCCTCGACCACGACGCTGCCCAGCCGCGGGCCCGGCGGGATCTGGATCTCCTCGAAGTCGAGCTTGCGGTGCTTGTCGGCCTCGGCCGCCATCTCCTCGTAGCGCTCGAGTCGCGCCCGCTGCTTGGTCTGCCGCCCCTTGGCGTTGGACCGGACCCAGTCCAGCTCCTCCTTGAGGCGCTTCTGCCGCTTGGCGTCCTTGGCCCCCTCGACCTTGAGGCGCGCGGCCTTGGTCTCGAGGTACGTGGAGTAGTTCCCCTGGTACGGATAGGCGCGCCCGCGGTCCAGCTCGAGGATCCACTGAGCGACGTTGTTGAGGAAGTAGCGGTCGTGGGTCACCGCGACGACGGTCCCGGCGTACTTCTCCAGGTGCTGCTCGAGCCACTGGACGCTCTCGGCGTCGAGGTGGTTGGTGGGTTCGTCCAGCAGCAGGAGGTCTGGTGCCTCGAGCAACAGCTTGCACAGCGCGACCCGCCGCCGCTCGCCGCCGGAGAGCACCGTGACGTCGGCGTCACCGGGCGGGCACCGCAGGGCGTCCATGGCCTGCTCGAGCTGGGAGTCGAGGTCCCAGGCGTTGCGGTGGTCGAGCTGCTCCTGCAGCCGGCCCATCTCCTCGAGCAGGGCGTCGGAGTACTCGACCGCCATCTTCTCCGCGATCTCGTTGAAGCGGTCGAGCATCGCCTTGGTCTCGGCGACCCCCTCCTCGACGTTGCCGAGCACCGTCTTGTCCTCGTTGAGCGAGGGCTCCTGCTGCAGCATGCCGACGGTGTAGCCGGGGCTCAGCACGGCGTCGCCGTTCGACGGCTGGTCGAGGCCCGCCATGATCTTGAGCACGCTGGACTTGCCGGCCCCGTTGGGACCGACGACACCGATCTTGGCGCCGGGCAGGAAGGACAGCGTGACGTCGTCGAGGATGACCTTGTCGCCGTGCGCCTTGCGCGCCTTGCGCATCGTGTAGATGTACTCAGCCATAGGGCGTCCAGCGTACGGCCTGCCGCCCTGCTCGCCCCAATCGTCGGCCGACCGATGGGGCGCGGCCCGGGCCGGAGGGGACAGCCCGGGCCGCGCGCCGCTCAGGCGGCGGTGTCGCGGGACACCGCGCCCGGCTCGGGTGCGACCAGTGGTCCGCTGTCCGGGAGCGGGCCGCCGTCGACCAGGGCGTCGAGGTCGTCGTCGAGGTCTTC
>DATHUJ010000200.1:0-6504 GCA_035462375.1 Jiangellales bacterium
CACTTCTTCGACGGCTTCCGCACCTCGCACGAGCTGAACACGATCGAAATGCTTACCGACGACGACCTGCGCGCGCTGGTGCCCTCCGAGTTGGTCCGCGCGCACCGCGGCCGGGCGTTGTCGCCGGAGCGTCCCTTCATCCGTGGCACGGCCCAGAATCCGGACGTCTACTTCCAGGCCCGTGAGACAGTCAACGCGTTCTATGCCGGGACACCCGGTGTGGTGGACGAGATGATGGCCGCGCTCGCAGAACGTACCGGCCGCCGGTACGGGTTGGTCGACTACGCCGGCGACCCGACGGCTGATCGGGTGCTGGTACTGATGGGCTCCGGGGCGCAGACCGCCCGCGAAACGGCGGCCCACCTGAACGCCCGGGGCGAGCGGGTCGGCGTGGTCCAGGTGCGGCTGTACCGGCCGTTTCCGGCTCGAGCGCTGGTCGACGCGATACCGGCGAGCGTGCGGTCGATCGCGGTACTCGACCGGACGAAGGAGCCAGGCTCACACGGTGAACCGCTGTTCCTCGACGTACTCGCGGCGCTGGCCGAAGCCTATGCCGACGGTGAACGCGAACACCTGCCGAGAGTCGTCGGCGGCCGGTACGGGTTGTCGTCGAAGGAGTTCACGCCGGGCATGGTCGCGGGTGTGTTCGCCGAACTGGCCCGGGAGCGCCCGAGACCGCGGTTCACCATCGGCATCACCGACGACGTGACGGGTACCAGCCTGCCCTTCGATGCGGCGCTTGATATCGAGCCGGCCGACACCGTGCGGGCGGTCTTCTTCGGCCTCGGCTCGGACGGCACAGTAGGCGCGAACAAGAACACGATCAAGATCTTGGGCGCCGACCCGAACCTGCACGCCCAGGGCTATTTCGTCTACGACTCGAAGAAGTCCGGCTCACAGACCGTGTCGCACCTGCGCTTCAGCTCCCAGCCGATCAGGGCGCCGTACCTGGTCCGGCAGGCGAGCTTCGTCGGCTGCCACCAGTTCGGGCTGCTCGACCGGGTCGATGTGCTCGGAGTCGCGGCGCCGGGTGCGACGTTGCTGCTCAACGCCTCGTTCAGCCCGGACCAGGTGTGGGACGCGCTGCCGCGTTCGGCGCAAGAGCAGATCCTCGCCAAGGGCATCGATCTGTACGCGATCGACGCCGCTCGGGTCGCCCGCGAGGTCGGTATTCCGGGACGGACCAACACCGTCTTGCAGACGTGCTTCTTCGCAATCTCCGGCGTGCTTCCGCAGGACCAGGCGATCGCCGCGGTCAAGGAGGCGATCACGAAGACCTACGGCCGGCGTGGGCGGGAGGTCGTCGCCCGCAACCATGCCGCCGTCGACCGTGCGGTTGCCGAACTGCACCGGATCGAGGTGCCCGGTCACCTGACCGCCTTCCGGGAGTTGCCACCGGTCGTGCCCGCCGACGCACCTGAGTTCGTGCGCGAGGTCACCGCGGTGATGATGGCCGGACGCGGCGACGAACTGCCGGTGAGCGCGCTGCCTTCGGACGGCACCTACCCCAGCGGGACGACGGCGTTCGAGAAACGCAACATCTCCGATCTCGTCGCGGACTGGGACGCCGACCTGTGCATCCAGTGCGGCAACTGCAGCTTCGTCTGCCCGCACAGCGTGATCCGCTCCAGGTACTACGACCCGTCCCAGCTCGAGGGCGCACCGGAGGGGTTCCGGTCGGCTCCGCTGGAGGCCCCCGGGCTCCCGGACGCCCTCTACACACTTCAGGTCTACGTCGAGGACTGCACGGGGTGCGGACTGTGCGTCGAGGCCTGCCCGGCCGTCGCGCCGGGTGACCCGGTCCGCAAGGCGATCAACCTCGCCGAGCGCGAGCCGCTGCTCGCCACCGAGCGGGACAGCATCGACTTCTTCGAGACGCTGCCGGAGACCGACCGCACCCGGGTGGACTTCGGGACGGTGCGCGGCACCCAGTTCCTCGAGCCGCTGTTCGAGTTCTCCGGTGCCTGCACGGGCTGCGGCGAGACGCCCTACCTCAAGCTGCTCTCGCAGCTGTTCGGCGACCGGCTCATGGTCGCCAACGCGACGGGCTGCTCGTCGATCTACGGCGGGAACCTGCCCACCACACCGTGGACCACCGACTCCGCCGGCCGCGGCCCGGCCTGGTCGAACTCGCTCTTCGAGGACAACGCCGAGTTCGGCCTCGGCTTCCGGCTCGCCGCCGACGGGCAGACCGAGCTGGCACGCCGGCGCCTCCTGGGACTGCGCGACGTGGTGGGCGCCGAGCTGGTCGACGGGATCCTGGAGGCTCCACAGCTCCGGGAGTCGGAGCTGCGCGCCCAGCGCGAACGGGTGGCGGAGCTGATGCGGCGGCTCGACCGGCTGGACGGCCCTGTCGTGGCCGACCTGCTCAGCGTCGTGGACCACCTGGTACGGCGAAGCGTGTGGATCGTCGGGGGCGACGGCTGGGCCTACGACATCGGGTCCGGGGGGCTCGACCACGTCCTGGCCAGCGGCCGGGACGTCAACGTGCTCGTGCTCGACACCGAGGTTTACTCCAACACCGGTGGGCAGATGTCCAAGGCGACACCGCTCGGCGCCGTCGCCAAGTTCGCGGCCGCCGGCAAGACCACGCAGAAGAAGGACCTCGCCCTCCAGGCGATCGCCTACGGCAACGTGTACGTCGCCCGGGTCGCCATGGGTTCCGATCCGCAGCAGACGCTGACAGCATTCCGTGAGGCAGAGGCATACGACGGGCCTTCCCTGGTGATCGCCTACAGCCACTGCATCGCGCACGGCATCGAGATGCGAAACGGCCTGGACCAGCAGTACCGCGCTGTGGCCAGCGGGTACTGGCCACTGATCCGTTACGACCCGGTCGCGCGTGCATCAGGAGGTAACCCGTTCCTGCTCGACTCGCCGCGGCCCCGCATCCCGCTCGCCGACTACACCAACCGCGAGCTGCGCTTTCGCACGCTGGCGAACACCGACCCGGCCGAGGCCGAACGCCTGCACGGTCTGGCCGAGGAGGCCGTCGCACAGCGCTGGGAGGTCTACGAGGAGATGGCGACCCGCGACGCTCATCGATACCCGGCCGACCCTCGTCGGGATCGCTGATGGAGCTGTCCACCGACTACCTGGGTCTCGCCCTGCGCAACCCGCTCATCGCATCGGCGTCGCCGTTGTCCCGGACCGTGGACGGCGTGCGGCGCCTTGCCGACGCCGGCGTGGGTGCGGTCGTCCTCTACTCGCTCTTCGAGGAGCAGCTGCTCAGGGAGGCGGCGCAGAACGCGCGCCTCGTCGACGCCCACTCCGAGAGCTTTGCCGAGTCGCTGTCGTACTTCCCGGCCGCGGTCGAGGAGGAGCCCGGCCCGCACCGCTACCTGAGCCTCCTCGAGCGAGCCGTGGCCGCCGTCGACGTACCGGTGATCGCCAGCCTCAACGGGGTCACGCCCGGTGGCTGGACCGACTACGCCGAGGCGATGCAGGGGGCCGGGGCTGCCGCGATCGAGCTGAACGTGTACTACCTCCCCGGAGACCCGCGCATCTCCGGCCGTGACGTGGAGCAGCGGCACGTCGACATCCTCGCCCGGGTCAAGGAAGCGGTGACTGTGCCGGTAGCGGTCAAGCTGAGCCCGTACTTCAGCTCCACGGGTGAGATGGCGCTGCGGCTCGACGAGGCCGGTGCTGACGGACTCGTGCTCTTCAACCGGTTCCTGCAGCCCGACATCGACCCCGAGACCCTCGCCGTCGTCCCGGCCGTGGGGCTCTCCAGTCCCGCGGAGGCCCGGCTGCCACGGACCTGGATCGCGCTCCTGCGCGGTCGCGTCCGGGCGGGACTCGCGGCGACCACCGGGGTCGAAGGCCCCGACGATGTTGCCAGGTACCTGCTGGCCGGCGCCGACGTCGTCATGACCGCGTCGGCGCTCCTGCGCCACGGCCCCGAGCACGCGGCCGTCCTGCTCGACGGCCTGTCCGACTGGATGACACGCAAGGGCTTCGCAGCGGTCGACCAGCTGCGCGGCCTCCTCTCGGTGCCGCCGAGCACGGACGAGACGGCACATGAGCGCCGGGGCTATGTCGGCGCCGTGCGGGCAGCGAACAGTGGCCTGTACGGTCCCTGGTGACCGTGAGGTCGCGCAGCAGCCGAGTCATTGCGAGCCCCGTCCCGCACCGGTGCCGGATCGGCCCCTCCGTACGGGGCAGAGGGAGGCGAACCGTCGTGCAGCGCAAGACCATCGACGACCGGCCGCGGTTCCACCCCGAGAGCCGGGAGCAGTGGCGCGCCTGGCTGGCCGACCATCATGACACCGAGCGTGGCGTGTGGCTCGTCTCGTGGAAGCAGGCGACGGGGCGGCCGTCCCTCCCGTACGAGGCGGTGATCGAAGAGGCTCTCTGCTTCGGCTGGGTCGACAGCACGGCGAGGACCCTCGACGACGAGCGGTCGATGCTGCTCATGACTCCCCGGAAGCCGACGAGCACCTGGGCACGCACCAACAAGGAGCGGGTCGAGCGGCTGCTCGCCGCCGGATCGATGCAGCCCGCGGGCATCGCCGCGGTGGAGACGGCGAAGGCCAACGGCAGCTGGACGGTGCTGGACTCGGTCGAGGCCCTGGAGCTACCCGGCGACCTGGCCGCGGCGCTCGACGCCGAGCCCGGCGCGCGGGAGACCTACGAGGGCTTCAGCCCGTCCAACCGCAAGATGATCCTCTGGTGGGTCAAGAGCGCCAAACGGCCGGAGACCCGGCAGCGCCGGATCGCCGAGACCGCCCGCCTGGCGGCGCGGGGGATCCCGGCGAACCAGCGCTGACCGGCCGGCTCACACGGTCGTGTAGCCGCCGTCGACGAGGTGGTAGCTGCCGGTGATGAAGGACGCTTCGTCGGATAGCAGGAAGCACACCAGGTGGGAGACCTCCTCCGAGCGGCCGAGACGACCCAGCGGGTGCTTGGTCTTGAGGATCTCGAGGACGTCCTCGGTGAGGTTGTTCTCCAGCAGTGGCGTCATGATGTAGCCGGGCCCGACGCAGTTGATGCGCAGACCCTGCGGGCCGTACTCCGCGGCGGCGTTCTTGGTGATCCCGATGACGCCGTGCTTGGACGCCGTGTAGGCACCGTTGCCGATGGCTGCGACCATCCCGTGGATCGAGGCCATGTTGACGATGGCGCAGCCCTCGCCGGTCTCCAGCATGGCCGGGATCTGGTGGCGCATCCCGTACATGACGCCGTTGAGGTTGATGTCGATCACCCGGTCCCAGTCGGCGAGGTCGGTCTCTCCTGCAGGTGCCTGCTTGCCGCCTATGCCGGCGTTGTTGAACGCGAGGTGCAGCGCACCGTAGGTCTCGACGGCGTGGCGGACCACGCGCTCGGAGTCCTCGGGCTTGGCGGTGTCCTGCTCGACCGCGCTGGCAGTCCCACCCGCGTCGACGATCTCGCGGACGACCCGCTCGGCCCCGTCGAGGTTGATGTCGCTCACCACCACCTTCGCGCCCTTGGCGGCCAGCTCCTTGCAGCACGTCTCGCCGATGCCCGAGCCACCGCCCGTGACGATCGCGACCTTCCCTTCGAACGACGCCATCGCGTGCTCCTCTCCGTCTGTCCGCCGGCCTTGAGTCCCGTACGGAGGGAGCCTGCCCGATCGTCGTGCACCTACCCCGTCGGTGTCGGTGGACCCGTCACCGTCACCCAGTCGGTGATCAGCGGCGCCGCCGTGTCGGCGGCATAGACCACGTCGTGGTCGACGCCCGGCAGCAGGGTCAAGGTGACGTCGTGCCCGCCCTCGCGCAGCGCTGACGCCAGCCGGTCGGAGGCCTCCGGTGCGACCGCGTCGTCGGATGTGCCGTGCAGGAGCAGGACGTCGAGCTCGGGGCGGTCCGTGCCTCGTCGTAGCGGGTCCGCCCGCGCCCACGCCGCCGGGTCGGCCTCGGGGGTGGCGCCGAGCAGCGCTTGGACCAGCGGCTCCACCTCCGTCAGGTCGTATGGGCCGGCCAGGCCGACGAAGGCGTCGGGCTCACTGGGCGGCGCGGGGCAGTCTCCCCTGAACTCGCTTGGCGAGAGCGCGGCCAGGACGCCCAGGTGCGCGCCTGCCGAGTGGCCGATGAGGACCAGCGGCTCGGAGCTGAACCCCGCATCCTCGGCCTGCGCCGCTGCCCACGACACCGCGCAGGCGACGTCCTCGACCGGGGTGGGGAAGACCACTCCGTCCCCGGCCGCCCGGTAGCGGGCGTTGACGGCGACCATGCCCTCGGCCGCGAGTGCTGCGGCCAGGGGGCCGAGGCCGGTGCGGTCGGCCGTCGCCCACGAGCCCCCTGGCACGGTCACGACGACCGGCACGGGTCCGCTGGTGGGGCGTGTGGGGAGGTGGACGTCTGCCTCGACGCCAGGGCGGTACTCCGCGGTCTCGACGCCCGGCGTCGGGGTCGAGCGGTCGTCCGCGATCGTCGTCGGTGCTCCGCAGGCGGCCAGGACGACGGCTCCGAGGCAGGCGAGGGCCGGCCCCGTCACCCGACCGGCTCTGGCCACGAGGCCAGGCTGGCCCGAGCGGTGGCG
>DATHUJ010000201.1:0-3436 GCA_035462375.1 Jiangellales bacterium
ACTGCTCGACGGCGTCGAGGTAGAGGTCGGCGAAGGCAACGTCCCAGCGCTCCGCCCACTCCGGGTCGACGAAGCCCCCGCCGGCAAGGTCGGACCGGACGGCACGGGTGGTGCGCAGGTAGGTGGCGAGGAAGTAGGACCTGACGTCGCCGGGGTCCATGGAGTCCAGCAGCGCCTGCATCCGGGCGATCAGCCCGTCGATGGTGCGATCCGTGGTCACCGCCGTCGTCCGGTCACGAGCCGACCGCCGAGCGCTGAGCGCGTCGCTCCGCCTCCATCCGTACGTACAGGAGCATGGAGCCGGCGGACACGAGCAGGAGCCACCCGACGAAGACCCAGGTGAGGACGCTGCCCTGGTCGAACTCGTCCCACGCGCGGGCGGTGGCGCCGACGACCAACGCGAGCATGAGCAGGGCCACCTGGACCATGAGCCGGACCGAGCGCCACTCCGGGTGGCGGGCGATGCCGACGCCGGCACCGCCGAGGACGAAGACCGCTCCCGTCACCCGGGCCGTGAGCGGGGTCAGGGTCCACGGCCAGGCCTCCACCGCCAGGGCGGGCCGCCCGAAGACGACGGCCGCGATTGCCAGCGCCAGGAGCCCCAGGAGCCGGGCTGCCGTCCGTGCCGGACCGGGCAGGTCGAGCTCGTCGCGACGAGCCCCGGCGCCCGTCGTACGGGAGAGACGTCGGTTGCGCCACCACACGAGCAGGACGAGGAACGGGGAGGTGAAGTAGATGACCGACCAGGTCCAGAAGGCCACGTGGCCGCTCGTGAAGCGGTCCCAGTGCAGGATGGTCGCCACCCCCATGAGCGTGGCGAACCCCGCGACCGGCAGGAAGCCCAGCGCTATCCGCTCCCAGTCGGGTGCGAACACCGCGCGTACGAAGAAGTAGGCGCCGCCCAGGTACACGCCGCCCAGCAGCATCGCCGTCATCGAGGGGCTCACCGGCCAGGCGAAGAGATCGCCCGTCCGGTCGGGCTGGAGGTAGAGGATCACCCAGGCGGCCACCAGGAACGGCACGATCACGGCCGCCAGCAACCTGGTCTCGGGCAGCACCCGGGTCCTTGTCTCCCCGGCCGTTCCCTCCTGCAACGCCATGGCCCACCTCGGTGGGGTCGAGACGAGACCCACGACCACCGGCGACCCCCGATGCACCGCAACCGCCGGGCCGGTGGCACCTCGCCGGTGATCGTAGCGGTGCGGGAGGAGTCGGGGAAAGCGTCGATCAGACCGGCCGGACCATGACCAGGTCGGTCTGCCGCTCGGAGCCGAGCACGAACTCGACCTCGCCGACGTGCTCGAAGTTCCACCGGCGGTAGTACGCGATCGCCGCGGGGTTGCGCTCCCAGACGGTGAGCCACACGACGTCGTGCCCCCTGACCGCCGCCCGCTCGAGCATCGCCCGCACGAGCGCGGCACCGGCCCCGACCCCCTGGTGCTCCCGGTCGACGTAGATGCGTTCCAGCTGCAGGGGGCTACGGGCCCGGATCGGGTCGGGCGCCGAGGCCGCCCGGACGAGGACGAAGCCCACCGGCGTCCCGTCGACCTCCGCGATCAGATACGTGACGGTGGGGTCGGCCAGCTCGGCCGCCTGCACGTCCTCGCGGTAGGCCTCGGCGATGTAGGCCTCGAGCTGGTGCTCGGCGTTGCTCTCCGCGTAGGTCTCGCGGAAGGTCCTGATCCCGAGCTCGGCGAGCATCGCCGCGTCGGCCGGGACGCCGTCCCGTACCGAGAGGGTGGTGGACCGGGTCACTCCGGGGCGGCCCCGGCCGCGCGGGCGGCCTCGCGCTCGCGCCGGGCGGCGCGCCGGGCCTCGAACCGCTGAGCGGCGGTCTCGACCTTGTCCAGGTAGGCGTCGAGCTCCTCCCGGGCCTGCTCGCCCTCCTCGTCGAGGCCCTCGACGTCCCAGACCTTCCACTGCCGGAGCACCGGGCGCAGCACCTCGTCGAGGTGCTGGCGGATGTCGTAGATGCCGGCGTTGGCGATCTCGGCGCTCTTGCGGGCGAATCCCTCGATGCCATAGCCGGGCATCTGGAACTGCGTCACCACGTCAGTCACGGCGCGCATCGTCTGGGACGGGGCGCGCTCGAGGGCGGCCGCGAGCATGTTGCGGTAGAAGATCATGTGGAGGTTCTCGTCCATGGCGATCCGCGCGAGCAGCGCCTCGGCACGGGGGTCGCCCGCGGCCTTGCCCGTGTTGCGGTGCGAGACCCGCGTGGCCAGCTCCTGGAACGACACGTACGCCAGGGAGTGCAGCATCTCGTCACCGTGCAGGTTCTCGAACCCGGCCTCCATGTGCGTCATGCGGGCGCGCTCGAGGTCGTCGGGGTCCACCGCACGGGTCACGGTGAGGTAGTCGCGGATCGCGATGCTGTGCCGGCCCTCCTCCGCGGTCCAGCGGTGCACCCAGGTGCCCCACGCGCCGTCGCGCCCGAAGAGCGACGCGATCTCGTGGTGGTAGCTGGGCAGGTTGTCCTCGGTGAGCAGGTTGACCACGAGGGCCGTACGCGCCACCTCGGGCACGTCGGTGTCCTGCTCGCTCCATGCCTCCCCGTCGAGCGGGCCGTCGTAGTCGCGGCCCTCGCTCCACGGGACGTACTGGTGGGGCATCCACTCCTGCGCCATCGTGAGGTGACGCTCCAGCTCGCCGGCGACGACGGGCTCCAGGTCGAGCAACAACTCGGTCTCGGTCCAGCGCTTCTGCGTCACGGGCTTCACCCTTCACCGGATCACGTACGAGGACGTAACCTACGCCAGCGTAGCCTGAGGGTCCGGCGGCTGCGACCTGCTGCTACCTGGCCCAGGGTCCACCATGGCACCTGCGGGCCTCGTCGGGCAGGCCCCGAGGCCCGTCAGGAGGCCCCGTGAGCCAGCCGTACGACTTCTCCGACCTCAGCGCGGTGTTCATCGGCTGCACGCTGAAGCCGTCGCCCCAGGTGTCGAACACCGAGGCGCTGATGGCGGTCGGCCAGGCGATCATGCGCAAGCACGGTGTCGCGGTCGAGCAGGTCCGCGCGGTGGACCACCACCTGGCGCCGGGGGTCTACCCGGACATGACCGAGCACGGCGCCGACCGCGACGACTGGCCGCCGATCGCGGAACAAGTCCTGGCGGCCGACATCCTGGTCCTCGGCACGCCGATCTGGCTCGGTGACAAGTCCAGCGTCTGCACCCGGGTCGTCGAGCGCCTCTACGCGATGTCCGGCCAGCTCAACGAGGCCGGGCAGTACGCCTTCTACGGCAAGGTCGGCGGGGTGGTCGTCACCGGCAACGAGGACGGCATCAAGCACGTCCGCGATGAACGTCCTGTACTCCCTCCAGCACCTCGGCTACTGCATCCCGCCCCAAGCCGACGCGGGCTGGATCGGCGAGGCCGGGCCAGGTCCCTCGTACCTCGACGAAGGATCCGGCGGGCCGCAGAACGAGTTCACCCA
>DATHUJ010000202.1:0-4427 GCA_035462375.1 Jiangellales bacterium
AGCAGCCCCGCCCCGGTGAAGGCGGTCAGGCCGAAGAGGAGCACCACGGGGCCGGACAGTACCTACGCGCGTCCCGCGCCGGGAGCCGGTCGGAGCCCCTCCGAGCCCGCAACACGCCCACATATCGGTTTCCGGGGTGGGGGTGTGGTCGCCGGTGCCGCCCGGCATACTGACGCCCGTGGCCACGGCAACCGCAGTCGACACCGAGCCCGCGCCCTACCCCGAGCGGCCGAACCTCGTCTCGGTGGGCACCATCGTGTGGCTGTCCAGCGAGCTCATGTTCTTCGCGGCGCTGTTCGCGATCTACTTCACGCTCAAGGCGGTCTCGCCGTCGCTGTGGGACACCCAGCCGCAGCTGCTGAACATCCCCTTCGCCACGGCCAACACCACGATCCTCGTGCTCTCCTCGGTCACCTGCCAGATCGGGGTACTCAAGGCCGAGCGCGGCCAGGTCGGCCGGCTGGGCGGCGTCCTCGACGTGCGCCGCTGGGGCCTGCGGGAGTGGTTCGTCCTCACCTACATCATGGGCGCGGTCTTCGTCGCGGGGCAGATCTTCGAGTACGCAGAGCTCTGGCACGAGGGGCTGACGCTCTCCAGCGACCCGTACGGCTCGATCTTCTACCTGGCCACCGGCTTCCACGGCCTGCACGTCACAGGCGGGCTCATCGCGTTCCTGCTCGTGCTGGGCCGGACCTTCGTGACCAGACGCTTCACCCACGAGCAGGCGACCAGCGCGATCGTCGTCTCGTACTACTGGCACTTCGTCGACGTGGTGTGGATCGCGCTGTTCTTCTCCATCTACGTGATCCGTTGACCCACGAGTACGACCAAGAGTGACCGAAGAGTGACGAGGAGCGACGTGTCCAGCCTCTCCGCCCGGCGCCGCCACCCGATGGCCCCCGTGGCCGTCCTGCTGCTGGCCCTCCTCGCCCTCGGAGTCGTCTACGCGGCCTTCGCCCCCACCAGCCGCGCCCAGGTGCAGGCGCAGTCGTCGACGCAGATCGACGAGGGGCAGCGGCTCTTCGCGATCGGGTGCGCCTCGTGCCACGGTCTCGGCGGCGAGGGGCAGATCCGCGACACGGGTGAGGTGCTCGGGCCGTCGCTCGTCGGAGTCGGCGCCGCCTCCGTCAACTTCCAGGTCGCCACCGGGCGCATGCCGATGTCCGCCCCGGGTGCGCAGGCTCCCCGCAAGGAGGTCCAGTACACGGAGGACCAGATCGACGCCCTGGCGGCCTACGTCGCGTCGCTGGCGCCCGGGCCGCCGGTCCCCACGCCTGACCAGTACGACCCGGAGCAGGGCGACCCCTCGCACGGCGGCGTCCTCTACCGCACCAACTGCGCCTCGTGCCACAACACGACCGGCCAGGGCGGCGCCCTCACGTACGGGAAGTACGCGCCGGCGCTCACCGGCGTGGAGCCCATCCACATGTACCAGGCCATGATCACGGGGCCGCAGTCCATGCCGGTCTTCAACGACCAGGTGCTCACGCCCGAGGACAAGCGCGACATCATCGCCTACCTGCAGACGGTGGAGGCCGCACCCAACCCCGGCGGGCTGGGCATCGGGCGGATCGGCCCGGTGAGCGAGGGGCTGTGGGCGTGGATCATCGGGATCGGCGGGCTGATCGGCGCCGCGGTCTGGATCGGCACCAAGGCGTCGTGAGCGGGCTGGCGCGGGCCGGCAGCGTGCGGAGGCACGCCGGCGTTGCTGCGGAATCGGCCGTTTCTTGTCATGCTCGAGTGACCGGGTGACCAGGAGAGAAAGCGGAGACATGGCCAGCGACACCTCTCGCGAGCTCGAGCGGCTCGGCGACCACGCCGCCGACCCGGTCCCCGACCCCGGTCTGCCGCCCCACATCGACCGGGTCACAGACACCGACCCCGTCGCCGCCAAGCGGGCCGAACGGCAGGTCGCGGCGATGTTCGGCCTCGCCGCGATCCTCGTCCTGGTCGCCTCGGTCGGCGTCATCGTGCTGCCGATCGACACGCTCGCCGAGGTGCAGCGATCCAACCTGGTCATCGGCATCGGCCTGGGCGGAGCGCTCTTCCTCATCGGTGCCGGCGCGATCCACTGGGCCAAGAAGCTCATGCCCGATGTCGAGATCGTCGAGCCGCGCAAGAAGCACGGCGACCCGGCCATCACCGCCGGCGCCCGCGACGCATGGGACATCGGGCTGGAGGAGAGCGGCTTCGCCCAGCGACCGTTGCTCCGGCGCTCCCTGCTCGGCGCGATACTGCTGCTGCCCATCCCCGCCGTGGTGCTGCTGCGCGACCTGGGACCCTTCCCGGGCGACTACCACGAGCGGACCATCTGGGACGAGGGCGTCAGGGTGCTCAACGACTACACGTTCACCCCGGTCCGGGCCTCGGACCTCGAGATCGGCCAGCTGGTCAACGCCATGCCGGCGACCTACGAGGAGATCCCGCACGAGGAGCACGCCGAGCGGCTGGCCGCCCGGGCCATGTCCGCGGTCATCCTGGTGCGGATGGAGCCGGAGGAGATCGTCCCCTTCCCCGGCCGGGAGAACTGGGACGTCGACGGGATCCTGGCCTACTCCAAGATCTGCACCCACACCGGCTGCCCGATCAGCCTCTACGAGCAGCAGACCCACAACCTGCTCTGCCCCTGCCACCAGTCGACCTTCAACCTCGCCGACCACGGCCGGGTGATCTTCGGGCCCGCCAACCGGCCGCTCCCACAACTCGCGCTGGCCGTCGACGACGAGGGATACTTGGTAGCGCAGGGTGACTTCACCGAGTCGATCGGCCCGAGCTACTGGGAGCGCGGATGAGCCAGATCACCAAGGCCGGGGGCGGGGTCGCCACCTGGGCCGATGAGCGGGTCTCGACCAACACCTGGCTCAAGAAGAACCTGCGCAAGGTCTTCCCGGACCACTGGTCCTTCATGCTGGGCGAGATCGCCCTCTGGAGCTTCATCGTCATCCTGCTGTCCGGCGTCTTCCTCACCCTGTGGTTCAAGCCCTCGATGGCCCCGGTGATCTACGACGGAGCCTGGGTGCCGCTGCGCGGCATCGAGATGTCCGAGGCCTACGCGTCGACGATCGAGCTCTCCTTCGACGTACGCGGCGGCCTGCTCATGCGGCAGATCCACCACTGGGCCGCCCTGCTCTTCGTCGCGGCGATGACGGTGCACATGTTCCGGATCTTCTTCACCGGGGCCTTCCGCAAGCCGCGTGAGATCAACTGGGTGATCGGCAGCATCCTGCTGCTCCTGGGCCTGGCCGCCGGCTTCACCGGCTACTCGCTCCCCGACGACCTGCTCTCCGGCACTGGCCTGCGGATCATCGAGGGCATCCTGCTGTCGATCCCGGTCCTCGGCACCTACCTGACCTTCTGGGTATTCGGCGGACCCTACCCGGGCGAGGACATCATCGCCCGGCTCTTCATCGCCCACGTGCTGCTGGTCCCGGGCCTGATCCTGGCCGCGATCACGATCCACATGATCCTCATCTGGTACCAGAAGCACACCCAGTGGGCGGGCCCCGGTCGGACGAACGACAACGTCGTCGGCTACCCCTTCTTCCCGGTGTACGTGGCCAAGACCAGCGGGTTCTTCTTCATCGTCTTCGGCTTCATCACGCTGATGGCGGCCACGATCCAGATCAACCCGGTCTGGATGTGGGGTCCCTACGACCCGTCCCAGGTCACGGCGGGCACCCAACCCGACTGGTACATCGGCTGGCTCGACGGGGCACTACGGGTGATGCCTGGCTGGGAGACGACTCTGTTCGGCTTCACCCTGAGCTGGAACGTGCTCATCCCCGCACTGATCGTCCCCGGGATCCTCTCCACGATGCTGATCGCATACCCGTGGATCGAGCAGTTCGTGACCGGTGACAAGCGCGAGCACCACCTCCTCGACCGCCCGCGCAACGTCCCGGTCCGCACCGGCATCGGTGTCATGGCGATCATCTTCTACGGGATTCTGTGGCTGTCGGGCGGCAACGACTTCGTGGCCACCATCTTCGAGATCCCGGTCAACTGGATCACTCGGTTCATGCAGGTGGCGCTGATCGTGCTGCCGCCGCTCTTCTTCTGGATTACCGTCCGGATCTGCCTCGGCCTGCAGCGGCGCGACCGCGAGAAGCTGCTGCACGGCTCCGAGTCCGGCGTCGTCAAGATGCTGCCGCACGGGGAGTTCATCGAGGTCCACGCCCCGGTGTCCGCCGAGACCGCCTGGTCGCTGGCCGCCCACGAGCGGCAGACCCCGCTCGAGCTCGGCCCGGAGACCGACGAGAACGGCATCCCCTCACCAAGCCGCCGCCAGGACAAGGTCCGGGCCAAGCTGTCGAAGTTCTACTTCGGCGACGTCGTCCAGAAGCCGTCCCCCGAGGAGTACGAGGCGGCGCACCGGCACGCGGAGCACGAGGAGGCCGAGATCGAGGCGGCAGGGGCCGAGGAGACGC
>DATHUJ010000203.1:0-41036 GCA_035462375.1 Jiangellales bacterium
GGAGCGCCGGGGAGGAGCCGCTGGACCTCCTCGGCCCCGGACCCCTGATCCACCGCGATCGCGGAGTAGTCGGGCAGCAGCGGGTTGGTAGCGTCGACCACGGCCACCCCGTCGACGTGCGACCCGAGGTCGGAGGCCACGTCCGGGACGGACGCCCAGGGCACCGCGATCACCACGACGTCAGCCCCGTCAACTGCCTCGGCACTCGACTGAGCCGCTGTGGCCCCGGTGGCCTGGGCCGCGTCGGCCGCGTGTCCCGGGTCTCGGGCGGCGAGGACCACCGCGTGCCCGCGGGGAACCGCCGCGGACGCCAGAGCATTGCCGACGTTGCCGGAGCCGATGACCGCCACCCTCATGACCGCCTCCTCGTGCCGCTGGCCGCTTGCGTAGCCCTCGGCCGGAGTCTTCGCCTTGCGCCGCGTCGCCCGCAAGGCCGGGCGCCGATCAGTCCGCCCCGCCGACCTCAGTACGCCACGAGTGGCGCGGCTCGTAGCCGAGGACCCGCCGGGCCTTTTCGATCGACAGCAGCGTCGTGTGCTCCTCCGTCCGGGAGTCGTAGGGGACATCGGGGAAGACCTCGGCGACCAGCTCGCTGTTGGGGCGGGACATCACGGTGTCCGCGTTGGCGATGACGAAGACGTCCAGGCCCGGGGCCTGGTGACCCAGCGCCTTCCGCACGGCCTGTGCCCCGTCCCGGGCATCGATGTAGCCCCAGAGGTTCCACTTGCGCAACCGTGGGTCGGCGTCGAAGGACGGGAACTGCGCGTAGTCCTCGGGATCCATGACGTTGGAGAACCGCAGGCCGATCATCGTCAGCGAGGGATCCCAGCGGCACATCTGTGCCGCCATCTGCTCCTCGAGGTGCTTGACCAGGGAGTAGGTCGACTCGGGCCGCGCCGGGTAGTCCTCGTCGACCGGGATGTACGGGGGCGGGGTGTCGAACGGCAGGCCAAGCACCGTCTCGCTCGAGGCCCACACGATGGTCCGGATGCCGGCGGCCCGGGCGGCCGAGAAGACGTTGTAGGTCGCCGTGATGTTGTTCGCGAAGACGACCGAGTTGACGGTCAGCCCCGGCGCCGGGATGGCCGCCAGGTGCACGACGGCGTCCACGCGGTCGTACCGGTCGTCCACCCGCGTGAGGGCCTGCGCCACCTGGCCGTAGTCGGCGAGGTCGACCCGCACGTACGGACAGGGCTGTGGGGTCGAGGGGGCGGCCCGGTCGACGTTCACCACGTCCCAGCCGTGCGCCACCAGCTCGGCCACCACCGCCCGGCCGAGCTTGCCGCTGCCGCCCGTCACCACGACCCGCGCCACCGCTGCCCTCCCTGTCGCTGCCGTGATCATTGCGAAGTCGGGGGATCACTGGGGTCAGGCCATCGCCTTCTGCAGCCCGGCGTCCAGCGCGGCCAGGAACTCCTCGGTCGTGGCCCAGCCCTGGTCCGGCCCGACCAGCAGGGCCAGGTCCTTGGTCATCGTCCCGGCCTCGACGGTCTCGACACACACCCGCTCGAGCGCCTCCGCGAAGCGGATCACCTCTGGGGTGCCGTCGAGCTTGCCCCTGTGCTCCAGCGCTCGCGTCCACGCGAAGATCGACGCGATCGGGTTGGTCGACGTGGGCTTCCCCTGCTGGTGCTGCCGGTAGTGGCGGGTCACCGTGCCGTGCGCCGCCTCGGCCTCCACGGTGCCGTCGGGTGACATCAGCACGCTGGTCATCAGCCCCAGCGAGCCGAAGCCCTGGGCGACGGTGTCGGACTGGACGTCGCCGTCGTAGTTCTTGCAGGCCCAGACGTAGCCGCCCTCCCACTTGAGCGCCGCAGCGACCATGTCATCGATGAGACGGTGCTCGTACGTGATGCCCGCCGCCTCGAAGTCGGCGCGGAACTCCGCCTCGAAGACCTCGGCGAAGAGGTCCTTGAAGCGCCCGTCGTAGGCCTTGAGGATCGTGTTCTTGGTGGAGAGGTAGACCGGGTAGCCCCGCTCCAGCCCGTACCGGAACGACGCGCGGGCGAAGTCGCGGATCGAGTCGTCGTAGTTGTACATCCCCATGGCGACGCCACCGCCCGGGAAGTCGGCGACCTCGAACTCCATCGGCTCGCCCCCGTCGGCCGGCTGGTAGGAGATGGTGACCTTGCCCGGGCCGGGCACGACGAAGTCGCTGGCCTTGTACTGGTCGCCGTGGGCGTGACGGCCGATGACGATCGGCTTGGTCCAGCCCGGCACCAGCCGCGGGATGTTGCTGATGATGATCGGCTCGCGGAAGACCACACCGCCGATGATGTTGCGGATGGTGCCGTTGGGTGAGCGCCACATCCGCTTGAGACCGAACTCCTCGACCCGGGCCTCGTCGGGGGTGATCGTGGCGCACTTGACCCCGACGCCGTGCTCCTTGATGGCGTTGGCCGCGTCGACGGTCACCTGGTCGTCGGTGGCGTCGCGGTGCTGGATCGACAGGTCGAAGTAGCGCAGGTCGATGTCGAGGTAGGGAAGGATCAGCTGGTCCTTGATGAACTGCCAGATGATCCGGGTCATCTCGTCACCGTCGAGCTCGACGACCGGCCCCTGGACCTTGATCTTCGCCATCGGCGCGTCTCCTCTCCTGGTGTCCCGGGCAGCCTAGCCGCGCGTCGGCCGCCGGCCCGGGGGGCGGTGGCCCCGTCCCCGTCTTGCTAGCGTCGCCGACGACGCACGTGCCAATCCCCGTACGCGAGGAGCGCCAGCCGTGAGCACACCCGTCAAGGTCGCCGTCACCGGAGCCGCCGGCCAGATCGGCTACAGCCTGCTCTTCCGGATCGCGAGCGGGGAGCTGCTGGGGCCCGACACCCCCGTCCAGCTGCGGCTGCTGGAGATCACCCCGGCCCTCGGCGCGCTCAACGGCGTGGTCATGGAGCTGGACGACTGCGCCTTCCCCCTGCTGGCCGGCGTGGAGACCGGTGACGACGCGGCCCGGGTCTTCGACGGCGCCGACGTCTGCCTGCTGGTCGGGGCCCGCCCCCGTACGAAGGGGATGGAGCGCGGCGACCTGCTCGAGGCCAACGGAGCGATCTTCACCACCCAGGGCAGGGCGATCAACGACCACGCCGCCGATGGCGTCAAGGTCGTCGTAACCGGCAACCCGGCGAACACCAACGCCCTCATCGCCATGAGCAACGCGCCGGACCGGCCCCGGGAGAGCTTCAGCGCGCTGACCAGGCTGGACCACAACCGCGCGATCGCACAGCTCGCCGCCAAGACGGGGGCTCCCGTCACCGACATCCGGCACATGACCATCTGGGGCAACCACTCGGCCACCCAGTACCCCGACATCTTCCATGCCGAGGTGCGCGGGCAGAACGCCTACGAGGCCGTCGGCGACCAGGCCTGGCTGGAGAAGGACTTCATCCCGACCGTGCAGAAGCGTGGCGCCGCGATCATCGAGGCCCGCGGTGCCTCGTCGGCCGCCAGCGCGGCCAACGCCACCATCGGCCATGCCCGCGACTGGATCCGAGGCACCAAGGAGGGCGACTGGGTCTCCATGGCCGTAGCCTCCGACGGCTCCTATGGCGTGCCGGAGGGGCTCATCTCGAGCTTCCCCGTGACCTGCCGGGACGGGCGCTGGGAGGTGGTGCCGGGGCTGGAGATCGACGACTTCTCGCGCGACCGCATAGACGTCAGCACCGCGGAGCTGGCCGACGAGCGCGAGGCGGTCCGGTCGCTCGGGCTGATCGGCTGACGGCTGGACTCCCTCCCGTACGGGCGACGTTCCGCCACCTCCGGGACGAACCCGTCACGCTGGCGGGGGGACGAGCACGGCGACGACCACGGTTGCGGTGCCCAGCGCCGCCAGGGTGAGCACGTCGAGCCCCCGGGAGCGGACGGCGAGCAGTCCGGTGCGGGCGTTGGGGAGCACGGCACGCAGCAGGGCCGCCAGGCAGACCCCACCGGCGAAGAGCACCGTCCCGCGCTTGAAGTGGTTGTCAGCGACGACCGCGAGGCCGGCCCCGATGGTCAGCAGGACGAGGGCCAGCGGCCACTCCCTGACCCAGGCCGCCCACCACGGTGACCTGGACACGGTGCCGGTCGACGCCACGGTCACCGCTCGTCGATCGGGACCCAGCGCTGGTCACGCGGGCCGGTGTACTCGCTGTCGGGCCGGATCAGCCGGTTGTCCTCGTGCTGCTCGATGACGTGCGCGGTCCACCCGCTCATCCGCGAGATCGCGAAGACCGGGGTGAAGAGGTCGGTCGGGATGCCGAGGGAGTGGTAGACGCTGGCGGCGAAGAAGTCGACGTTGGGGTAGAGCCCCTTGGCGTCGAGCACCGTCTGCTCCATGCGGCGGGACATCTCGTAGAAGCGGCCGTCCCCGCTGATCCCGGCCAACTCCTCGGACATCCGGCGCAGGTGCGTCGCCCGCGGGTCCTCGGTCTTGTAGACGCGGTGCCCGAAGCCCATCAGCTTGCGCCCGGCATCGAGCTCGCCGCGGACGAAGCCGTCGACCGCCTCGGGCCCGCCCTCGATGGACTGCAGGGTCTTCATCACCGCCTCGTTGGCGCCGCCGTGCAGCGGGCCGCGCAGCGCCCCCATCGCACCGGTGATGGCCGAGTGGATGTCGGACAGCGTCGCGGCGATGACCCGGGCGGTGAACGTGGAGGCGTTCATGGTGTGGTCGGCATGCAGCACGAGGCACTCGTCGAAGATCTCGGCCTCGCGCGGCGACGGGTGCTTGCCGGAGATCTGCAGGAGGAAGTTTCCGGCGATGCCGAGATCGGGATCGGCGTCGGGGACGGAGCGGCCGGAACGCTCGGCCTCGTAGCGGGCGACGAGCACCGGCATCTGGGCGACCAGTCGGGTGGCCTTGCGGCGGTCCGCCTCGAGGGACGCGTCGGACGCGTCGGGGTCGTCGACGGAGAGCGCCGACACCAGCGTGCGCAGCGCCTCCATGGGAGAGCCGCTGCCCACGACGTACGGGAGGAGGGACTCGGCCGTCGGACCGAGATTCCGGCCGTCGGCCAGCTCGCCGACGATGCCGTCGAGCTGATCGGTCGTGGGGAGCGCCCCACGCTGCAGCAGGTGGACGCACTCCTCGAAGGAGACCCGGCCGGCGATGTCGTGGATGTCGTAGCCGCGATAGAAGAGCCGGCCCTGCTGGCCGTCGATGTCCGACACAGCCGTCGATGCGGCGACGACGTCGGCGAGACCGCGGGGCGGCTTGTCGGCCATGGGGACCTCCTCGTCCGTGGTCGCGACCACCCTACCGAGCAACCCCGACGAACCGCCCCGGGCCGGTCACGGAGTGGACGCGGAGGGTTGCGGCGCGGTCCGTCCCGCCGCCTCCACCACGTTGCTCAGCAACATCGCCCGGGTCATCGGACCGACTCCCCCGGGCATGGGCGCGAGGTAGCCCGCGACCTCCCCCACGGAGGGGTCCACGTCACCGACGAGGCCGGCTACCGTCCGGGTGATGCCGACGTCGAGCACGGCGGCGCCGGGCTTGACCATGTCCGCCGTGACCAGGCCGGCCACCCCGGCGGCGGCCACCACGATGTCGGCGCGTCCCAGGTGGGCCGGGAGGTCGACCGTCCCGGTGTGGCACAGCGTCACCGTCGCGTTCTCGCTGCGGCGGGTGAGCAGCAGACCGAGCGGGCGCCCGACCGTCACCCCACGGCCCACCACCACGACCTCGGCACCGGCGATCGGGACGTCATAGCGGCGCAGCAGCTCGACGATCCCTCGCGGGGTGCAGGGCAGGGGCGCCCGGCGGCCGAGGACGAGCCGGCCCAGGTTCGTGGGGTGCAGGCCGTCGGCGTCCTTGGCCGGGTCCATGAGCTCGAGGACGGCGTTGGCGTCCAGGCCCGCCGGGAGGGGGAGCTGCACGATGTAGCCGGTGCACCGCGGGTCGGCGTTGAGCTCGCGGACGGCGGTCTCTATGGCACCCTGCGTGGCGTCGACCGGCAGCTCCATGCGGATGCTCTCGATCCCCACCTCGGCACAGTCGCGGTGCTTGCCGGCGACATAGGCACGGCTGCCCGGGTCGTCCCCCACCAGCACCGTGCCGAGACCCGGGACGACGCCGCGCTCACGCAGGTCGGACACCGTGGTGCGGAGGTCAGCCTTGATCGCCGCAGCCGTCGCCCGGCCGTCGAGGATGGTCGCCGTCACGGGCGCCGATCCTCCCACGGCGCGCTCGGGGTCGGGGCCGCCAGGGGCTGGCCGAACCCTGCCGGAAGGCGGATGCTGACGGGCAGGCGAGCCGGCTGCGCCGAGCCGATCCGGCGAGCGACCCGCACCGCACCGGCGAGCGACCCGCACCGCCCCGGCGAGCCCCGCCAGGACGTCCCGCTCGGGGAGAAGGCAGGCAGCTATGAAGCGACGCTCCGTCCTCACCGTCGCCGCGCTGGTCGCGGCACTGGGCCTGGCCGCGGCAGGTGGTGCCGTTGGCACACCGGCCGCGCACGTCGCGCCGTTGTCGGGTGCCGAGGAGGTACCGGTCAACGACTCGAAGGCCCGCGGCATCGGGGTGGTCAAGCTGAGCGCTGACGGTGAGTCCCTCGCGTACCGGCTCAACGTCGCCAACATCCAGAACGTCACCCAGGCGCACATCCACCAGGCCCCGCCAGGGGTGAACGGGCCGATCGTGGCCTGGCTCTACCCACCAGCACCGCCGGCGCAGCTGATCCCCGGCCGGAGCAGCGGCACGCTCCAGACCGGAACCATCACGTCCGCGGACCTGGTCGGGCCGCTCGCCGGCCAGTCCCTCGACGCCCTCGTCGCCGCGATCCGCTCGGGTAACACGTACGTCAACGTCCACACCTCGCAGTTCCCGCCGGGTGAGATCCGCGGCCAGCTGAGCCAGGGACCGCCCGTGCCGCACCACCACTGATGGGGCCCGCCCGCGGGAACTGCCACTGAGGCGCGCCAAGCCGGGCCACCACCAGGCTGCTGGGGTCAGGACGAGGCGTCCGCGCCTGGTGATGACCCCACCAGGGTGGTGAACGTGGTCAACAGGGGCTCAGTGGGCGAAGTGGCGGGTCCCGGTGAGATACATCGTCACCCCGGCGGTGCGGGCGGCCGCGACGACCTCCTCGTCGCGCACCGAGCCGCCGGGCTGGACCACAGCGCGGATCCCGGCGTCGAGCAGGACCTGCAAGCCGTCGGCGAAGGGGAAGAAGGCGTCGGAGGCCGCCACCGCTCCCCGGGCCCGCTCCCCCGCCCGCTCGACGGCCAGCCGGCACGAGTCCACCCGGTTGACCTGGCCCATCCCGATGCCGACCGACGCGCCGGCACGCGCGAGCAGGATCGCGTTCGACTTGACCGCACGGCAGGCCCGCCACGCGAAACGCAGATCGGCCAGCATGACATCGTCGGCCGGGTCGCCGCTGGCGAGCGCCCACGACGCCGGGTCGTCCCCCGGCGCGTCCACGGCATCGGTCAGCTGGAGCAGCAGGCCGCCGGGCAACCGGCGTGACTCCGCTCCTCCCCGGCGACGGTCGGCGCAGCGCAGCAGGCGAACGTTCTTCTTCCCGGTCAGCACGTCGAGCGCCGCAGGCTCGAAGTCAGGGGCCACGACCACCTCGGTGAAGACCTCGGCCACCTGGCGAGCCATCGCCGCGGTCACCGGCCGGTTGGCGGCCACGACACCACCGAAGGCGGAGACCGGGTCACACGCGTGCGCGCCTGCGTGCGCGGCTGCGACGTCGTCGCCCACGGCGACGCCGCACGGGTTGGTGTGCTTGACGACCGCGACCGCCGGGGCGTCGTGGTCGTAGGCGGCTCGCTGCGCCGCGTCGGCGTCGACGTAGTTGTTGTAGGACATCTCCCTGCCGTGCAGCTGCTCGGCCCCTGCGAGGCTGCCGGCGGCTGAGCCGTCGCCGGAGGTGTAGAGAGCGGCCGGCTGGTGGGGGTTCTCGCCGTAGCGCAGGACGGCGGCCCGGTCCCAGGTGCCGCCCACCCAGGCGGGGAAGCCGCTGCCGTCGTCGGTCGGTGCGATGACGTTGCCGAGGTACGAGGCGACGGCGACGTCGTAGGTCGCGGTGTGGGCGAAGGC
This sequence comes from Jiangellales bacterium, assembly GCA_035462375.1. GTDB lineage: Bacteria > Actinomycetota > Actinomycetes > Jiangellales > Jiangellaceae > DASTQL01. Next base: position 8,021 of record DATHUJ010000203.1, read on the forward strand.
CTCGGCTGCCAGCCGCTGTCGCTCCGCGAGCGTGTAGCCACCGGACCGCACGGCGTCCAGCACCTCTCCGTACCGCCTGGGGTCGACCACGACCGCGACACTGGGGTGGTTCTTGGCCGCGGCCCGGACCATGGCCGGGCCACCGACGTCGATCTGCTCCACGCACTCGTCCGGCGTGGCGCCCCCGGCGACGGTCTCGGCGAACGGGTAGAGGTTGACCACGACCAGGTCGAAGGGCTCGATCGCCAGGTCGGCGAGCTGAGCCTCGTGCTCCGGCCTGCGCCGGTCGGCGAGGATCCCCGCGTGCACGTGCGGGTGGAGGGTCTTGACCCTCCCGTCGAGGCACTCGGGGAAGCCGGTGAGCTCTTCGACAGCGGTGACCGGAACCCCCGCCCCTCGGATCCGCGCGGCGGTCGAACCGGTCGACACCACGGCGACCCCGGCCACGTACAGGCCGCGGGCCAGGTCCTCCAGCCCGGACTTGTCGTGCACGGAGACGAGCGCTCGACGCACCGGTCGCCGGTCGGTCATGGGACGGTCACCTTCCTGCCTCGGACGGTCCAGCCCTCGCGGGCCATGCGGCCGACCCACTCCACGAGCAGGCGGCGCTCGACGGTCTTGATCCGCTCGTGCAGCCCGGCCTCGTCGTCACCGTCCTGCACCGGGACGGGCGCCTGCGCCACGATCGGGCCGGTGTCGACGCCCGCGTCGACGACGTGCAGCGTGCAGCCCGTGACCTTGACCCCGTGGTGCAGAGCGTCCCGCACCGCGTGCGTCCCAGGGAAGGCCGGCAGGAGGGCCGGGTGGGTGTTGACGATGCGGTCGGGGAAGCGCGCGAGCACCGGCACCCCGAGCACGCGCATGAAGCCGGCCGACACGACCAGGTCGGGCTGGTGCGCCGCGATGGCCTCGGCGAGCGCGGCGTCCCACGCGGCGCGGTCCGGGTGGTCCCCGGGGGGCACCACGAAGGTCCGGACCCCCTGGGCCGCTGCCCGCTCGACCCCACCCGTCCCGTCGCGGTCGCTCCCGACGGCGACGACGACGGCGCCGTACGAGGGGTCGGCGCACGCCTCGAGGAGTGCGGCCAGGTTGGAGCCGGTGCCCGAGACCAGCACGACGAGCCGGGCCGGCGGGGCCGGTGGCTGCCGCAACGGGTGCTCCTCGGGGCTGGACGGGGAAGTCGCGGCTCGGCGGGGCCGGCGTGACCGCGGAGGGGGGCGTCGGCGAGGATAGCGGGCACCCCGGTCGGACGATCGGGTGCGCAGCGCGCCCACGTCGCAGGAGGGAGCCCGGTGCCCGAGGACTTCGGCGCCGCCGCCCGCCCCGACCGCGGTGGGACCCCACCCGCCGACAATGACGGGGTGCAGGAATCCCTACCGAACCCCTACGCCGTGGGATCGGAGCCACCGCCGAGGCAGCCGGAACGGCAGCCGGATGGCCCCCCGCCGGGCCCCGGTCCCCACCGGCCCGCCGGGGAGGACCGTCGGGACTCCCGCGGACCGGGACGTCGGGGAAGCCCGTCGGGCGACTCGGACAAGGCGCTCCGCCGCCGCGTCAGGCTGGCGGCTCTGCTCGCCGCCGTCGCGGCCGTGACCGCAGTCACGCTGCCCCCGGTCGGCGTTGCGCTGGGCATCGGACTGCTGGTCGTCGGATTCCGGATCCGCCGCGACCCGCGAGCGCGCGAGATCGGCGTCGCCGCGACCTGGATCCCCTACGTCGGCGGTGTGCTCGCCATCGTCGTCGGCCTGGTGATGACGGCCCTGGCGCTGTTCCTCAGCCGGGAGCTGGCCGACCTGCGCGAGTGCCTGGCCGGTGCCAACACCAGAGTGGCGGAGGCGAACTGCCAGGACGAGTTCCGGCAGCAGGTGGAGGAGCGGTTGCCGGGCGTGGGCTAGGGCGGCTAGGGCCGGCCGGAAGCCCTCACCGCCGGCTCAGGCGGAGCGCCACGACGACGAGCGCCGCGACACCACCGACCTCCGCGAGCGTCGCGAGGGCGACCCAGGCCTGGTCCGGACCGACGTGGACGAGCCGACCGGTGCCGACCGAGCCGCCGGACAGACCCGCCAGCCCGGCCATGCCGACCGCGGTGACGGCACCGCTCCCGACGGCGTGCGGTACGGCGCGCCACCACGGACCGTCGGGGGCGAGCCGGTCCACCAGCAGTGCCGCGACGACCCCGGCCGCGAGCGGCAGCAGCAGGACGCTCCAGCCGAGCAGCCCGCCGGTCGACGCCGGCAGCGCACCCAGCGCGGGCAGCGCCGGCACCATGCCGACCTCGACCCCGGTGGGCGCCACCGTGGTGCCGGTGCCGACGGCGAATCCCGGCCCGAGCGCGTACGCCGCGGCCCACACGGCGGCGTTGGGTGCCAGTGCCGACCCGAGGAGCGCGAGGACGACGGCGCCCAGCACGTCCGGGTCCAGCGCGGCGCCGATCTCTGCGATCCGGTCGGTGTGGAGGACTGCGGACAGGGCGACGAGCAGGCCGCCTCCGGCGACGAGCGTGGCAAGCGCCCCCAGCCCGGCGTGGATCGACGGGCGCAGGAACCGGGGGACCCGCTGCGCCGCACGCCGCAGCAGCCCCGCCTCCTGGGCCACCCCCAGGCCTGCTCCTGCTGCCGCGACGATGCCGGCGAGCACGGCGGCCTCGGCCGGGACGGTCTCCCAGGCACCGACGCCGACCAGTGCGGCGACCGCTGCAGCGGCCGTCGCGTACCCCCCGGCGACCGCCCCCGTCAGCGCGGCGGCCGCCCGTGCCGTCGCGACACCGGCCCCGTGTGCGGCCCACCGGCCGGCCCGGTGCAGCAGCAGCAGTGGGAGGAGGGTCAGCCCCCAGGGGGCCAGCTGCCACCATGCCCCGGCGACCTCCACGCCCACCCGGTGGGAACCGAGCCAGATCAGCCCGGCGAGCCGGAGCGGCTCGGCCACCGGTGCAGTGGCACCGGCGGTGAGCCAGACCAGCAGCACGGGGAGCCCCAGCAGCGCCAGCCCGGCGACTGCACTCCAGCCGGCTGCCCCTCCCGCGGCGAGCCACGACACCCGGGCCCCGGCCTCGGGGCCCGGGCGCCGGAGCAGCGGTCTCGTCAGCAGGGCGACCATCACGCCCATGCTCGCAGCGGAGGCGCCGCCAATCCGTACAGACACGCGTGCAACCGGATGGCCCGCTCGCGGGTCTTCCAGGACGAGACTGCCGGGAGCGGCGCGACGAGGGGATGGCAGGTGGGCGACTCGGACGACTTCGACGCCTTCTACCACGCGACGAACCGCGCCCTCCTCCGGCAGATGTACGCGATGACCGGCAACCTCGCCGACGCGCAGGACAGCGTCCAGGAGGCCTACGCCCGCGCGTGGCAGCACTGGGGCACGGTGCGCGACGCCGAGAACCCGACTGCCTGGGTACGCACCGTGGCCTGGCGCATCTCCGCGAGCCGCTGGCGCAAGGCGAAGGGCGGGGTCAGGGCGCTGGTCCGGCACGGCCCGCCCGAGCACGGCGCCGAGCCGTCGCCGGACAACGTCGCCCTGGTCGCTGCGCTGCGGCAGATCCCCGAGGCGCAGCGGCGCGCCGTCGTGCTCCACCACCTCGGCGGGCTCTCCGTCGAGGAGGTGGCGCGCGAGACCGGTGCGCCGACCGGCACCGTCAAGGCCCGGTTGTCCCGCGGTCGGGCCGCCCTCGCCGAGCTGCTGCGCGACGAGCCCCGTGAGGAGGGCCACCGTGTCCGCTGACTTCGACACCGACCTGACCCGCCGCCTGGCGGCCCTGGACGAGGCGACTGCGCAGGTGCACCTCCGCGGCGCCGACGCGGTCCGCCGCCGAGGTCGCCAGCGGGCCCGCCGGCAGACCGCCGGCGCGGTCGTCGCCACCCTCGCGGTCGTCGGCATCGGCGTCGCGGTCGTCACCGGGCTGGGCGACCGCGCGGCCGAGCCCGTGCCCGTCGGCCCGGTGCCGTCGGTGACCCTCGAGCCCACACCGGACGGTGCTGCTCCTGCACCCCCGGAGGTGGACCCCGACCCGACCGGAGCCTGGTTGCAGGCCTCGGACCTCCCCACCGACCCGTACGGGCAGTGGACGGCGGAGGCGGAGGGCGACTTCATCTGGGACCAGGCGCCACCGTCCCCGACGTGGGACAACTTCCCCTGCGCCCCGACCGGTGAGGGCCTGGACGTCGATGTCCCCGTCGAGGCCGATGCGGTCGGCGCAGCCGCGAGACGCTTCTCGGTCGACGGCCACCAGCTGACCCAGTACGTGCTGGAGTACCCGGACGGCAACGCCGCGGAGCGGGCCTGGGACCGGCACGTCGACCAGGCCGGGGCCCCCTGTCAGGCCGTCCTCAGCGAACGAGCCACCAGCGACGTGGAGGAGGTGGAGGCGTCCTCCACCCCGTTCTCGGGAATCGGCTCCCCGTCGACCGCCCGGTCGCTCACCTCCGCCGCCCGGTTCCTCTACCCCGGCAGCCTGTCCGAGGAGGGCTTCGTGATCCTGCAGCAGGGTCGGCTCCTCGGGTTCGTCACGGTGCGGCCCGTGGACGCCCCGCTGGACGCGCAGTTCGCCGGCGAGGTCTTCCGGGCAGCAGGCGAGCGGTTGCGCGAGGCCACTGAGGCCTCCTGACGGTTCCGTCACTCTCGGCTGCTGCACGGAGCCCGTACCGTGCTGGCCATGACCGCACACGTGCCGGCCAGCCGCGACGAAGCGGCCACCCTCGACGCCGCCGACCCGCTGGCCTCGTGCCGGGACCGCTTCGAGCTGCCGGACGGACTCGTCTACCTGGACGGCAACTCGCTGGGCCCGCTCCCCCGCGGCGTCCGGGACCGGGTGACCCGCGTGGTCGACCACGAGTGGGGGCGCGACCTCATCCAGTCCTGGAACACCGCCGGGTGGTACGAGATGCCGCGCCGGCTCGGCGACCGGATCGGCCGGCTGGTGGGGGCCGGTCCCGGAACCGTCGTCGCCGGGGACTCGACCAGCGTGCAGCTGTTCAAGGTGCTCGTGGCGGGAGCCCGCCTGCGCCCCGACCGCCGGGTCCTGCTCACCGAGCCCGGCAATTTCCCCACCGACTCCTACGTGGCCGCCTCGGTCGCCCGGCTGATGGGGCTGGACCTCCGCTGGGCGGAGCCCGAGGGCCTGGTCGACGCGCTCGACGACGACGTCGCGCTGGTCGCGGCGAGCCACGTGGACTACCGCACCGGCCGGATGCACGACGGCGCCACGGTCACGGCCGCCGTCAACGAGGCCGGCGCCATCATGAGCTGGGACCTGGCCCACTCCGCGGGGGCGGTGCCGGTCGCGCTCGACGACTGGGAGGCCGACCTCGCCGTCGGCTGCGGCTACAAGTACCTCAACGGCGGACCGGGAGCGCCGGCCTTCACGTACGTCAATCAGCGGTGGCAGCACCTCGTCGACCAGCCGCTGGTGGGCTGGTGGGGCCACGCCGAGCCGTTCGCGCTCGAGCGCGACTTCCGCCCGGCGGACGGCATCGCCCGCATGCTCGTCGGCACCCCTCCCGTGCTGGCGATGAGCGCCCTGGATGCGGCGCTGGACGCCTACGACGGCGTGGACATGGCCGACGTCCGCGCCAAGTCGCTGGCACTCACGGACCTCTTCGTCGCGCTGACCGAGTCCCGCCTGCGCCCGTACGGCGTGGAGGTTGAGGTGCCGCGCGAGCACGCGTGGCGCGGCTCCCAGGTCTGCCTGCGCCACCCCCAGGCTTACGGGCTGGTCCAGGCGCTCGTCGCCAGGGACGTGGTCGGCGACTACCGCGAACCGGACCTCGGACGGTTCGGCTTCACGCCGCTCTACCTTCGGTTCGTCGACGTGTGGGACGCCGTCGACCGGGCCGTGGCTGTCCTCGACGGAGAGGAGCACCTCCGGCCCGAGTACCAGGTCCGCGCGGCCGTCACCTGAGGCTCGGCGCCTGGGCCGGACGTGACCTCTGCCTCTGGGTGCCGCCGGCACGTAAAGGTCATCCTGGGGTGGAGGGTGTCATGAGGCACACCATGCCAGACAAAGCACGTCGGGCCGCCGCCATCGCCGCAGTGGTCGCGCTCGGCGTCACCGCCTGCGGAACCGACGATGACGGGCCTACGGCGGCACCGAGCCCGACGACGCCTACGGAGTCGGCCCCGACGTCCCCGGCAACGGACTCGCCGACCACGTCACCGACACCGACCTCTGAACCGACGTCACCGCCCACCCCTGCCCCGGGGACCACCTCCCCGGCGACGGCGTCGGCGCCTCTCGGCTCCGTACTCCGCCTGCAGGATGTGCCTGAGGCCTACCCGGGCGGGTACGTCGCGGAGGGGGAGATCCAGACCGTGCAGACTCCTCCGTCCGTACCGTCCGTGAACTTCGAGAGCTGCTCGACCTTCGTCCCGGAAGGGGAGCCCGGGCCGGCCGAGCCGGACGCCGTCGCCGGCGCGGCGACGAGCTTCATCGCGGGCAATGCCCAGGTCGACGAGTACGTCGTCCGCTACGCCTCGCAGGCGGCGGCGACGACCGCGGTCGACCGACACCGTGACCTCGCTGTGGACTGTGCGGACGCCGTGGCGGCCCGGGCAGGGACGAGCGGTTCGGCGACGGCCACCCTGGGAGGAGCCGTCCCCGCGGCGGTCAACGGCTACCGCGTCGTCGCACGCTTCGGCAGCGGCTCCGCCGCGTCCGAGGAGTACAGCGCGGTGCTCCAGTGGGGTGACCGCGTGGCCTACCTGGGGATGCGGCCGAGCAACGGACCCACCACCTTGGACGTCGGCTGGACCGACCGGGTCGCCACTGCCGCCTCCACCCGGATGGTGGAGGCAGAGTGAGTGGGGGCATGGCGGTCGTTGCCCCGCGACCGCCGAGGTCCCACCATCGGGTCACGAGCGCCACGCCCGCGAAGGAGACCCGATCATGACGACACCACAGGACCCGGGCGAGCCGCGGCCAGGTCAGCCGGAACAGCCGCCGCCGGAGGGTCAGCCTCCGCCGTACGGTCAGCAGCCGCCCCCAGCCCCGGATGGGCAGGAGCTCCCGCCGTACGGTCAGCAGCCACCCGCCGGCTACGGCTCGGCGCCTCCGCCCGCGTACGGGCAGGCCGGCTACGGTGCACCGGGGTCGGAGGTGCAGTCCGGCGGCCCGGCGTTCGCCGACTGGCCGCTGCGCGCTCAGTCCGCGTTGGTCGACTGGTTCGGCCCGAGCCTGCTGGTGTCGATCGTCAACGTCGGCGCCGACAACCGCGGGCTGGTGTCGCTGCTCGGCCTCGCCGCGCTCGGGTGGGCTCTCTACAACGCCTACCTCGGCGGCTCGACCGGCCAGTCGTACGGCAAGAAGTGGGCGGGCACCCGCCTCGTCCGCGCCACCGACGGCCAGCTCCTCGGCGGCGGGATGGGCATCCTCCGCTACATCCTGCACATCGTCGACGCGCTCCCCTGCTACCTCGGCTTCCTGTGGCCGCTGTGGGACCGGCCGCGGCAGACCTTCGCCGACAAGATCGTGGGTACGTACGTGGTCCGGGTCTGACGCACCGGCCGAGGAGAGGGCGACTCCTGGGGTCCCTCGCACCTCCCGCCGTCGGGCCGCGGGGTCAGGTTCCCCGCACGACCTCGCGCATCAGCCGGGCGGTCTCGCTCGGCGTCTTGCCAACCCGGACACCGACGGCTTCCAGGGCCTCCTGCTTCGCGGCGGCGGTGCCCGACGAGCCGGAGACGATCGCCCCGGCGTGGCCCATCGTCTTGCCCTCGGGTGCGGTGAAGCCCGCCACGTAGCCGACGACCGGCTTGGTGACGTGGTCCTTGACGTAGGCCGCGGCCCGCTCCTCGGCGTCACCGCCGATCTCACCGATCATCACGATGGCGTCGGTCTCGGGGTCGGCTTCGAAGGCGGCCAGGCAGTCGATGTGGGTGGTCCCGATGACCGGGTCGCCGCCGATGCCGACACAGGTCGAGAAGCCGATGTCCCGCAGCTCGTACATCATCTGGTACGTCAGGGTGCCGGACTTCGAGACCAGACCGAGGCGACCCGCTTGGGTGATGTCGGCGGGGATGATGCCCGCGTTGGACTTGCCGGGGCTGATCAGGCCCGGGCAGTTGGGCCCGACGATCCGAGTCGTGCCGCTGTTCTGGGCGTGCTGGAAGAACTCGGCCGTGTCGTGCACCGGGATGCCCTCGGTGATGACGACGACCAGCGGCATGGCCGCGTCGACCGCTTCGTGGACGGCGGCCTTGGTGAACGCGGGCGGTACGAAGACCACCGACACGTCGGCACCGGTCTCCTTCATCGCCTCGGCGACGGAGCCGAACACGGGCACCGTCGTGCCGCCCTCGAACTCCACCTGCTCACCGGCCTTGCGGGGGTTGACTCCTCCGACCACCTGGGAGCCCGAGCGCAGCATGCGCTGGGTGTGCCTGCGGCCCTCGGAACCGGTCATCCCCTGGACGATGATCTTGCTGGTCTCGGTGAGGAAGATCGCCATGTGTCAGGCCCCCTGAGCCGCGAGCTGGGCGGCCCGCTTGGCCGCCTCGTCCATCGTGTCCACCAACTCGACGATGTCGTGCTCGGCCTCGTCGAGGATCCGGCGCCCCTCCTCGGCGTTGTTGCCGTCGAGTCGCACGATGAGTGGCTTGTCGAAGGTCTTGCCGTGGGACTTGACGGTCTCGATCGCCCCGACGATGCCGTTGGCCACGGCGTCGCAGGCGGTGATGCCGCCGAAGACGTTGACGAAGACGCTGCGAACGTCGGGGTCGGAGAGGATGATCTCGAGCCCGTCGGCCATGACCTCGGCAGAAGCCCCTCCACCGATGTCGAGGAAGTTGGCCGGCTTGACGCCCTCGAACTCCTCGCCCGCATAGGCGACGACGTCCAGGGTGCTCATCACCAGGCCGGCACCGTTGCCGATGATGCCGACGGAGCCGTCGAGCTTGACGTAGTTGAGGTCCTTCTCCTGCGCGCGCAGCTCGAGCGGGTCGGTGGACTCGGTGTCGGCGAAGGCCGCGTGCTCGGGGTGCCGGAAGCCGGCGTTCTCGTCGAGCGACACCTTGCCGTCCAGCGCGACCAGCCGGTCGTCGGGCGTGCGGACCAGCGGGTTGACCTCGACCAGCGACGCGTCCTCGGCAGTGAAGACGGTCCACAGGTCCTGCAGCACGTCGACGACCTGGTCGCGGACCCCCGCGGGGAAGCCCGCGGCGTCGGCGATCTCGGCGGCCTTGGCCTCGTCGACCCCCGCGATCGCATCGATCGGAACCTTGGCCAGCGCGTCCGGCCGCTCGACCGCGAGCTGCTCGATCTCCACCCCACCCTCGACGCTGGCCATGGCAAGGTAGGTCCGGTTGGCCCGGTCGAGCAGGTAGGAGACGTAGTACTCGGTGGCGATGTCGCTGGCCTCGGTGACCAGCACCCGACGCACGACGTGGCCCTTGATGTCCAGGCCGAGGATCGCCGCGGCCTTCTCGGCCGCCTCGTCCGGGGACTGCGCGAGCTTGACCCCGCCGGCCTTGCCGCGGCCGCCGGTCTTGACCTGGGCCTTCACCACGACCGCGGTGCCGAGCTGCTCGGCCGCCGCGCGGGCCTGCTCGGGCGTGTCCACCGTGCTGCCGGGCAGCACGGGTACGCCGTGCTTGGCGAAGAGCTCCTTCGCCTGGTACTCCATGAGGTCCACTGGCGACCGTCCTCACCGGGTCGGGGTCTCGCGCTGCATCTGGCAAGCCTGGGGCCAGCGGGCCCCGCTGCCCGGCGCCGAGCCTAGACCCGCCTGCGCCCCCCGGGTCGAGGGGGGCGCGACGAAACGGGACCGGTCCTGCGGCGAACGGTCGCTGCTCACGCCTCGGCGGTCGCGGGATCGCCCACGTTCGCGCGGACCCAGTCGACGATCTCGTGGGTGGTCGCTCCTGGGGTGAAGACCCGGGGCACCCCCATCTCCTGCAGCGGCGCGATGTCGGCCTCGGGGATGATGCCACCCCCGAAGACCACGATGTCGGTGGCGTCGCGCTCACGCAGCAGCTCGAGCACCCGGCGGAACAGGGTCATGTGCGCCCCGGAGAGGATCGACAGGCCGATGGCGTCTGCGTCCTCCTGGATGGCGGTCTCGACGACCTGTTCCGGTGTCTGGTGCAGACCGGTGTAGACGACCTCCACACCGGCGTCGCGCAGTGCCCGCGCGACGACCTTGGCGCCGCGGTCGTGGCCGTCGAGACCCGGCTTGGCAACCACCACGCGCAGCGGGCTGGTGCTGGTCATTGCCGCCTCCCGTCCGCCGTTGGACCTGCGGCGCAGACTAACCCACGCCCGCCGCGCCGGGCCGGGAGCGGTTGGCGAGGAGGGCCTGGACCCGCTACGGTCCGGCCACGGTCAGCTGCACAGGGTGAGTCCTTCCCGTACGGGGGCGCGGGCGGAGGTGGTCGGCGTTGCTCGGAAGGCTCGGAGGTGCCTGGACGGGCGCCCGTGGCAGCGTCCGGGCGGGGCTGCGCGCCGTGGTCTCGCCGGCCGGGCTCCGGGGGGCTCTGGTCGAGGCGGTGTGGGTGGGCGCGCACGTGGCGACCTACCCGCTCGGGCTGGTCCGCGACGGGCTCCGCGAGGAGCTGCGGCTCGGCTTGGACGGCATGGACCCGGTCCAGCGCGGGTTGCTCATCGGTGATGTGGAGGCGGCCGGGACGCCGATCCTCCTGGTCCACGGGATCATCGACAACCACTCCGTGTTCACGGTCCTCCGGCGCGGGCTCCGCAGACGCGGTTTCGGGCGGGTCACCGGCGTGAACTACGGGTGGGTCGGGGAGGACGTGCGCTCCCTGGCCGCTCGGCTGGCCCAGCAGGTCGAGGCGCTGTGCGATGAAAGCGGGTACGAGCGGATCCACATCGTCGGCCACTCCCTGGGCGGGCTCGTCGCGCGCTACTACGTCCAGCGCCTCGGCGGCGACGCACGCGTGCACACGCTGGTCACCATGGGTACTCCGCACCAGGGGTCGTTCTGGGCGCACGGAGTCCCGCACCGGCTGGTCCGCCAGCTTCGGCCGGGCAGTGACCTGATCACCGAGCTGGCCGCGCCGGCACCGGGCTGCCGCACCCGGTTCCTCTGCTTCTGGAGCGACCTCGACCAGGTCGTCGTGCCGCAGCGCAACGCACGGCTCGTCCACCCGGACCTGCGGGTCCGCTCGGTCCTCGTGCGCGGCGTGGGGCACCTGTCGCTCCCCATCCACGGCGGCGTCGTGCACCAGATCTCGGTGACCCTCGCCCACCTCGACGCCCACGGGGACACGGTGGCCCCGGGGGTGACGTCGATCACCCCCGACGACGAGTGGCTCGGCGCGGTCTCTCCCGGGGCGGAGCGGGGAAACGCCAGGTCACGAGCAGGTAACGACCGTGCTCCGACCGGGTCGCCGGCACCGGCGAGGGCGACGACACGAGCAGTACGGCCTACCCGGGAGTTTTGACCACCAAACCCGCTCCGCTATGGTCCTCCCGGTCCCCGCACCCGGCGGAAGGTTCGAGCATCGTGACGAGAGGCACCGGCAACGGCCGTCACCGTCGCCGTCGGCATCCCGTCCCGCTCCCTTCGCTGGTGGGGTCCGTCGCCGTCGCTGCCGCCGCGTCCGGGGCACTCACCATGCCGCAGGCGGGAGCCACCGACTACCGCGCCGGCGAGTCGCCGGTCACCACGCCCGAGCGGCCGCAGTCCCCATCCGAGGCGGCCCGCGGCGCCCTCGACACCGTCGTCGCGGCCCAGCAGTCCCTCGACGCCGAGAGCTCCGAGAACGCCAAGGCGGCCGTCGCTGTCGAGGTGAGGAAGGAGCAGGAGCGCGTCGAGCGCGAGCGCCAGGATGCCGCCGAGCGCGCCGCCCGCGCTGCCCGCGACGCGAACCGCTGGATCGTCCCGCTCAGCGGCTACCGCATCACGGCGGGCTTCGGGTCGGGCGGCCGGCTGTGGTCCTCGAGCCACACCGGCGTCGACCTCGCCGCCCCCCACGGCACCGCGGTGCACGCGGCGTCCGGCGGCAAGGTCATCTCGGCGGGCTGGGACGGTGCCTACGGCAACAAGATCGTCATCCGGCACGCCGACGGGACCGAGACCTGGTACGCCCACCTGTCCCGGATGGTCGTCCGCTCCGGAACCGTCGTGCCCGGGCAGCAGATCGGCAACGTCGGGTCCACGGGCAACTCCACCGGGCCGCACCTCCACCTCGAGGTGCGCCCCGGTGGCGGCAACCCGGTCAACCCTCGGAGCTGGCTCGCCGAGCGCGGCGTCAACCTCTGACCCCGCCCCCCAAGGGGCCTACAGCCTCTCGACCGGCGCGTAGCGCAGCAGCAGGGTCTTGAGCCCGGCTCCGTCGCCGAAGTCGACCGTGACCTGGGCCTCCTCCCCGGCGCCCGCCGTGGCCACCACGGTGCCCACGCCGAACGCGTCGTGGGTGACCCGGTCACCCGTGGCCAGGGCGGGGGCTCCGCGCTGCCCCGGTCCCGTGGCGCCAGGTCGTGCGGGACCGCGTCGTGGCGGCCGAGCGTCGACCCAGCGCACCTGGTCCGCCTCGGTGCGCCGCCAGTCGACCAGCTCGGCAGGGATCTCGGCCAGGAACCGGGACGGCATGTTGTGCATCGGGGCGCCCCAGGCGCTGCGCACCACCGCGCGCGAGAGGTAGAGCCGCTCGCGAGCGCGGGTCACCCCCACGTACGCGAGCCGTCGCTCCTCCTCCAGCTCGCGCGGCTCGGAGAGGGAACGCTGGTGCGGGAAGACAGCCTCCTCCATGCCGGTGAGGAAGACGACGGGGAACTCCAGCCCTTTGGCCGTGTGCAGCGTCATCAGGGTCACGACACCGCCGTGGTCGTCGCCCTCGGGGATGTCATCGGCGTCGGCGACCAGGCTGACCCGTTCGAGGAAGCCGACCAGCGTTCCCTCGGGGTCGACCTCGGAATACTCGCGCGCCACCGCGACGAGCTCGCGGATGTTGTCCAGCCGGGTGCCGTCCTGGGGGTCGTCGGAGTCCTCGAGGGAGGAGACGTAGCCGGTGCGGTCGAGGACCAGCTCGAGGAGCTCGGCCGGCGGGGTGCCCGCCTCGGCCCGGACGCGGAGCTCCTCGAGCATCCCGACGAACTCCTCGATGGAGCTCAGCGCACGGGTCGCCAGGCCGGCCGCGTCGGCGGCAGTCCGCAGGGCCTGCCAGAAGGTCGTCCGGGTGCGCTGGGCGTGTGCCTCGACCACGGCCTCCGACCGGTCGCCGATCCCCCGGCGGGGGACGTTGAGGATCCGGCGGAGGGACACCGAGTCCTCGGGGTTGGCGATCACCCGGAGGTAGGCGAGGGCGTCGCGGACCTCGCGCCGCTCGTAGAACCGCACACCGCCGACGACGCGGTAGGGCATGCCCACGCGGATGAAGATCTCCTCCAGCACCCGGGACTGCGCGTTGGTGCGGTAGAAGACGGCGACGTCCCCCGCCCGGGCCAGCCCCTCGTCGGCGAGCCGGTCGATCTCGTCGGCGACGAACTGCGCCTCCCCGTGCTCGTCGTCGGCGACGTAGCCGACCACGGGGTCGCCGTCACCGGCGTCGGTCCACAGCCGCTTGGGCTTGCGGTCGGGGTTGCGCGAGATCACCGCGTTGGCCGCCGAGAGGATCGTCTGGGTCGACCGGTAGTTCTGCTCGAGCATGACGACCCGGGCCTGCGGATAGTCCTGCTCGAACTTCATGATGTTGCGGATGGTGGCGCCGCGGAACGCGTAGATCGACTGGTCCGCGTCCCCGACCACCACGAGCTCTCCGGCCTCGTCCCCGGTGCCCACGAGCTCGCGCACCAGCACGTACTGGGCGTGGTTCGTGTCCTGGTACTCGTCCACCAGGACGTGGCGGAACCGCCGCCGGTAGGCCTCGGCGAGGTCGGGAAAGGCCTGGAGCAGGTGGACGGTGGTCATGATCAGGTCGTCGAAGTCGAAGGCATTGGCCTCACCGAGCCGCCGCTGGTACTCCCCGTAGGCCTCGGCGACCACTCGCTGGCGCTCGTCGCTCGACCGGCGGGCCGCCTCCTCGTGGTCGACCAGCTCGTTCTTGAGCGCGCTGACGCGGTGCGAGAGCGCGCGCGGCGTGTGGCGACGAGGGTCGACCTCGAGGTCACGGCAGACAAGCGACATCAGCCGCTGGGAGTCGGCCTGGTCGTAGATGGAGAAGGACGAGGAGAAGCCGAACCGTCCGGCCTCTCGGCGGAGGACGCGCACGCAGGCGGAGTGGAAGGTCGAGACCCACATGATCCGGGCGCGCCCGCCGACCAACGAGGCGACCCGCTCCTTCATCTCCCCGGCCGCCTTGTTGGTGAAGGTGATGGCCAGGACCGACCCGGGGTGCACGTCACGGGCGGCCAGGAGGTAGGCGATCCGCCGGGTGAGCACCCGGGTCTTGCCCGAACCGGCTCCGGCGACGACGAGCAGCGGACCCCCCTCGTGGGTGACGGCATCGCGCTGCTGGGGGTTGAGGTCGTCGAGGAGGGCCTCGAGGGCCGGCCGGGCGGCGGGAGCCGGCGGGTCGGGCGAGGGCTCGGGGATCGGGTCGACAAGGGCGCTCATCTCGCCGTCGAGTCTAGGCGGGCGGCCCGACATGACTTCCTGCCGCCACCCGGACACCCGGCGGCGGCGAGGCCGCGGTCCGCGGGCTCAACCTCATCACGGTGATCATGGACGGATCGCCCTTCCCGAGTGGCCTGGAGGGCGATCCGTCCATGATCACTGCGGGAGAGCGGGCCTGGCGGACCAGAAGGCGGCGACGCACCTCGGGAGCGGGGGCCTACCAGAAGACGGCGACGACCACGTTGAGCACCGCCAGACCGCCGATGATGAAGTAGAGCCCGTCCGGGACGGTGCCCTTGCGCCGGTTGACCCAGGCCAGGACGAGCACCACCAGGGCCACGACCAGCTTGACCCCGATCTTGGCGTTGTCGATGTCCTTGTCCAGCGAGTCGACCGCCTCGGCCAGGCCTACCAGCACGAGCCCCGTGAGCACCTGGGTGAGCGCGCCGTGCACCATCGCCGGGTTGACCAGCCGCTCGCCACGTGCCCGCATCTGCACCAGCCAGCCACCGATCAGCGAGGCCAGGCCGAGGAAGTGCAGCACGAGTACCAGGTCGTAGACGATCTCCATGCGTCCTCTCCTCGGCGAGCCTGGCCACACCGTACGGGGAGGGGCGCGACACCCGGGCCGGGACGCCCGGACCGGGACTGCTCCGTCAGACCAGCCGACGGTCGGTGGCCCAGCGGGTCAGCTCGTAGCGGTTGGAGAGCTGCAGCTTGCGCAGCACCGCCGAGACGTGGGTCTCGACGGTCTTGACCGAGATGAAGAGCTCCTTGGCGACCTCTTTGTACGCGTAGCCCCGGGCGATCAGCCGCAGGACCTCGCGCTCGCGCTGGGTGAGCCGGTCGAGGTCCTCGTCGACGCTGGGCGCCTCGGAGCCGGCGAAGGCGTCGAGGACGAAGCCGGCCAGCCGCGGGGAGAAGACCGCGTCACCGTCGGCCACCCGGCGGATCGCGGTCACGAGCTCGTCGCCGGTGATCGACTTGGTGACGTATCCGCGGGCGCCCGCCCGGATGGTGCCGATGACGTCCTCGGCGGCGTCCGAGACGGACAGCGCGAGGAACCGGATCTCCGGGAGCTGGGCGTGCACCTGGCGGAGCACCTCGACCCCCCCTCCGCCCGGGAGGTGCACGTCGAGCAGGACCACGTCGGGCCGGGTGTCGAGGACCACCTTGACCGCCTCGGGCGCGTCGGCCGCCTCACCCACGAGGTCCACGGCGGACCCGATCTCGGAGCGGACCCCGGCACGGAACATGGCGTGGTCGTCCACGAGAACGACCCGTGGCGGGCCCGGTCGGGAAGCTGGCTGGTCGGGAGCCGTCACGGCGTCCTCCTCATCGACAGGCGGACCTCGGTGCCCTCGCCTGGGCTCGAGCGTACGTCGGCGGTGCCCCCGTGGCGCTCCATGCGGTCGCGCACCGAGCGGCGGAGGCCGAGGCGGTCCTCGGGCACGTCGGCCGGGTCGAACCCGGTGCCGCGGTCACGGACGAAGACCTCGACGTCGTCGGGCGTGGCCTCGACGAACAGGTCGACCTTGGCGGCGCCGGAGTGCTTGGCCGCGTTGACGACGGCCTCCCGGGCAGCCGCGACGAGCGCCTGCGAGTGCTCGTCCAGGTCGGCGTCGCCCACGGTGACCACCTCCACCGGGACCCCGAAGGCGTCCTCGACCTCCGCGGCGGCCGAGGCCAGGGCGGCCGCCAGGGAGGTCTCCTGGGACTTGGTCTCGCCGTAGAGCCAGGTGCGCAGGTCGCGCTCCTGCCGTCGGGCCAGCGCGACGACCGCCTTGGCGTCCCCGGCCTGCTTCTGGATCAGCGCGAGCGTCTGCAGCACCGAGTCGTGCAGGTGTGCGGCCATGTCGGCGCGCTCCTGCGAGATGATCCGCTGGTGGCGTTCGGACTGGAGCTCGCGCCACAGCCGCCACAGCCAGGGACCGAGGATCAGGGACAGGCCCGCCACGACGACGAGCACCCCGAGCAACCCGTTGAGGGTGGCGCTCAGCTGCCCCTGTCCCGCCAGGAAGGCGACCAGGCCGGCGCCGACGACGAGCACGCCGACGACCACCCGGATCCAGCCGACCACGCTGCCGCTGCCGGCGATGCCCGCCACCCAGGGGGCGCGGGGGGACAACGACGCCATCCGGCGCCGCTCGGTCTCGTCGGCGGTCCGCCAGATGAGCGCCAGCCCGAGACCGGCGAGCAGCAGCGGGAAGAAGACGGCCGCGCTGATCCCGAACGGGGTGTGCTGGACCAGCAGGGCGACACCGATGCCGAGCACCGCCAGGGCGACGAGCTGCCCCAGGTCACCGGTCCGCGACCGGCGGCTCCTGCCCGGACGCATCCCCGCCCGGGAGGCCGCCGCGAGACCGGCGGGGGTGTCGCCGGCCTGCTCGGCCGCCACCGACTCCTCGGTGGTGGTGAAGACCCAGAGCGCCAGGTACACGAAGACGCCGAAACCGCTGAGCCCGGCCAGCAGGGCGAAGGCGATGCGCACGGGCACCACCTCCAGACCGAGGTGGTCGGCCAGCCCCGAGGCGACGCCCGCGATCAACCGGCCGTCGCTGCGCCGCCGGAAGCGAGGGGGACCGGGGTCACTGCCGGTGCCCGGGCCCGGTCGCGCACCGGGGGCAGGCTGATGGGCAGCGGTGGCCGAAGTCACGAGACCGATGTTCACACGCGCGAGGGTGCGCAGGCCATGAGTGATCCCCCCGACCCACCCCTGGGCCGACCTCAGCGCGGCTCCGGGGCGCCCCCGGGTCATCCCTGATGTCGCGCGGCCACGGGCGGGGCCAGGATCGAGGCATGAGCCAGTCCCCGCCCTTGCCCCCGCCGCAGCCCGGCGACCCCGGCCACGCCGGCAACCCTGGCGACCCCGGCAACCCCCGCAGCACCGGCGACTCCGGCGAGGCTGCCACGGCTGGCCCGACGCCGACGGCCGGGACCACCCACGCAGACGGCACACCCGACACCGACGACCCGACCGCCACGACGGCACCCCCGCTCGGTCCTCCGCCCGCGGCCACGCCGGGGCGGCTGGCCGACGAGCTGCGCACCCTGCGCCGCAGCCGGTCCGACCGGGTCGTGGCCGGTGTCCTCGGCGGTCTCGGCCGCCGGCTCGGCATCGACCCGGTCATCCTCCGCGTCGTGACCGTCGTCCTCGCGTTCTTCGGCGGGGCAGGGATCCTCCTCTACGCCCTCGGCTGGCTGCTGATCCCGGAGGAGGGCGAGGACCGCTCCGCCCTCGACCACGCCTTCGGCCGCGGCGCTCCGGGAACCGGCGGCGCACCCGCGGTCCTGCTGGCGCTCCTCCTCGGGATCGTGGCCCTGGCCTCGGCCGGCGCCGTGCTCGGGGGCTCCTGGGACGGCGCGGCACTTCTCGTCCTGGCCTGCGTCGGCGTCGTGCTCCTCCTCCGCCGCGGCGGGTCGACTCACGAGGGGTCACCCGAGCCGGGTGCCGGCCCGTGGTCGCCGCCAGGCACCCCCACCGGACAGCCGTACGGTGGCGGCCACCCGACCACATACGGCGCCCCGGCCGACGACCCGGGAGCCGCCTGGGCGGCTGCCGCCACCGGCATGCAGCAGCAGGCGACCGCGTCCGTCCCCACGGCCGCGCCGGTCGACGGGAGCCCCGCGGGCCCCGGTTGGGAGACCGGCGCGGACTGGGAGCAGCCGGCCTGGGACCCGACCGCCACGTGGACGCAGGACCCCGCCACCGAGCCCGGCTGGCACCAGCCGGTCCCCGTCGCCGCCCCGCCGCGACCCCGCTCGGTGCTCGGCCCGGTCACGGTGAGCCTGGCGCTGGTGAGCGTCGGTGTCCTGGCGGTCCTGGACGGACCGGTGGGCCTGGACGTCCCCTTCGCGGGCTACCTGGCCGCGGCGCTCGGCGTGGTCGGCCTGGGCCTGCTCGTCGGCACCTGGGTGGGCCGGTCCCGGGGCCTGGTCTGGCTGGGCCTGCTCCTGGCCCTCGCGATGGTGCCGGCGGTGGCCGTCGACCGCTTCGGATCGTGGGAGGAGACCGACATCACGGTCCAGCCCACCACCACGGCCGAGCTCGCGGGCCCGCACGAGTACAGCGGGGGCCGGGTCGTCTGGGACCTGACGGCCCTCGAGCTGCCCGACGCGACCGCGCCGACCCTGACGATCGACCAGGGCGCCGGCCAGCTCGTCGTCGTCGTCCCCGAGACCACCGACGTCACCGTCGACGCGACCGTCGGCGTCGGTGAGCTGCGGACCTTCGACACGGTCACCGGCGGCTTCGGCAACGAGCGGTCGACCGTCGACCTCGGCCCGGACGGCGAGGGCGGTGGCCGGCTGACCCTCGAGCTCGACCTCGGCATCGGACAGCTGGAGGTGCGCCGTGGCCCGGCATGAGACCGACGTGGTGTCCCTCGTCTTCGGACTCGTCTTCCTGGGAGTGAGTGTGATGTGGCCGCTGGTCCACTACGAGGTGCTGGGCCTGCCCGGCCTGGAGGTGGCCGCGCCGGTATTGCTCGTGTCAGCAGGGCTGGCCGGACTGCTCGCCTCCTTCAGCCGGTCCCGCAGGGGGTCCGACACGGCCGCGGAGGACTCGCGTCGCTGAGCGGCCCGGAAGGCTTCACGGGCCGCGACAGCGGTGTCCGGGTGGTCCGAGAGCACCGCACCCACGCCGAGCGCGAGGAACACCGCGTACTCGGCCATTGCGTGGCCGTGCGGCCCCCGACGACGAGCCGTTGCGCAGGTCGGTCGGAAGGAAGGCGTTCTCGTCGCGGAAGGTCCAGCAGTGCACCCCGAGACCGGCCGCAGCGGCGTCCCGGACGAGCGTCGACGGCCGCCCGAGCCGCCCGTCCGGCGACCGCGGCACCAGCAGGGACTTGCGGACCCAGGTCCAGCACCTCCTCGAAGGTCGCGACGCCGTAGGCACCGTCGCGCGCGGCGCTCTCGCGACGGATCTGGGGCATCCGCTCGCGGGCGCGCAGTGTCCGGATCTCGGTCAGGGTCAGGTCCTCCGTGAACCAGCCGGTGAGGGTACGGCCGTCGACCGTCCGAGTGCGGCGGCACCCGGCCAGCTCGGGCCGTGACGCGACGTCGGTCGTCGCCGACAGCTCGTTCTCGTGCCGGGCGACGAGGACCCTGTCGGCGGTGAGCACGAGGTCGGGTATTGGACGCCGTCGGCTCCCTGCTCGATCGCGAGGCGGTAGGCCGCGAGGGTGTGCTCGGGACGGTAGCCGCACGCGCCGCGGTGCGCGACGACGAGCGGCGGCTCTGGCTCGACCACGTCGGACACGCTCGGGAGCCCAGGTGTCCGGCTTCCGACGTCGCTGCGAACCCAGCATGGCCGGGGAACGGCAGGCAGCCGTCGTGCGAGGGTGGTCCCCGTGCCGGCCGCTCTCGCCTACGCCGTCGTGGTGGTCGCGGGTGCAGCCGTACTCGTCGTCGAGACGCTGGCCGTCCGGCTGGTGGCCCCGTACGTGGGGCTCACCCTCGAGGCCTTCACCGCCGCCATCGCCGCCGCGCTGCTCGGCATCGCCCTGGGGGCCCGGCTCGGCGGGGCAGCCGCGGACCGCCGCCCACCGACCGCAGTCGTGACCGTCGGCCTGGCCGGGGGCGGAGTAGGCGTGCTCGCCGTCCGGCCCGTCGTCCACCTCCTCGGTCCCGATCTCGCCGGCGGCGGGCCCTTCGCCGCTCTGTGGCTCGTCGGGCTGGCGACCCTGCCCGCGGTGACGCTCCTGTCCGCCGTCCCGCCGGCCGTGGTCGCGGCCCGGCTGGCCCGCCTGGACGAGACCGGCACCGTCGTCGGGCGGCTCTCGGCGCTCGGCACGCTGGGTGCACTGGCGGGCTCGGTGCTCACCGGGTTCGTCCTGGTGGCAGCGCTGCCGACATCGTCGATCCTGGCGGTGACAGCCACCGGCGTCCTGGTGCTCGCGGTCGTGTCGGCGCTCTGGTCCCGCCGGGTGTCGGCCTCCCCGGCCCCGGAACGCGGCTCGGCGGCCGTCGTCACCGTCGTCGTGGCCGCGCTGGCCGCCGGCGCGGCGCTGGTCGCCGTCGACGGTCCGTGCGAGGTCGAGACCCCCTACAGCTGCGCCCGGGTCGTCCCCGACCCCGAGCGGCCGACCGGCCGGCTCCTGGTGCTGGACGACCTTCACCACTCGTACGTGGACCTCGAGGACCCCACGTACCTGGGCTTCTCCTACGTACGTCGCTTCGCGGGAGCCGTCGACGGCTGGTGGCCGGAGGGCCGGCCCCTGCGGGCGGTCCACGTCGGGGGCGGCGGGTTCACGCTGCCGCGGTGGCTGGAGGCCACGCGGCCCGGCTCGCTGTCGGACGTCCTCGAGATCGACGCCGAGGTCGTCGACCTGGCGCGGCGGGACCTCGGGCTCGAGACCGGGCCATCACTGCGGGTCGTCGTGGGGGACGCCCGCACCTCGCTGGCCGACGTCCCGCCAGCGAGCGCCGACCTGGTCGTCGGGGACGCCTTCGGCTCGCTGTCGGTCCCCTGGCACCTGGCCACCGTCGAGGCCACCGAGCTGGTCCGGGCGGCGCTGGCGGACGACGGGCTGTACGTGCTCAACGTCATCGACCGCGGCGAGCTCGACCTGCTCCGTGCCGAGATGGCGACGCTGGCCGCCGTCTTCGGCGACGTGGCCGTGGCGGCGGAGTCGGGCACCCTCGAGGCGGGCCCGGGCGAGGACGGCGGCAACTACGTGCTCATCGTGTCACCGGGTGGGCTCCCGGACGAGCGGCTCGCCTCGGTGTCCGCCGCCGTCGCCGGACGGGATGCCGGCAGCCTGGTCGTCCGCACGGGGCCCGGCACCGCGCTCTCCGGCGGGATGGTGCTCACCGACGACCACGCCCCGACCGACCAGCTGCTCACGCCATACGTGGGGTCGCGGAGCTGAGCGGGTCAGGCCGAAGCCCGGCGGCCCCGCACCTCGAGGCGGTCCAGGAGCGTCCGGGTGCTCGCTGCGACGGCGTCGACCGCCTCGGCGAAGGCCTCCGCGTTGTGCGCGGCCGGCGCCCGGAAGCCGCTGATCTTGCGGACGTACTGCAGGGCGGCGGCGCGCACGTCGTCGTCGGTCACCTCGTCGACGTACGGCTCGCGCAGGGTCTTGATGCTCCGGCACATGCCGGCCAGCGTACGTCGATCGGCTCGCGTCACCGCGCGCAGCGATAGGCGTCCGACAGCCAGCCCGCGACCTCGGCGTCGATGTCCGAGACGTCGCGGACCTCCAGGTGGTGCATCCACGTGTTCGGACCCGGATGCACCACCTCCTTGAAGCGCGCGGAAGGGAGGCGGTGGTCCAGCGCCAGGGAGAGCACGACCTCGGCGGACGGGTTCCGCAGCCAGCGCCCCGGCAGCCACAGGTAGGCGAAGCCGCGACGGCGGCGGAACGCCACCTGGCTGCGTGTCGTGCGGACCTCCGCCGGTCCGAGCTCGGCGACGAGGTCGCGCACCATGACGAACACCTGCCACGCCACGCGGTGGCCAGCGAAGAACTCTTCGGGGCCGGTCGGGTCCACGAGCCGCACCTTGACACGGACCGCCGTCGATGGGGTGATGATCACGGGACCGGACGACAGGGGGTGGCCCGTGGACATGCGGCTTCCGATCATCTACGTACGCGGCTTCGCCGGCTCGACCTCGGGCATCGACAAGGCAGTGGACGACCCGTTCTACGGCTTCAACGAGGGGTCCGTGCACGTACGGGTGGGCAAGGAGAACCAGCCGTTCCTCCACCAGTTCGAGAGCCCGCTGCTCCGGCTCATCGTCGAGGACGACTACCGGCTGCTCGTCCGCGGCAGCCAGCTCGCGTACCTGCAGGAGCAGCCCGACGGCAAGGTCCCCCCTGCGAGCGTGTGGGTGCACCGGTTCTACGACAGATCGGCCTCGACCTTCGGTGAGCGCCCCGAGGAGTACGTGTTGGAGCGGGCTGCCGAGGACCTGTTCGAGCTGGTGCAGCTGGTGCTGCGCAAGACAGGGGCATCGCGGGTGAACCTCGTCGCCCACTCGATGGGCGGGCTGATCTGCCGGTCGATGCTGCAGCGGGTCATACCGGAGCGGACCGGCCGCCCGGACGGGGCGGTCGACATCGTCAGCCGGCTCTTCACGTACGGGACGCCGCACGGGGGCATCGAGTTCGCCGTCGGCTTCGGGCTGGCGGAGAAGCTGCGCGACCTCTTCGACGTCAACGGCGCCGAGATCTTCGGTCCGGACCGCATGTACCGCTACCTGACGCCCGACCTGCCCGGCGCGCCGCGGGCGAAGCGCCGCCCGAAGGACTGGCGACCCACGACGATGCCGGAGGGCGGCTTCCCCGCCGACCGGGTCTTCTGCCTCGTCGGCACCAATCCCGAGGACTACGGCGTGGCCATGGGCCTGTCGTCCAAGGCGGTCGGTGCCCGCAGCGACGGGCTGGTGCAGATCGACAACGCGTACGTGCAGGGGGCGCACCGCGCCTTCGTCCACCGCGCGCACAGCGGGCGGTACGGCATGGTCAACTCCGAGGAGGGATACCAGAACCTGCGACGCTTCCTGCTCGGCGACCTCGAGGTGCGGGTCGACCTGGCCAACCTCGAGGTGAGGGGCTCCGTGCGCGACGACATCGTCTGGCAGCTGGAGACCCAGCTGTCGATCCGTGGGCTGCCGATCGTCATGCACGAGCAGACCACGGCCCACCACTGCCCCGTGCAGATCGAGTGGCCCGCGGACCGCGACACGGCCAGCCGGCCCGTCCCGCTGCTCACGACGTTCCTGTCCAGCCGGGCCCCGCGGCCTCGGGACGACGACACCGGCGAGAGGGTCCGCACGATGCGCCACGCGCTGCGTCTGCGACTCATCTCGTTGCGGCAGAAGGGCGGGATCTTCGGCTTCTTCGACCACCTCGAGCAGACGGCGGACTTCGACGACACCCTCGTCGTCGACATCGCCGCCGGCGACGAGACGACGTCGCCGCGGGCGTGGGCGACGTGGAACTCGGTCATCCCCGGAGCCATCAGGGAGTGGCAGCCCGAGGGTGACCCGCTGGCCGACACGGACCCGACGCCGGGCGTGTGGCGGGGTCGGGTCCGGGTGCCGCCTTCCGCGCGCCCGATCCTGGGTGAGCAGGCGGAGGTCGTGCTGACGGTGACGCCGCACGGCTGAAGACGCCGGGTCACGCGGCGGCCGCCCGCTCGGCCGGGCGACTACATCAGCCCTCGCTGCCACGGACCCCAGATCGCGAACGTGAACCCGTTCGCCTGCATGTTCGTGTAGAGGACCTGGGTATCGGGTGAGAAGCACGCACCGGCGAACTCGTCGACACCCCCGGCGACCACGTTGAGAGCGAAGTCGAAGATCAGCCCGTCCTGGGTCAGTGCCCGGAGCATGTTGCCTGCGCTGCTGTCCTCGCACAGCACCACGCTCTTCCTGCGCGGCGACACGATGATGTTGTCGGGGAAGTCGAGGACGTCCGGCCCCGGTGACTCGAAGATGAGCGTGAGGGTGTCCTTCGCGGTGTCGTACATCCACACCTGGCCGTAGCCGTCGCCGAAGCCGGCGCTGGCGTTGGGTCCGGGATTCGACACGAACGGACCGCCGCCCTCGGTCGACACGAAGTAGATCTTGCCGCCCCAGTAGGCCATGCCCTCGAGGCGCGAGAAGCGCGCCGCACCCTTGCTCTCGCCCTCCTGGAAGACGACCCGGGCCGCCTCGTCGTTGCTGAGGCCCGGCGCGAACTCCGGGTCCGGGTCCTCGATGTCGATCCAGGCGACGCGGTAGGTCGTCCCTGGGGTCTGGCCGGTGTGCAGGTCCACGTTGACCGGACCGCTGGCGCCGCTCGGGACGACGCCCAGGATCTGCAGCCGCCCGCCGTCGGCGACCCGCTTGTCCCGCCGCACGTTGTTGGGTGGCAGGTAGCGGAAGAACCCGGACGCGTACGCGAAGTCGTCCTCGGTCATGTACACGATGCCGGTCGATGGGTCGAACGCCGCCGCCTCGTGCGCGAAGCGCCCTGCCCGCTTGATCGGCTGGGCCACCTCCAGCTCTCCGGGGCCGACGCTTGCGGACACCTCGAAGAGGTAGCCGTGCTTCTGCGTGTAGGTGAGGTCGTCGGGGGCGCCCGGGGGTATCAGGAAGCTGCGCTGCTGGTCGACCCCGTTGGGGGTCTCCTCGCAGGTCAGCCAGGTCCCCCAAGGGGTGGCGCCACCCGCGCAGTTGAAGGTGGTGCCGTTGAGGCTCACCCAGCTGCGCACCTCCTCGCCGCGGGGCGAGATCTCGAGCGTGGTCGTGCCACCGGGAGCCATCGCGTCGTAGGCCTGGGACGTGTCACCGAACGCGGTGCGGAGGGCGGGCTGGGTCTGCTCGTGGTTGCGGACCAGCCTGACTTTGCCGCCGGGCCACGAGAACGCCGCCATGCCGTCGTGACGGCCGGGCGTGAGCGTCGCCTCCTCCGTCAACCTCGTGCCGACGACACCGAACGACCGGTATTCGAACCCGTCCGGGAGGTAGAGGCGCACCACCCCGTCGCGGAGGTCGGGCACCGGACCGAGCGGCCCGTAGCCGCCGTTGTCCCGCGCGAACTTCGGCTGTGCGAAGGCGGCCCGCATCATCAGGCCGGCGAACGGCCCTGCGGTGGCCCCGACGGTGCCGGCCGCCACCAAGGTGCTCTGCCGGAGGAACGTTCGTCGATCCATCCCAGGACCCCTCTCCCACGCCTCGGCCTCGAGGGCGCTCGGGTGCCCACGGAGACCTGTCGGACGCCCCCTATCCTCGTCGAGTCGTCAACCCATCCGGCCGTCCTGGTCACAGGACGTGCCGGATCGACCAGGAGGTGGGGCTTGGCCGGGACCAACGGCAGGTCGAGCACGGTCGAGGGGTTCGTCACGCGGGCCAAGGCCCTCGACGACGAGGACCGGCTGGCGCTGGCGGAGGCAAGGCGGGCGATCGACGAGTCCTTCCAGGTGGGAGCGTGGAAGGCGGGGAACGAGATCGCGATGGGGCGGGCCGCCGAGTGCCTCGAGGTCCGCGTCCGCCTCGGCGGTGTGTTCGTACCCGATCGTCTGGAGGAGCTGGTGGCGCTCGGGTCGCGAGCCGACCCGACGGAGCTTGCGGAGTGGCAGGACGTGGCACGCCTGGTCCGGATCGCCCTGGACGAGGCCACCCTCGCCCACGTCGGACTCGACACTCTCCGCCCGCCCGACGTGCGGGCGCTGATCGGTCCCTGGAAGGCGATGCTGGAGGCCGCCTACGCCCGAGAGGCCGAACAGACCTCCTGAGTCGCCCGACGTGGGAGGCACGACCTGGCGGTAGCGGGTTCCCGCGGTCGGCGCAACGACCGCCGCGCCGGCATGGTCCGGCCTATCGTGAGATAGTGCGTCACACCCGTACTGCCGCGATACTGTCCGGGCTGTTTGCATTGGCTGCCGCCCTGCTTCTCGCTAGTACGGGGGCCGCCGCCGCTGCGGAGGACGGCTCCGGTCACGTGACGACCTACTCGGTCGACCTCCGGGTCCGGCCAGACGGGGCACTCGAGGTGCAGGAGCGGATCGTCTACGTCTTCGACGATCGGGGACACGGGATCGAGCGGTACATCCCCGTCCGCTACCACTACGACGACACCCACGACCGCGTCGTCGACGTGACCGACATCCGGGTGTCCAGCGACTCCGGCGCGCCGGTCGACCTCCTCACCGAGGAGCAGGGCGACGACCTCTACCTGCGCATCGGCGACCCCGACCGGCTGGTGAGCGGCACCCAGTCGTACGACCTGGCCTACACGGTGGAGGGCGTGCTCAACGACCGCGCGGACCACGTCGAGCTGGCGTGGAACGGCATCGGCGACCGCTGGGAGACCGTCATCGAGCAGGCGACGATGACGGTCAGCGCGCCGGCCATGCAGCGCGCGCGGTGCTTCTCCGGGCCGACCGGGAGCGACGACTCGTGCGGGTCCACGACGCTCGACGGCGTGGCGGAGGACGGTGACGACACCGTCGCCTTCGGCCCGGTCTCCCTGGGCGCCAACGAGGGGATGACCGTGTACGCAGAGCTGCCGCCGGGTTCGGTGGAGGTCGCCGCGCCGATGCTCGACGAGCGCTGGACGCCGCAGCGCGCCTTCTCGGTGACGCCCCTGACCGTGGGTCTCGCTGCGATGCTCGCCGGGCTCGGCGGACTCGCCGTACGGAGGATGGCGGTCCGGCGCGGACGGGACGAGCGGTCGGTGACGGCGCTGCACGCCACGTCGGCGGCGGTACCCGGCGCCGGGGTGCCCGTGGACTGGCGAGCCGTCAGGGAGATGCCGCCCGGCGTCCTCGGCACGCTCGTCGACGAGAAGGCCGACGTCGTCGATGTGACGGCCACGGTCGTCGACCTGGCGGTGCGTCGGCACCTCCAGATCGAGGAGCTCGAGCAGCGGCGGTGGAAGGGCGGGGACTGGCTCCTCACGCGCCTCGACGACGGGCCCGACGACCTGGTGCCCTACGAACGAAGACTTCTCCACGAGCTGTTCGGCAGCAGCCGCTCCGTCCGCATCTCGGACCTCAAGGACAGCTTCCACGAGCAGATGACGTCGTTGCGTAACGACCTGTACGACGAGGTCGTGAGCCGCGGCTGGTACCGGGTCCGGCCCGACCGCACACGCTTGCTCTGGTACGGCATCGGGGTCGCCGCCGTCGTCGCCGCGGCGGGTGTAGCCGTGCTGCTCGCCGCCTTCACCACCTTCGGGCTGGTGGGACTGGCCCTTGTGCTGCCGGCGCTGGGGCTGCTGGTGGCTGCGCGCGCGATGCCGGCCCGGACGGCCGAGGGCAGCGCTGCCCTCCAGCAGGTCCATGCGCTGCGGGACTACCTGGCGACGAGCACACCGCAGCAGGCCCGGTGGGAGGACACCGAGCAGACGTTCTCCACGCTGGTCCCCTACGCCATGGTCCTCGGGCTCGAGAAGCGGTGGGCCGACGCCTTCGCTCCTCTGGCGACAGGTCCGGCCGGCCGGACCGGTGGGCGGGACACCTACGCGACGTACTGGTACGTGGGTGTGCCCGCAGGGCTGCACGCCGGTGGGATCGGCGGCCTCGGCTCCGCCCTGTCCTCCTTCGCCGCCACCGCCGGATCGGCTATGTCGTCGTCGCCGAGCAGCTCGAGCGGCGGAGGCGGCTCCGGTGGTGGGGGCGGAGGCGGGGGTGGTGGCGGCTGGTGAGGCCTGGCTGCTCCATGCCCACACGGCCAAGGGAGTTGACCCGACACGGGGTGACCCTACGGGCCGGATGGATAGTCCGGACAGGTCCGTTCGTAGGTCCGGTCGGGAAGAACGTCAGCCCATTCCTGCTGGGTGAGATTGCGCCCCACGAGCGTGCAGGCGTGCACGAGCAGCCCCTCCGGGGTGACGTCCCACTCGCGTACGCCGGTGCCCTCGCTGAAGGTGACCAGGGTGCCGTCGTCACGGACGCCGACCAGCACGTACGCGTCGCGCCGGCTGGGGTCCACCTCGAGCTGGACCCCGCCCTTGGCGCCCTCCTGCACGTCCAGATGGCAGCCCTGCCGGCGCCGCCGGTGACGAGGAAGTCGGAGTCCGGGGTGAACACCATCGAGTCGACGACGAAGCCCGGGACGGCCTCCCAGCTCGTGTGCTGCTCCCACGTCCCGGTGTCCCACACCGACACGCGTCCACTCCCGGTGGCTGCGGCCAGCCACCGGCCGTCCGGTGAGAACACCACGGTGGCCAGCAGGATCTCACCGTGGATGAGAGGTTTCACGAGCTCGCCTGATGACAGGTCGATGACCTCGATCTGGCGGGGCTCGCTGAACGCGGCGACACGGCGCTCTGGGTCCACGCCGACCGACCAGACCTTGGCGCCCGGCTCGTACAGATCGGGGTCTGGCGGGGCGTCCTCAGCGAGGCCCCACAGACCAGCCTGAGGCAGCCCGTGGGGGGAGTAGCCGGCGGCAAGAACGGCCTCGTTGCCCCACGTGAAGACGGCGGCTCCCCCGGTCCGGTACTTCAGCTCGATCCGAGGACGTGGCCGAAGCTCACGGCGCTGCACGTCGACAGTGTGAACCCACATTCTCCGGTTCCCGATCGCGGCGTACTCGAAGAGAACCAGTGCGACGGACCGCCCCTGGTGTTCGGCTGTCAAGGCCCATCTGTTCAGCGGCCACTGCGGCACCGTGACGCGGAAGCTCTCCGCCCCGGGGATCTCGATCACCTCGACCCGGCCACTCTGGTCCTTCTCGAAGCCGATGGCCAGGAGCGATCCATCCGCCGCCAGGGCCGACGTGTCCACCTCGACGGTCGGCCGGGTGCCGTCGACGGCGGTGACGACGCCGCGGTCGCCGGTGAGGTCCCAGGCCAGCACGGTCTGGTCGAGCCCGGCCGCGTACACGGTCCGGCCGTCGGGAGAGTAGGCGAGCTGGGACAGCCTGCCCCAGTGGCCTCTCAGGACGGCGTCCACCTCGAGGGTGTCGGCATCCCACACCAGCACAGTGCGGTCCTGTGCCGCGCCGGCGAAGGTCGATCCGTCCGGCGCCCAGGCCAGGCCGATCAAGCCCTCGGTCAGCGCGGCAGGCACTGGTGTGCTCGCGCGGGTCCGCAGCTCGATCAGCTCGATCGGGCCGTCGGCGTGTCCGAGCACGAGGCGCGATCCGTCCGGGCGCTGATGGCCGCGGCGAGCTGATCCTCCTCGGTGGCGGACCAGATCTGCCGCCCGGTGCTCACCTCCCACGCCACCACGGTGCCCTCATCGCGATCCGCCGCCACGGCGAACCGCCGGTTGGCCGGTCCGCTGACCGCGTTGAACGTGACATCGCCGACGGCGTACTCGAGGTCGTACGCCCGCCGCACACCGCCGGTCTCCACGTCCAGGTAGTCGACGCGACCGTCCCCGTGGACGTCCACGATGGTCCGGCCGTCCGCCGCCGAACCTCGGCCCCGGGCGAGTGTCATGCCCGAGGTATCGCACCTGCGGCGGCATCTGCTCGAGATCGACGACCGCGGTCTGCCAGGAGAGGGCTCCTTGCGCGAGGTCCTCGGGCGGGACGCTCAGCGCCGCGACGTACCGCCCGTCCGGGCTGATGTCGATCTGGTCGTTCTCGAACCCGGTGACTCCCGGGATCTCCTGGACCTGCCTGGTCTCGACGTCCCAGACGTAGAGGGCGCCGTTGGACCCGCCGGCGACGAGTCGGCGGCCGTCGGTGCTCACCGCGAGCGAGTGCAGCGCCTCACCCGCGGGTTACATGGCGGTCACCTCGGGACCGCGCTGGACGGCCTGCAACAGCGCGGCCCGCGACTCCGCGGACGGGTCGAAACGCTGCGCCTGGGCTGCCAGGAGCAGGGCGCGATCCCAGCGGTTCTCGCTCAGCGCGGCCGCCTGCAGCGCCCGTACATCCGCACGATTGCGCTGGTTGACGAACATCACGCCGGCCACGACGGCGAGGGCGAGCACGGCGGTGAGGCCGACGGCCAGGCCGCGAAGGCGCCGGATGGAGCGCCGGCGGCGCAGGGCCTCGGCCTCGCCGGCTTCCCGGCTGGCGTTCAGGAACTGATGTTCGAGCTCGGTGAGATCGTCGGGGTGGTCGCGTTGCCAGTCCAGCGCGGTGGCAAGGCGCGGGCCCCGGTAGAGCTCGGCCGGGTCGCGGTCACGGGACTCCCAGTCGGTGGCCACCGGGGCGAGGTGTCGGCGCAGCCGGCGTCCGGCCTCGTCGTCGTCGAGCCAGCCCCGCAGCCGCGGCCACTCCCGCGCAGCACGGCTTCGTGGGCGACCTCCACGTGGGTGTCGGAGACAGTGAGCAGCCGCCGCACCGCCAGCGTGTCCAGCACCATCTGGGCATCGGCGGCACCATCCGGGGCGACCTCCGCGATCGGCACCCGGCGACGTACCGGATCCCCACCCTCACCGGGATCGGCGAGGCGCACAGCGTCCGCCGGGCAACCGTCTGCTGGTCGGGAGTGAGTTGCTGGTAGGCGGTCTCGGCGAGCCGCGCGACGGCCGCACGCACCCCGCCGATCTCGTGATAGGCCGCCAGCGTCAACCGGCGGCCCTCGCGGCGCTCCCACACCGACAGCAACGCCGTCGACATGAGCGGCAACCCACCCGGCTGGCCCGCCACGTCGGCGGCGACGATGGCCGCGAGCCCGGGCTCGAGCTCCAGCCCGGCGGCGGCAGCCGGCAGCTCGATCGCCTGCAGCAGCTCGTCCGGCGTCATCTCCCCCACCAGGACCGTGTTGGCGGCGAGCAGCTCGGAGATGCTGCGGTGCGCGGCAGCCTGCGGGTAGTAGTCCGAGCGCACCGTGACCACGACGCTCGTCGCGTCGTCGGCAGCCACGGTGTCCAGCCAGTCGACGTACCCGGCCCGCTGGCTCGGGGACAGTGCCGTGAACACCTCCTCGAACTGGTCCACGACTAGCACCGTGCGGCGACCTTCGTCGGCAACGTGCAGGTCCGGGACCGGCTGGGTTGGTGTGGTCACGACGACGGACCACCGCAGGCTGCCGGGCAGCATGCCCTCGCGGATCGCCGCCACCAGGCCGGCTCGGACCACCGAGGACTTGCCGCTTCCCGACGCGCCGACCACTGCCAGCAGCCGCGTATCCACCAGCCGTGCCACCAGCCTGGCGACCAGGCGCTCCCGGCCGAAGAAGTACGGGGCGTCGTCGATGTCGAAGAACGCCAGACCCTTGTACGGGCACAGCACCCGCGGCGTGTCGACAGGGTCGTGCGCCGCGCGCAGCAGACGAATCCGCTGCAGGCCCAGCACGCCGTCAGCGATGCGCTCCTGCGACATCGACAGCCGCCGACGCGGCCCGGAGATACTCGCTGCCGCCTCCTCCACGTGGGCGGCCGCCAGCGCCTCGCCGTACCGGCTGGCCGCCGCATGCACCTGCAACGGCACGCCGCCGGCCGTCGCGACGGCGTCCACGGCATCGTCGGCCGCCTCAGACGGAACGTACAGCGCCACCACCCGGGCGACATCCGAGGGCTGGAGCGGTGGCACCGGCAACCGGTCGCGGAACATCCCCGCCAGCGCCGCGGTCTGCTCCCCGGTCAAGTCCTCCCACACGCACGTGCCCACGACCAGCAGCGGTGGCCGGGAAGCGACCACACGCTCCGCCAAGCCCGCCAGCTCCGCGTGCGACAGCCGCTGCAGGTCATCCAGCAGGAGCACCACCGGGACACTGCCCTGGCCGGGCCAGACGCCGCGCGAACCGTCCTTGACCAGACCGCCGAGCGCCTGGACCTCCCGGGCCAGCTCGGCCAGCAGCCGCGTCTTGCCCATCCCGTGTCGACCGGTCACCAGGATGCGTTCCACCGCACCCGCGACCGCCCGCTCGTAGGCCTCCACCAGTCGCGCCAGCTCGGCCTCCCGGCCCACGAACGTCGGCCCCTCCGCGGCCAGCGCCGGTGGCAGCCCCTCGATGGCCCGGTCGACCGCCAGCAGGAGCGGGTCCTGGGCCAGCACCTGCGCCTCTACCGCTCGAAGCTCCGGCCCCGGCTCGATGCCGAGCTCCTCGACCAGTGCGGCCCGGGCCCGCTGGAACGAGCTCAGCGCTTCGGCTTGGCGCCCCGATCGGTAGAGCGCGGTCACCAGCTGTACCCACAGCCGCTCGCGCCACGGGTGCCGGCCGACCAGTGCTTCGAGCTCTCCCACGAGCTCTGAGCCCGCGCCCAGTGCCAGATCGGCAGCGACCCGGTCCTCCAGCGCAGTCAGTCGCAGTTCCTCGAGGGCGATCCGTTCTGCCACCGCGAACGGCGCGTCGAACTCCGCGTAGGCCTCTCCTCGCCACAACGCCAGTGCGTCCCGTAGGTGGTCGGCTGCCATGGCGGCTTGCCCAGCGAACAGCTCGCGCCGGCCGGCGACCACGACGTGCGGAACCGCTCCGCATCGACCCGGGGGCCGGATCAACTGCCAGTACGTAGCCGGGACGGCGGGTGAGCACCAGCGTGTCACCACCGGGGAGCGCCCGCCGCAGCCGGGACACGTACGACTGCACGGTCTTGTCGGCACGGGAGGGGGCTCGTCCGCCCACAACCCGGCCACGATCGCTGACACCGCGAAGACCCGACCCGGCGCGGTCAGCAGCAGCGCCAACAGAGCCCTCTCCTGACGCCCCGGCACCTGCAGCGGGCTGCCGCTCGTGTCGAGAACCTCCAACGGGCCTAGCACACCGAACGTCACACCGACGTCGGAGGCGGCGCGGGGGGTGCTTGCCGAAGACCTGCTCACCGGGTCCCCACGGCCTGAGCGTTCTGCTAGGCGCGCCGATCCGCAAGGCCTCCCGACGCATCGGCCGGCACGAGGTCCTCAATATCACCCGTAAAGGCCTCATAACCACATGGATGTTCCGCCCTACCACCGGACCGTCAGCCAACTGTCGCCGCTTCGCCCGCGGGCCACCCCACAGTCAGGCCATCGCGAGGTACCTCACCACCGCGGCCCCGGCCTCTGGGGCCCCTCCGTCAGGAGATCGCCATGCACGTTCATCGTCCCGCCTTCGCGCTCGGTGTGGCCCTGCTCACGGCCGCGCCCCTGTCCGTCGTCACCGCCTACGCCGCGGACTCCTCGGCCGCGCCGGGAC
>DATHUJ010000204.1:0-4558 GCA_035462375.1 Jiangellales bacterium
TCCTCGCCGAAGCCGTCCCGGGCCATGGCCACGACCGCGTCGACCGCCTCGCGGGCCTGGGCACCCCGGCCGACGACCTCCATCTCCTGGCCGCCGGTGATGCCGAGCGCCACCACCGACAGGATGCTGCGCGCATCGGCCGTGGCCTCGCCAGGCGGGCCGAGCAGGACCTCGGCGTCGTAGCCGGACACCTCCTTGACGATCAGCGCCGCGGGCCGGGCGTGGATGCCCAGCGAGTTGGCGAGGGTGACCACCTCCCGTACGGAGCCGTCCTCCGGGGCCGTGGACCCGGCGCCCTCCGAGGGGGCGGGAGACTTCTCGGGAGCGGGAGACTTCTCAACCCCGGCGGACGGGGCCGCCCCGGGCTCGCGTCCCCACGCCGACGTCGCCGCCGCGGCGACGGCGTCGACGGATGCCCCGCCCTGGGCGGTCGTGGCGGCCGCCAGCGCACCCTCGACGAGCGGCGCGTCGGCGACACGCACCCGCTGCCGCTGGTCGTCGTCGAGCACTTCGAGGACCAGGTCCGCCGTCATGAGGGCGCTGCCGAGGTCGTAGAGCAGCACCGCGCCGTCCCCGCCGTCGGCCTCGACGACGGCGGCGAGCACCAGGTCGAAGCTGGTGCCCACCGAACCGTCCTCCGTGCCCCCGGCGGCGAGCACGGCCACGTCGGGCGCCATCTGCGCGGCCAGCTCGCGCACGCCCTCAGCCAGCCGGGCGCTGTGCGAGACCAGGACGAGCCCGACGCTCATGCCTCGCGGTCGGCCAGGTCGGCCGCCGCCCGCAGCAGGAGTGCCGTGGACGTCGCACCCGGGTCCTGGTGGCCCGCGCTGCGCTCGCCGAGGTAGCTCGCCCGACCCTTGCGCGCCACCCACGGGATGGTGTCGCGCATCCCCTGCTCCGCAGCATCGGCCGCGGCCTCGAGCACAGCCCGTATGCCGCCGCCGTCCGATGCGGCGGCGGACGCGGCGTCGACCGCGGGTGTCCAGGCGTCGACCATCGTCTTGTCCTGCGGCTCCGCCTTGCCGCGCGCGACGACTCCGTCGCGCGCGGCCGTGATGGCGGCGACGACGTCGTCGGGCTCCAGGGACTCCTTGCCCTGCACGGCCGTCGCCGCCCGCAGGAACGCCGTTCCGTAGAGCGGGCCGGCCGCCCCGCCCACCTTGGAGATGAGCGAGGTGGCCACCGACTTGAGCACGTCCGCCGGCGTCGCCGGCGTCTCGCCGTCGAGCTTGGCGAGGGCAGCCCTCATCCCACGGTCCATGTTCTCGCCGTGGTCGGCGTCACCGATCGCGGCGTCGAGCTGGATCAGGTAGTCGCGGTTCTCCGCGACCACCCCGGCGTAGGCCCGGACGAGGTCCAGGACGTCCTGGGTGCTGGCGGGCATCGAGGCTCAGACCCCCCACCGCAGCGCGGGGGTGTGCACCGGGGCGTCCCAGAGCTCGACCATGTCGCCTTCGAGCTTGAGCAGGGTGATGGAGATCCCCTGCATCTCCAGGGACGTGATGTAGTTGCCGACCAGCCGACGTACGACGTTGATCCCCCGGTCCGCGAGGACCTTCTCGGCGTGCGCGTAGGCGACGTAGAGCTCGATCAGCGGGGTGCCGCCCATGCCGTTGACGAAGAGCAGGGTGTCGTCGCCGGAGGAGAAGGGCAGGTCCTCGACGACGGGCGTCAGCAGGCGGTCCACGATGGCGTCGGCAGGCTCGAGCTTCATCCGCTCCCGGCCGGGCTCGCCGTGGATGCCGATGCCGATCTCCATCTCGTCCTCGGCGAGGTCGAAGGTCGGCTTGCCCGCGTGCGGCACCGTGCAGGAGGTCAGTGCCATGCCCATCGACCGGGCGTTGGCGTTGACCCGGCGGCACATCTCGGCCACGGCGGCGAGGTCGTCACCGCGCTCGGCGGCGGCACCCACGATCTTCTCGGCGAGCACCGTGGCGCCCACGCCGCGCCGGCCGGCGGTGTAGAGGCTGTCCTTGACCGCCACGTCGTCGTCGATGACGACCGCCTCCACCTGGATGCCCTCGGCCTGGGCCAGCTCGGCCGCGGTCTCGAAGTTGAGGACGTCGCCGGTGTAGTTCTTCACGATGTGCAGCACGCCCGCGCCACCGTTGATCGCCTTGGTGGCCTCGGTCATCTGGTCCGGGGTCGGGGACGTGAAGACGGCGCCCGGGCACGCGGCGTCGAGCATCCCCCTGCCGACGAAGCCGCCGTGCATCGGCTCGTGGCCGCTGCCGCCTCCCGAGAGCACGCCGACCTTGCCCTGGACGGCGCCGCCCTTGCGGGTGATGTAGTGCGGGTCGAGGTGGACGTCGATGAGGTCGGCGTGCGCCGCGGCCATGCCGGCCAGCGCCTCGTCCACCACTCGAGCCGGGTCGTTGATGATCTTCTTCATCGCAATACCTTCCGCCGGTCGGTCCATGGTCACGACAGGGCGGGTCCGCTCGTCACGTGGTCCGACCCGCCCGAGGACTTCCTACTAGGTCCGGGAGCCCGGCGCCACGGGTCATCGGCACCGACCTGGTCCCGATCCCCTTCGCCGGATCCTCACGACCCGCCGTACGGGGGGTCGGGGCCCGACATGTCGACATCCGGCGATCGGTGGTGGGAGGTCAGCGGGTCGCCAGGTGGCGCAACAGCAGGGCCTCGGCGTGGCAGGCCCGGGCGAACTCGGCCAGGTGCAGCGACTCGTCCGCCCCGTGCGCCCGGGAGTCCGGGTCCTCGACGCCGGTGACCAGGACCGAGGCGTCGGGGAAGAGCCTGGCGAACTCCTCGATGAACGGGATCGAGCCGCCGACTCCCATCTCGACCGGCTCGACGCCGTCCCAGGCCTCGCGCAAGGCGGCGCGCGCCGCTTCGTACGCAGGACCGGAGGCGTCCAGCGCCGTCGGGGCACCGGTCTCGGCGGGTGAGACGGTCACCCGGGCACCGAACGGCGCGTGGGACGTGAGGTGCGTGGTCAACGCCTCGACGGCCGCGTCGGGATCCTGCCCGGGTGCCAGCCGCAGGCTGACCTCGGCGCGGGCGACGGGCTGAAGCACGTTGGCGGCACCTGCGATCGCCGGGACGTCCAGCCCGATCACGGTGAGAGCCGGCCGCGTCCACAGCCGGTCGGCGAGCGACCCGCTCCCGATGAGCTCGACGCCGTCCAGCAGGCCGGCGTCGGCACGGAAGGCGTCCTCGGGGTAGTCGACGTCGGATGCCTCGCCCGTGACCAGGCCGGCCACGGCCACGTCACCGCGGTCGTCGTGCAACGTCGCCAGGAGCCGGACCAGCGCGGTCGTCGCGTCGGGCACCGGGCCGCCGTACATGCCGCTGTGCACGTGATGGTCAAGCGTGCGGACCTCCACCTGGACGTGCGCGAGCCCGCGCAGGCTGGTCGTGAGCGCCGGTACGCCGACGGCCCAGTTGGCCGAGTCGGCGACCACGATGACGTCGGCGGCGAGCAGGTGGCGGTGGGACTCCAGGAACGGTACGAAGGTGGGCGAGCCCACCTCCTCCTCGCCCTCGACGAAGAGCGTGACCCCCACGGGCGGTCGCCCCCCGAACGCGCGTACCGCGGCCAGGTGGGCCATCACCCCGGCCTTGTCGTCGGCGGCGCCTCGCCCGTACAGGCGGCCGCCCCGCTCGGTCGGCTCGAACGGCTCCGAGGACCAGGTCGCCCGGTCCCCCGTTGGCTGGACGTCGTGGTGCGCGTAGAGCAGCACGGTCGGCGTGCCCGCCGGTGCCGGCCAGGTCGCCACGACCGCCGGCGCTCCCCCGTCGACCGACAGCACCCGGGTGTCCGTCGCCCCGGCGTCACGGGCGAGGTCTGCGACCGCCTCGGCACTTGCTCGTACGTCGTCGGTGCGGGCCGGATCCGCGCTCACGGAGGGGATGCGGACCAGCGCCTCGAGGTCGCGGCGGACTCCCGGCAGGACGCGGTCCACAGCGGCGCGCAGGTCGGTGCTCACGGAGGTCGACCCTACGTGGGCGCCTGGGCCCTACGCTCCGGACATGGTGTGGCTGGAGGTCATCGGCTGGGTCGGCTCGGCGATCCTGGTCTGGTCGCTCCTGCAGACGCGGATCCTGCGGCTGCGGGCGCTCAACCTCGTCGGCTGCCTCATCCTGCTGGTCTACAACGGCATCATCGGCGTGTGGCCGATGGTCGGCCTCAACGTCGTGCTGGCGGTCATCAACATCGTCCACCTGCGCCGGCTGCTGGGGAGCCGCCACGACGAGGCGTCCTACGAAGTCCTCGAGGTCGGCGCCGACGACGCGTACCTCCGGCACGTGCTCCGGGTGCACGAGGCCGACGTACGGAGGTTCAACCCCGGCTTCGTGTACGACCCGGGACAGCCGGGGCGCTCGGCGTTCCTCGTCCAGCGTGGCGACGAGACGGTCGGCGTGGTGCTCGCCCGGGACGCCGGTGACGGGGTGGCACAGGTGGACCTGGACTACGTGACGCCGCGGTTCCGGGACTTCTCGCCCGGCGAGTTCGTCTACCGGCGCAGCGGCCTGTTCACCGACCGGGGGTACCGCCGGGTGCTCACGCCGCCGGGGATGGTGGCGCCGTACTACG
>DATHUJ010000205.1:0-5980 GCA_035462375.1 Jiangellales bacterium
GGTCACCCGGAAGTCTCGGTCGCCCACACCGACCCGGTCTCCCTGACCCAGGCGGTCGATGTTCTCGAGCGCCCCGCCACCGGAGTGGACGGTGTGCCCGACGAGCACGGCCGTACCGACGTCGTCACCGGGGGCGGCGCCCTGGCTCCACCAGCCCACCACGTCGGGGTCGCGCGGGGGGACCAGCACCAGGTCGTCGCTCATCCGGACGCCGACGATCGGCGCGCGTACGTCGAGCGAGGGCACGTCCAGCGCGAAGACCGGCTCGTCGTCCTCGACGATGGGCGGAGGAGCTGGGTCGGTCCCGGGGGACTGCGACGGGTCGATCGAGGGGACGGCCGCGGGTTCGGGAGACTCGACCAGGTCGGCCGGGTCTGCCGTCGCGACGACCGGACCCGACGCGAGCCGGGCCGGTCCGCTGTCACCGCCGCAGGCGGCCGTAGCCGCGACGACCGCCGCGGCGGCGGCGAGGGCGACGAACCCTCGCAGCCGCCGCGGCTGCGCCTGCTCGGTGACGGTGACGTCAGGCGTCATTCACCTGGCGACGACGAGCCACCGCCGCGATGCCGGCCGTACCGGCGCCGAGGAGCATCACACCGGCGAGGAGTGCGCCGGCGCCCGGGCCACCACTGTCACCGACGGCGCCGGCGGGGACGGCCGTGGGGACGGCGGCCGGAGCCTTGGTCTCGCCGGGCCTGGCCGGCTGCGAGTGGGTCGGCTTCGGCGTCTTGGTCCGCGTGGGCTTCGGCTTGGGCGTCTTCGTCTCGGTCGGGGTCGGCGTCGGCGTCACCGTATCGGTCGGCGTCGGCGTCGGCGTCACCGTCTCGGTGGGCTTGGGCGTCTTGGTCCGAGTCGGCTTCGGGGTCTTCGTGTGGGTCGGCTTCGGGGTCTTGGTCGGAGTGGCCGTGTGCGTCGGTGTCTTGGTCGGTGTCGCCGTGTGGGTCGGAGTCTTGGTCGGCTTGGGCTTCTTGTAGCCGCACACGAACCAGTGGCTGACCTCCGGCGTCTTGCCACCCACGTTGTCGGGGGAGACGAGACCTGTGAACGGGGGCTCGAGGTAGACGTACGCGTTCGGGCCACCCTTCACCACGACGGCCGTGATGACGTAGTACTTCTTGAGCAGCTCGACGTCGAGGACCTTGCCGTCGCCGGAGACGGTGCCCTTCACGATGTCGTTCGCCGCGCTGTCACCGGCGTCGACGTTGATCAGGTCGTCGCCCTCGATCACGACACCCGCGCGGTCGCGGACGTCGTCGCAGTGCCGGAGGTTTCCCTCGTAGAGAACGGGCGAGTCCGGCTGCGCCAGGGCCAGGCTCGCGCCTGCGGGCAGGGTCAGGGCCGTCGCGATCGCGGCGGCCAGCACGGGACGGAACTTCAAGATTCCCCCTCGGGAGGTGGACGGATGGGAGTCCCCAAGCGGCCCGCATACTGCCAGTACCCGCGCGGGCGACACGCCGACGGGGAGCCGCCGTGACCAATTCGATGCCTACCGGCCGGTAGCTGTGGACGAACGTCGGTGGAACGGGCACGGTGGGTGATCGCGCCCGGACGGTCAGACGCTCTCGGAGCCGCCAGGACCCCAGCGGGCACAGAACTGCTCGACGACCCGCAGGTGCTCCGGCGTCAGGCCGGTCTCCGTAGCGGGCGCGATGAGCAGCGTAGGTGCCGACCGCTGCTCCGCCCAGTCCCGCGCGTCCGGCTCCCACACCAGGTCGTCGTCGGTCCACACGACCGCCCGGTACGGCAACGGGTCGAGCAGTCGGCGGGCGACGCCCAGCTTCCACCAGTGGTCCCGCGCCGCGCCCCTACCGCCCAGGTACCCGTGCGGTCCACGGCCTGGGAGATCTCCCGCCCGACCGGCCAGCGGCAGGTCCGGCAGCCCGACCAGCGGGCCCAGCGACGCGTTCGCCGACTCCTCCCACGTGGTCAGCCAGCGCACGTCGACCACGCCGCGCGACCGGAGCCGGGTGATCCGCTCCACGACGTCGGGCGCCCAGGTGATCGGCCACGAGCTGCTGAGGGCCGTCGCCCAACCGCGACGCCACCGCGGCCAGACGGTCTCGTCCGGCGCCGCCGTCACGGCGTTGATGACCCCGTCGACGTCGAGCAACCAGACCGGAGGCCCGTGCTCGTCGGGCGTGCCCATCTCCCGAGCCTGACCGGTACGCGCGCCGAGGGCCACCCCCGACGGGAGACGGAGGGTGCGGCCGGCGTGGATGTCGGCCTCGCGACCGTACGGCAGAATCCTGTCGACGACGACGTCGAGGGAGGCGAGACCGTGGACTTCCTCCGGCCGCACTCGTGGGCCGAGGCGCTGGAGCTGCGGGCCGAGCACCCCGACGCCCTCCCGCTCGCCGGCGGGACCGACGTCATGGTGGAGATCAACTTCGACCGCCGGCGACCGTCCGCACTGCTCGACCTCACCGGGGTCGCCGAGCTCGGGGAGTGGCACCGGGCGGGCGGCGCCGTGCGGCTCGGCGCCGGCGTGACGTGGACGCGTGTGATCACCGAGCTGGCCGGGCCCCTCCCGGGACTCGCCGCAGCCTCCCGTACCGTCGGGTCCCCGCAGGTGCGCAACCGGGGGACGGTCGGCGGCAACGTGGGGTCGGCGTCGCCGGCCGGCGACGCCCACCCGGTGCTGCTCGCGCTGGGGGCGAGCGTCGAGGTCGCCTCCGTCCGCGGCGTCCGATCGGTCCCCGTCGACGACTTCTTCACCGGCGTGAAGCGCAGTGCGCTCGGTCCCGACGAGCTCATCGCGGCCGTGCACGTGCCGGTCACCGGCGCACCGCAGCAGTTCGCCAAGATCGGCACCCGCAACGCCATGGTCATCTCGGTGGCCGCGTTCGGGCTGGCCCTGCACCCCGAGCGGCGTCACGTCGGCACCGGCATCGGTTCGGCCGCCCCCACTCCCGTACGGGCCAGGCGCGCCGAGGCCTTCCTCGCGGGGGCGTTGGAGGAGTCCGGGGCCTGGGACTCGCGGGGCAGCCTGCCCGCCGGGGTGGTTGACCGCTTCGGTGACCTCGTCGCCGGGGCCACCAGCCCGATCGACGACGTGCGCGGCACCGCCGCGTACCGGCGTCACGCACTGTCGGTCCTGGCCCGGCGTGCCGTCGGGTGGGCGTGGTCCGACTACCAGGAGGCGGCCTGATGAGGGTCACGCTGACCGTGAACGGCGAGCGACACGAGGCTGACGGCGTGTGGGAGGGCGAGAGCCTCCTGCACCTGCTCCGCGAGCACCTCGGTCTGCCGGGCTCCAAGAACGCCTGCGAGCAGGGGGAGTGCGGATCCTGCACGGTCTACCTGGACGGCGTCACCTGCTGTGCCTGCCTCGTCGCCGCCGGCCAGGTGCAGGACGCCGAGGTGGTCACGGTCGAGGGCCTGGCCGGCGACGACGGACTGCACCCGGTCCAGCAGGCCTTCCTGGACGCAGGCGCCGTGCAGTGCGGCTTCTGCACCCCGGGGCTGGTGGTCGCTGTGCACGACCTGCTGTCCCGCTCGCCGGACCCCGCCGACGCCGAGGTCCGGGAGGCGCTGGCCGGCAACCTCTGCCGCTGTACCGGCTACGTCACGATCCTCGACGCCGTACGGCTGGCGGCACAGCGTACGGGCGAGTCGGCCCGGGACCGCGCGTGACCCGACGGGTCCTGGTCATCGAGGACTGCACGGTCCTCACCATGGACGCCGGGCGCCGGGAGATCGACCGGGGCTGGGTGGTCGTCGACACCGACGGAGGCACCGTCCTGGCCGTCGGCGACGGCGTCAGCGGTGAGCGGCCGTCGCTGGGGGAGGACGTGGAGGCGACCTACCGGCGCGGTGTCGGCTGCGTGCTCACGCCGGGGCTGGTCAACACCCACCACCACCTCTACCAGTGGGCCACCCGCGGGATGGCCGTCGACTCCAGCCTCTTCGGCTGGCTGACCGAGCTCTATCCGGTCTGGGCGGGGATCGACGCGGAGACGGTGGCGGATTCCGCCCGCGCGGCGCTCGCCTGGCTCGCGCGGACGGGGTGCACGACGACGACCGACCACCACTACGTCTTCCCGCGCGGCGGCGGTGACCTGCTGGGAGCGGGGGTTGCCGCGGCCTCCGACGTCGGGCTGCGATTCCACCCGACCCGGGGCTCCATGGATCTCGGCGTGTCGCGGGGCGGCCTGCCGCCGGACGAGGTCGTCGAGGAGGTCGACGCCGTCCTGGCCGCGAGCGCCGACGCGGTCGACCGCTTCCACGACCCGCGTCCCGGTGCGATGGTGCGCGTCGGGCTCGCGCCCTGCTCGCCGTTCTCGGTCACCTCGGACCTGCTCCGCGAGTCCGCCGCGCTCGCGCGTGACCGCGGCGTGCGTCTGCACACTCACCTGGCCGAGACCGACGACGAGGAGACCTACTGTCAGGACCGGTTCGGCGTGGGGCCGGTCGAGTACGTGGAGGGGCTGGGCTGGCTGGGGTCCGACGTGTGGCTGGCGCACGCGGTGCACCTGACCGACGACGACATCGGCCGCTTGGCCGGATCAGGTACGGGGGTGGCGCACTGTCCCACGAGCAACGCCCGGCTCGGAGCCGGCACCGCGCGGGCGCGGGACCTGCGCGACGCGGGTGTCCCGGTCGGCCTGGGCGTGGATGGTGCCGCGTCGAACGAGGCGTCCTCGATGCTCGAGGAGGCCCGGCACGCCCTGCTCCTCGCCCGGGCCCGTGGGGGACCGCGTACCCTCGCTGTCCGCGACGCTCTCGAGATGGCCACGCTGGGCGGGGCCCGTCTGCTCGGTCGTGAGGACGAGATCGGCTCGATCGAGCCGGGCAAGCGCGCCGACCTCGCCCTGTGGCGGGTCGACGGCCTGGGTCACTCCGGCATCGCCGACCCGGCGGCGGCACTGGTTCTAGGTGACCGGCCACCGCTGGACCTCCTGCTGGTCGACGGGCGAGCGGTCGTGGAGCACGATCGGGTCGTCACGGTCGACGAGGAGCAGGTCGCCCGGGCCGCTGCGGCCGCCCACGCGAGGCTGCTGGAGAGGGCGGAGGCGCGGTGAGCACCACTCGTACGGTGTCCGCGACACCGATCGGCACGACCGGCGGGGTGGGTCAGGACGCCGCCCGGCCTGACGGCGTGCAGAAGGTCACGGGGGAGTTCGCCTACGGAAGCGACCTGTGGATCGACGGGATGCTCTACGGGGTGACGGTGCGCAGCCCACACCCCAGTGCGCGCATCCGGTCCGTGGACGTCGGCCCCGCCCTCGAGGTCGCCGGCGTCGCTGCCGTCCTCACCCACGCCGACGTGCCGGGGGACAACGCCTTCGGCCTCGAGCACGCCGACCAGCCGGTCCTGGCGGTCGACGTGGTGCGCTACCAGGGTGAGCCCGTGGCCCTGGTCGCCGCGGATCACCCGGAGACCGCACGACGGGCTGCGTCGCTGGTCGAGGTCGGGTACGACGTGCTCGAGCCGGTGACGGATGCCGTGGCAGCCCTGGAGCGGGGCGCACCGCAGGTCCACGCGGGCGGCAACCTCGTGCGTCACCTGAAGATCCGGAAAGGGGACCCGGACGCGCCTGCCGACGTCGTCGTCACCGGCGACTACGAGGTCGGCATGCAGGACCAGGCCTTCCTCGGCCCGGAGTCGGGCCTGGCCGTGCCGGCCGAGGACGGCGGCGTCGACCTCTACGT
Source organism: Jiangellales bacterium (assembly GCA_035462375.1). Lineage (GTDB taxonomy): Bacteria > Actinomycetota > Actinomycetes > Jiangellales > Jiangellaceae > DASTQL01. The sequence goes on from DATHUJ010000205.1 coordinate 5,653, forward strand.
CGCGACCCAGTGGTTGCACGTCGACCAGGCCCAGGTGTGCCGGGCGCTCGGGCTCCCGCCGGAGCGGGTCCGGCTGACCCTCGCGGGCGTCGGCGGGGCATTCGGCGGCCGCGAGGACCTGTCGATGCACGTGCACGCCTGTCTGCTCGCGCTGCACACCGGCAAGCCGGTGCGGATGCACTACGGCCGCGAGGAGTCGTTCTTCGGCCACGTCCACCGGCACCCGGCCAGGCTGCACTACGAGCACTCCTTCACCGGCGCCGGCGACCTGGTGGCCGTCCGGGCGACCATCTGGCTCGACGGCGGCGCCTACACCTCGTCGAGCCCG
>DATHUJ010000206.1:0-14413 GCA_035462375.1 Jiangellales bacterium
GGGCGTACGTCCAAAGGCGACACGGTGGCCCGAGCCGCCGTCTCAACGGCTCGGACCGCCTCGACAACGCCCCGGCTTCGAGGCCATGTTCACGACGCCGAAGGCCGCAGCAAACCGTTATCGGATGCCCATGTCTCGGACGTGATGGGCGATGGCCTGAAGCCCTTCCACGCCGCGTAGATGCCGAGTGAAGCCTCCCAAGCGATCTCCGGCGCTGCCAGCAGGAACGCGGGTGCCGACCCGTTCTCGTATACACCGAAGAGGATGAGAACGAAGGAAAGGATCAACATGGGGCCGCCGATCAGTCCCAACATCGCCATCTGACGAGGCACGAGACCCGAGCGATACATCAGGTAGCCCAGCATCAACCCGTTACCGAACCCGACCACGAGTCCCGGACCGAACAGGAACGCCCAGTCGTAGGTGGCTGCGAAAGAGTTGCCCTGGACGGCGAGCGCGGTGGCCTCGGCTCCGGTTGCTCCGACCAGGGCATTGCTCACGGACACGATCGAGATGATGCTCAGGATGCCGACCAGGATGAAGGCGGACTCGATTATCCGCGCAGCCACGTACCCGAGCGCGACCCTTTCGCTCTGTCGCTTGACGAGCGGATAGATCACTACGGCGGTCGCGATATTGGTCACGATGACCCCGAACTCCAGGATCGCGCCGAGGTAGACACTGTTCTCCGAAACGTCACCCGGAACGAAGCGCAACTCGCTGAAGGTGCCACCCACTCCATTGACGAAGAGAACCTTGGCTCCGATGGACGTAACGAAGGTGGCTATGAACAACCAGCCGAACAGTCGTGCGGTCTTCTGAGCATCCACCTCCTGGCCTCTCACTTCGACTCCTCGGACGCATCCAGGTTCTCGGTCTGATTCGCCATGACGATGTTTCCTCTCGACGGTGCTGCTGGGAGCCCCGCGGAGGCGGTGTCTCGATTCGCCCCACGTGTACGGTGTACGCGTGCGTTGTACGGTAGACGTACGGTGTACGTGTGTCAATGGGACTACGAGTGGCAGTCCACAAGCAGTGAGGCACGTGATGGTTGAACAGACAGACGTTCGGAGCGAGCCACGGGCGCCGTGGACCAGGGCGCTGTTGCTGCACGCGGCCATCGACCTCGCCGACGAGAACGGCATCGAGTCACTCAGCATGCGCAAACTCAGCCAAAGCCTTGGTGGCGGAACGATGTCGTTGTACAACCACGTCGCGAACAAGGACGACCTCCTCGACGGCATGATCGACGTGGTGTTCAGCGAGATCGAACTCCCCGACCCCGAGGCCCCGTGGCAGGACGTCATGCGACGCCGCGCGGTCTCGATGCGGACAGTCATGACCCGACACCCGTGGGCGATCGGACTGATGGAGTCACGCCGAACACCCGGACCCGACACCCTGCGACACCACGACGCCGTCATCGGTTGCCTCCTCGGCTCCGGGTTCCCCATCGCCCTGGCAGCACACGCCTTCGCAGCCCTCGACAGTTACATCTACGGGTTCGCACTCCAGGAAAGAAGTCTCGCGTTCGGCACTCCCGAGGAGACCTCCGAACTCGCGACGGCCTTCCTCCGACAGTTCCCCACCACCGAGTACCCACACCTTGCCCGACTGACGATCGAGCACGTCCTCCAGCCCGGCTACGACTACCGCGATGAGTACGAGTTCGGCTTGAATCTCATCCTCAATGGTCTAGAGCAACTCGTTCCCGAGCACGGCAATCCCGCTGCCTGACCCGCGCGCGGAGCAAGCGTCCCAGCGCCACCCGAACACTTAGTGCACGTCGAGCACTGTCGTCGCGGCTCCGGACGGTCGGCTGGCACATCGAGCGGGGCCGTGCTTGCTAGACGCCCTCTCATCGGCAGATGATCGCGCTTCGTGGGTAGTCGTCGCCGCAGATACCTCGCCTCTGATAAGGGGTTACGCGGCGATCTTGCTTGCGTCGCGGTCATGCTCCACAGCAGTCAGTCCGCGCCGGCGGCTTGGGGGGCTGCTCAGTGCAGGACGGCGAACGCCAAGAGGGCGGTGAGCGTGGTCAGGGAGACTGCGCCCCGAGCCACCACCAGGCTGCTCGGGTCAACACCAGGCGCGGACGCCTCGTGATGGCCCGACGAGGGTGGTGAACGTGGTCAATCGGGCCCAGGTCTACGGGCGGCCGGAGCGGACCTGGGCGAACTCCCGCTCGGCGCGCAGGGCCGCATAACCGGGCTTGATGACCTCGTTGATGAGCAGCAGGCGCTCGTCGAAGGGGATGAACGCGCTCTTCATCGCGTTGACGGCGAACCACTGGTAGTCGTCGAGGTCGTAGCCGAAGGCCTCGGCCAGCAGATCGAGCTCGTTGGACATCGACGTGTCGCTCATCAGCCGGTTGTCGGTGTTGACCGTGACCCGGAAGCGCATCCGGGTCAGCAGGCCGATCGGGTGCTCGGCGATCGACGCCGCGGCGCCGGTCTGCACGTTGGACGACGGGCACATCTCCAGCGGGACGCGGGTGTCCCGCACGTAGCCGGCAAGCCGGCCCAGCGTCGCGGCGCCGCTCTCGGAGACCGCGATGTCGTCGATGATCCGCACCCCGTGGCCCAGGCGGTCGGCGCCGCACCACTGCAGTGCCTCCCAGATCGAGGGCAGGCCGAAGGCCTCGCCGGCGTGGATCGTGAAGCGCATGTTCTCCCGGCGCAGGTACTCGAAGGCGTCCAAGTGCCGGGTGGGCGGGAAACCGGCCTCCGCGCCGGCGATGTCGAAGCCCACCACGCCGGCGTCGCGGAAGCCGACGGCGAGCTCCGCGATCTCGCGGGACCGTGCCTGGTGCCGCATCGCCGTGAGCAGCGTCGCCGTCCGGATCTGACGCCCCTGCGCGGCGGCCCGTTCTACCCCGAGCAGCAGGCCCTCCTCGACCGCCTCGACCACCCGCTCGAGGGTCAGGCCGGCCTCCAGGTGCTGCTCGGGCGCGTAGCGCACCTCCGCGTAGACGACACCGTCCGCCGCCAGGTCCTCCGCGCACTCGGCGGCTACCCGGACGAGACCCTCGCGCGTCTGCATGACCCCGACCGTGTGCGCAAAGGTCTCCAGGTAGCGCTCCAAGGAGCCGGAGTCGGCCGACTCCACGAACCACCGGCGCAGCTCGTCCGGGTCCGTGGTCGGGAGCTCGTGACCCGCTGCCTCGGCGAGCTCGACGACGGTCTCCGGTCGCAGCCCACCGTCGAGGTGGTCGTGCAGCAGGACCTTGGGCGCGCGGGCGATCTCCTCGTGCGTGGGGGTCACGGCGCTCACCGTAGCCGTCGCGTCGGGGCCGTGACGCTGGATAGCCTCGGGCCGTGTCCCGCAGCCTGTACGTAGCAGCGTCCGAGGCGGAGAGTGGCAAGTCCGCGGTGGCGCTCGGCCTCTTCGACCTGATGAGCCGGCGGGTGGGACGGGCCGCGCCGTTCCGCCCGGTCGTGCGGGGCGGCGACGAGCCGGACCCCGTGGTGACGCTGCTGCGGGCCCGGTACCCCGTCGACGCCCCGTACGAGTCGTGCGTCGGGGTGACCTACGACGACGTGCACGCCGACCCCGACCGGGCGATGGGCGAGATCGTCTCCCGCTTCCGTACGCTCGAGCGGGAGTGCGACGCGATCCTCATCGTAGGAACCGACTTCACCGACGTCGGGGCGCCCACGGAGCTTGCTTTCAACGCGCGGCTGGCCGCCAACCTCGGGTCACCGGTGCTGGCGGTGGTCACCGGGTCCGCACGGTCGTCGGAGGACGTGCTGTCGGCCGTCGAGCTCACGGCCTGGTCGCTCTCCGCGGAGCACGCTCACGTCGTGGGTGTCGTCATCAACCGGGCCGACCCGGACGAGGTGGAGGCGTTGCGCGAGCGGCTCCGGGCCGCGCACCAGGACAGGCTGGTCGCCGTCGTCCCCGACGAGCCGCTGCTCACCGCACCGACCGTGGGTCAGGTGATGGAAGCCTGCGAGGCCCGGATGGTCTTCGGTGACCCGGACCTCCTCAGCCGTGAGGCGCTGGGCTTCGTGGTCGCGGCGATGACGCTGCCCCGGGTCCTCGACTACCTCGAGGACGGGGCCGTCGTCATCACGCCCGGCGACCGGGAGGAGGTGCTCGTAGGCGTCCTGATGGCCCACCGGGCCGAGACCTTCCCAGCCCTGGCCGGCGTGGTGCTGACCGGCGGCATCGACATCGACGAGTCGGTCCGCCGCCTCGTCGACGGTCTAGGCTCCCCGCTGCCCGTGGCGGCCACCCCGGAGAACACCTTCGTCACCGCGCAGCGGGCCTCCGCCGTCCGGGGGGCCATCACCGGGGGGAGCGACCGCAAGGTCGAGACCGCCCTGACGCTCTTCGAGCGCCACGTCGACGGGGCCGCGCTGCTCGACCACGTCGACCTCCTGCGAACCGACGTCATCACCCCGCTGATGTTCTCGTACGACCTGGTGGAGCGGGCCCGGGCCGACCGGCGCCGGATCGTGCTGCCGGAGAGCGACGACGAGCGCGTCCTGCGGGCGGCCGACGTGGTGCTGCGCCGCGGGGTCGCGGACGTCGTGCTGCTGGGTCGCGAGACGGACGTGCGGGCCCGAGCCGCCGACCTCGGGCTCGACCTGTCCAAGGCGGAGGTCGTGGACCCCCACGACGAAGAGGTACGGGACCGGCTGGCCGCGGCGTACGCGGAGCTGCGCGCCCACAAGGGCGTCAACCGCGACATGGCTGCGGACGCGGTCGTCGACGTCTCCTACTGCGGCACGATGATGGTGCAGCTGGGCCTGGCCGACGGGATGGTCTCCGGTGCCGCACATACCACGGCGCACACCGTCCGGCCGGCCTTCGAGATCATCCGCACCGCCGACGACGTGTCGGTCGTGTCGAGCGTGTTCTTCATGTGCCTGGCCGACCGGGTGCTCGTCTACGGCGACTGCGCGATCGTCCCCGACCCCACCGCGGAGCAGCTCGCCGACATCGCCGGCTCCTCGGCGACCACCGCCGAGCGCTTCGGGATCGCCCCGAGGGTCGCCATGCTCTCGTACTCGACCGGGGAGTCGGGGAGCGGTGCCGAGGTCGACAAGGTGCGGAGAGCGACGGCGCTCGTCCGGGAACGGCGGCCGGACCTCGACGTGGAAGGCCCGATCCAGTACGACGCTGCCGTGGACGCCAGCGTGGCGCAGACCAAGCTGCCGGAGAGCGAGGTGGCGGGTCGCGCCACCGTCTTCGTCTTCCCGGACCTCAACACGGGCAACAACACCTACAAGGCGGTCCAGCGCAGCGCCGGCGCCGTGGCCGTCGGGCCGGTGCTGCAGGGTCTGCGCAAGCCGGTCAACGACCTGTCCCGGGGGGCCACCGTGCAGGACATCGTCGACACGATCGCGATCACCGCGATCCAGGCACAGGGAACCCCGGCCCAAGGAGTTCCGGCCCAAGGAGTCCCGGCACAGGGCAGCGACTCGTGAGCCGCCGCGTGCTGGTGCTCAACTCCGGCTCGTCCTCGGTCAAGTACTCTCTCCTGGACCCCGACTCCGGCACGCACGAGGCGTCCGGGCTGGCGGAGCGGATCGGCGAGGAAGGCAGCCGGCTCACCCACCGGGGCCCGCAGGAGACGTCCACGGACGACCCGCCGATGCCCGACCACGAGGCGGCGCTGCGCGCGGTGCTCCACGCGTTCGACACGTACGGGCCGGGGCTCGCGGACTCGGGTCTGGTCGCGGTCGGGCACCGCGTCGTCCACGGCGGCGACCGCTTCGCCGACCCGGTATTGGTGGACGACGACGTCGTCGCGGCGGTGCGCGAGCTGGTGCCGCTGGCCCCGCTCCACAACCCGGCCAACCTCGAAGGGCTCGAGGTCGCGCGCCGCATCTTCCCCGACCTGCCGCAGGTCGCCGTCTTCGACACGGCCTTCCACCAATCGCTGCCGCCCGCGGCCTACACCTACGCCGTGCCACGGGCCTGGGCGCGCGACCATGGCGTGCGCCGCTACGGCTTCCACGGCACGTCCCACGCGTACGTCGCACGGGAGGCCGCACGGTTCCTCGGGCTCGACACCGAGGACGCGAGGGTCGTGGTACTGCACCTGGGCAACGGGGCGAGCGCCTGTGCAGTCAGCGGTGGCCGCAGCGTCGAGACGTCGATGGGCCTGACGCCGCTCGAGGGCCTGGTGATGGGGACCCGGTCGGGGGACGTCGACCCGGCGCTCGCGCCGCACCTCGGCCGTGTCGCCGGCTTGCCGGTCGACGACGTGGACCGGGCCCTCAACAAGGAGAGTGGCATGGTCGGGCTCGCCGGTGCGAACGATTTGCGCGAGGTGCACCGGCTGGCCCGTGCGGGTGACGGAGACGCGGCGCTGGCGCTCGGGGTCTACTGCCATCGGATCCGCAAGTACGTGGGCGCCTACTACGCGGTCCTGGGGCGCGTGGACGCCGTCGTCTTCACCGCCGGCGTCGGGGAGAACGATGCCTGGGTACGGGCACACGCCCTGGCCGGCTTGGAGCGGCTCGGGATCGAGGTTGACCCGGCCCGCAACGAGGCGTCGGGCTCGGGCACCCGCCGGGTGTCCTCGGACGGCGCGGAGGTCGCCGTCCTGGTGGTGCCCACCGACGAGGAGCTGGAGATCGCCCGGGAGGCGGTCGAGCTCCTGGAGGGGTGACAGCGCCCGCCGGAGGCGGGACGAAGTGCCTGCGACGAACGGCACGGCGGCCAGTACGCTCCTTGATGTGATCCGCTTCCTGATCAGTGCCGCCATCTTCCTGGCCTCCGCCGCGATCGGCCTGCTGGCGGCGAACGCCGCGCTCGACGACATGTCGGTCGACGCGACCTCGTTCATCATCGTCGTGGTGGTCTTCGCGGCGTTGCAGGGGGTTCTCCAACCCTTCATCGTCAAGATGGCGCGTCAGTACGCGCCGCCGCTGCTGGGCGGGATCGGCCTGGTCACGACGTTCGTGTCGCTGCTGGTCACGAGCCTGGTCACCGACGGGCTGCAGATCAGCGGTTTCGACACGTGGGTCTTCGCCGCACTGATCGTCTGGATCGTCACGATGATCGCGACGCTGCTGCTGCCGCTCATCTTCGTGAAGCGCAAGGTCAGCGAGCGCCGGGCATCGAGCGAGACCTGACCGTCAGCCCTTGCGGCGGGCGAGCTCCGGAGCGAAGGCCGGCAGGCACACCGCCACGTACTCCGCACCCTCGTCGCCGACGGAGTAGCGGACCCGCTCCCCCGCCCTGGTGACGACGGCCTGTCCGGCTCGCACCTCCGTCGTGCCGCCGTCGTGCTCGACGATCACCAGACCGTGCAGCACCAGCGTGACCTCGTCGAACTCCGGCGTCTGCGCGGGCTCGTCCCACCCCGCCGGTGCCCGCATGTGCGCGACGCTCACCGCATCGGTCCCCAAGGTGGCCCGCCCCACGTACTCGTCGATCACCTTGCCGCCCGGCACGGGGATGCGGGTCGGACCCTCGATCAGCTGCGGCATGCGGTGAGGGTACGCGGCGGGGGCCGAGGCTGAGCCGGCCGTCCCGCCGTCCACGCATTCGTTCTGCGAGGGCGTGTCTTCTCCTCTGTGTCGACCCCCGGCACCCGACCCCAGCCGGCCATCGTCACGGGCGGCTGGCCACGCCGTGCGGGGCCAGCCGGGTCCGTGCAGGGGCAGCGCTCAGTCGTCGACGCGCCGTCCCCCGCGCATGCCCGGCCGGGGTCCGCCGCCACGCTCCGGCCCGCGACCCGGCGGCGGAAGCCGACCGACGGCGGTCCTAGTCGACCTGGTCCCCGTGTGCTTGCGGCTGGTCTGGCTGCTCCGGCCCGATCCGGTAGGGCCGCATCATCTCGTTGTCCTCGTGCTCGACGATGTGGCAGTGCCAGACGTACTGGCCGGCGACGTCGAACTTCGCCCGGACCCGCGTGACCTGGCCCGGGTACGCGGTGACCGTGTCCTTGAAGCCCGACTCCCCCGCCTCCGGCGGCGTGACGACCCCGTCCAGCTCGACCGGCTCAGCGACCTCCCCCTCCTCGTCGAGGACCAGGCCCTCACGGTTCACGACCTCGAAGGCCACCTCGTGGACGTGCATCGGGTGGGCGTCCCCGGTGGTGTTGTAGAACTCCCACACCTCCGTGGCCCCGAGGAGAGGGTTCTCCGTCACTGGGTCCATCCAGAGCTTTTCGGTCGCCGAACCCGCGTCGATCGTCCCCAGCAGAGCCTCGACCGGACCCTCGACCTCCTCGCCCTGCGCGTCCTCGCCCTCGCCCATCTTCTCGATCAGAGCCAGCGGACGCGTGACCGACTCGGGCGGGAGCGGCACGATGGCGGGCAGCACGAGGAACTGCGGCGGGGTGGTGTCGTCGGCGTCCACCGCGGGCACCACGCGGAACTCCATGACCTGCCCCGTCGACCCCGGGTCCGCCGGATCGAAGTCGACACCCGCTATGCCACCGCCGAACGGCTCGTCCGGTCCGACGTTGCCGAGCACGTGGCTGCCGAGGGGCACGTTCGTGAAGTCGACGATCACGTCGGTCCGTTCCGCGAGCCCCATGAGCAGGTGGCCACCCGAATCGATCACGTCGACCGGCGCGGCGAGGAAGCCGCCCTCGTTGCCGATCTGCCACACCTCGACGCCGGGGATGGCGTTGAAGTCCAGGATGAGGAACCTGGACTGGCATCCGTTGAGGAACCGGAACCGGTAGCGCCGCTGCTCGACGGTGAGGAACGGCCAGGTGTTGCCGTTGACCATGATCATGTTGCCGAAGAACTCGGGGTTCCAGATGGGCGAGAACTCCCCGTCCGGGATGTAGTCGCGGACGATCTCGTCGAAGAACTCGCGGGTGTCCGGGTAGAACAGGGAGCCGTCAGCGTTGAAGGACCGGTCCTGGATCGCGATCGGGATCTCCCGGTACGGCTTGTTGGGCGGGAACTTGTCGTTGGCTCGGGGAGCCGGCCCGGGCAGCGCCGCAGCGGCTCCCGTACGGGAGTCGAGCACCACGTCGTCCGGTCCGCCGCGGATGATGTAGAAGCCCGCCGGTCCCGCGTACACGTTGAGCCGGGTCATGCCCAGCGTGTGGTCGTGGTACCAGTTGGTCGAGGCCCGGTCGGGGTTCGGGTACTGGAACGTCGCGAAGCCGGATCCCCAGTCCACGCCGAACTTCGCGGCGGCCTTGCCCGCGAAGAACTCGTACCAAGTGCCCTCGGTTGCGTAGTCGGCCGGGATGTCGCCGGCGGCCGGGAGGTACCACGCCTCCGCGTAGCCGTCGCTCTCGTCGCCGACCCCGACGGCGCCGTGCACGTGGGTCACGATCGGCACCGGGCCGGTGTAGGCCCCTGGCGTCGACTCGAACACCGGGCGCATGTCTCGCCCGGCCACCCCGCCGGGGGGGTTGGCCCAGTGCAGCGTCGGGTCGACCGGCAGCAGATGCGGCAGGTAGTGACCATGGTCGTCGACGAGGTCGTTGACCCACCTGATCCGGACCGGCCGGTTCCACCGGGCCTCGATGGTGAGCGAGGGCGCGTTGTGCAGCAGCAGGCCTCTCTTCGACGCCGACCGCACGGCGCCGTATCCCCACACCGTGGTCGACGGGAGCTCCGCCGGAAGGATCTGCTGTGGGAACTGCTTGACCGAGATCTCGTAGTAGTCGATGTTCTTGCCGCCCCGGGCCACGACCGTCCCTGCCGCCGGCATGACCGGCGGGACCAGCAGCGGCGTGGCGTACTTCGGGACATCGCCGGGGTCGAGCGTGCCTCCCGGGATCTGGGCGACGGCCTTAATGGCACCCCCCGGCATTCGTACGAAGAGGGCGAAGCCGACACCGGCTCCACCCACTGCCCGGATGAACGACCTTCGGCTGAGCGGCCTCCCCGAGCTTGGCTGACGGTCTGCCACGCGACCCACCTCCCATTTGCGCGTCTGACGGCCCCCGAGGTGACGCTCCGGCCGCGCCGCCCGCTCCCTTGCACTATCGGCCACGGAGCACGAGTTGTCGTGGGGTCCTTAGGCCTACTTGCGCTGAGCCCTCCGGGGGCAACGACCACTCCCCCCGGCGTGCCACACTCGTAGCCAGCCTGCCGGCAGGCGTGGATCGCCCATGCCTCGGAGGAGGACCGCATGCGCAAAGCCACGACGGCCGAGCACACTGCCACCGGCGTCCGCCACGAGGCGCTGCTCTACTCGGGTCGCGAGGAGTACGTGGCCGGCACCGTCCCCTTCGTGCTCGACGGGCTGGCTGCAGGCGACGACGTGCTCGTCGTGGTCGGCCAGGAGCGTTCCGAGCAGATGCGGACGGCGCTCGGCCCGGCCGCGGGCGAGGTGGAGTTCGCCGACATGGCCGAGGTCGGCCGCAACCCCGCGCGGATCATCCCCGCCTGGCAGGAGTTCCTGGACGACCGGACGGCCCGCGGTCGTGGCGTCCGGGGCATCGGCGAGCCGATCTGGGCGGCGCGCACCTCGGACGAGCTCGTCGAGTGCCAGCGCCACGAGGCCCTGCTCAACGTGGCCTTCGACGGCTCACCGCGGTGGCGACTGCTCTGCCCGTACGACGTGGACTCGCTGCGCTCCGACGTGCTCGCCGAGGCGGTGCGCACGCACCCGTACGTCACCGCCGGCGGCGCGTGCCAAGAGGTGCCCGTGCACGTCGAGGAGATGGCGGTCCACCACCTCGACGCGCCGCTCCCCGAGCCGCGCCGGGTGCTCGAGGAGGTCGCCTTCGACCACCGCAGGCTCCGGCAGGTCAGGACGCTGGTGGCGTCGACCGCCGAGCGGTTCGGCATGGATCTGTCCCGGACCGCGGACCTGGTCATGGCCGCCAACGAGGTGGCCACCAACAGTGTCCGGCACGGCGGCGGTCGAGGGGAGGTCCGGCTGTGGCGCGACGGTCGTTCGCTGGTCTGCGAGGTGCGCGACCGCGGCCGGCTGGACGAGCCGATGGCCGGGCGCCGCGAACCCGCGGTGGGGTCGCTCGGCGGGCGTGGCCTCTGGCTGACGAACCAGGTGTGCGACCTCGTGCAGATCCGCTGCTACGCCGAGGGGACCGTGGTCCGCCTGCACCTGGGCATCATGTCTGTGCCGTGACGCGCCCGACGACGAGCGGGAGCAGGTCGGGACGGGCGCCCGCCGGGGCGATCTCGTAGCCGCCCTCCAGCGCGGCCAGCGCCCGCTCGAAGCGACCGGGCTCGTCGGTGTGCAGCGTCATCAGCCGCTCCCCCGCCCGCACCCGTGCCCCCGGCTTGGCGTGCAGCTCGACGCCGGCGCCGGCCTGGACGGGGTCCTCCTTGCGGGCCCGGCCGGCACCGAGCCGCCACGCGGCGACCCCCACGGCCAGGGCGTCCAGCGAGACGAGGATGCCATCGGCCGGCGCGAGCACCTCATGAGTCTCCCGGGCGGTGGGGAGGTCGGCGTCCGGGTCCCCGCCCTGCGCGGCCACCATGCGCTTCCAGACGTCCATCGCCCGGCCGTCCCGCAGGGCGTCCGCCGGGTCGGCGCCCGTCACGCCGGCCGCCTCGAGCATCTCCCGGGCCAGGGTGACGGTGAGCTCGGTGACGTCGTCGGGGCCGCCACCGGCCAGCACCTCGATCGACTCGCGGACCTCCAGGGCGTTGCCCGCGGTGAGCCCGAGGGGCGTCTGCATGTTCGTCAGCACCGCGACCGTACGGACACCCGCGTCCGTCCCGAGGTCGACCATAGTGCGGGCCAGCTCGCGGGCGGACTCCACGTCCTTCATGAAGGCACCCGAACCCACCTTGACGTCGAGGACGAGGGCGCCAGTGCCTTCCGCGATCTTCTTGCTCATGATCGAGCTGGCGATCAGCGGGATCGCCTCGACCGTGCCCGTGACGTCGCGAAGCGCGTAGAGCTTCTTGTCGGCCGGGGCCAGGTCGGCGGTCGCCGCACAGACCACCGCGCCGACGTCACGCAGCTGCCCGAGCATCTCGTCGGCGGAGAGCGAAGCCCGCCACCCCGGGATCGACTCCAGCTTGTCGAGCGTCCCTCCGGTGTGCCCGAGCCCGCGGCCGGACAGCTGAGGCACAGCGGCGCCACACGCCGCGACCAGAGGTGCGAGCGGCAGGGTGATCTTGTCGCCCACGCCGCCCGTCGAGTGCTTGTCGGTCGTCGGCCGCCCCACGTCGGACCAGTCCATCCGGGCCCCGCTGCGGATCATCGCGTCGGTCCACCGGCTGATCTCGGCCCTCGTCATGCCGTTGAGCAGGATCGCCATGGCGAGCGCGGACATCTGCTCGTCGGCCACGGCTCCGCGGGTGTAGGCGTCGATCACCCAGTCGATCTGCCCGTCGTCGAGGACCCCGCGGTCGCGCTTGGTCCGGATCACGTCGACGGCGTCGTACGGCTCGGTCATGCGGCGATCATGCCGTCCGCCGCGGGTCTCGGCCAGCCGCTCCGCCCACGGCGTACGGCGGGGGTCGCCGCGGACCTGCACCGGGCAGCGGCTCGGACGCGGCGGGTTCAGTCGCCGTCGGCGCGGCGCTCGGCCGCGAGGTCCTCGGGGCCGAAGGCCTGGGGGAGCACGTCCCGCATGGTCTGGACCCCCTCCGGGGTGTCCACGAGGAGCTCTGCCCCGCCGTTCTCCCACAGCAGCTGGCGGCACCGGCCACAGGGCATGAGCAGCTGCCCGTGGCCACCTACGCAGGTGAAGGCGACGAGCCGGCCGCCACCGGTGGCGTGCAGGGAGGAGACCAGACCGCACTCGGCGCAGAGGGTCACGCCGTAGCCGGCGTTCTCGACGTTGCAGCCGACGACGGTCCGGCCGTCGTCGACGAGCGCGGCCGCCCCGACGGGGAATCGCGAGTACGGTGCGTAGGCCCGGCTCATCACGTCGAGCGCGAGGGCCCGGAGCGCGGGCCAGTCGACCCGACGCTCCTCACCACCCGGCTCGGTGCTCACGCCTTCACGTACGGCTGCCCGTCGGCGGCCGGCGCGCGGACGCGTCCGACCAGGCCGGCCACCGCGAAGATGGTTGCGAGGTAGGGCGCCATGAGCATGAACTCGCTCGGGATCGGGGTCCCGATGATGCCGAGGATGCTCTGCAGGCTGTTGGCGAAGCCGAAGAGCAGCGCGGCGAACAGGGCGCCGACCGGTGACCACCGGCCGAAGATCATCGCGGCGAGGGCGATGAAGCCCTGGCCGGCCGTCATCTCCCGGCCGAAGGCGCCGACCGAGCCCAGCGTGAAGAAGGCACCGCCGAGGCCGGCCACCAGACCACCGAGCAGGACGTTCCTGACCCGGGTGCGGTTGACCTTGATGCCGACGGTGTCCGCCGCCGTCGGGTGCTCGCCGACCGCCCGGACCCGCAGCCCCCACCGGGTCCTGAACAGTGCGACCTGCACCACGGCCACCGTCACGTACATCAGGTAGACGATGATCGACTGGTCGAAGAGCACCGGCCCGAGGATCGGGATGTCGCCGAGGATGGGGATCTTGATCCGGCTGAAGGTGCCCGGCTGGTTCCACACGTCCTGGTTGGCGGTCAGCACCCGGCCGTACAGGAAGCCGGTCAGGCCGATGACCAGGACGTTGAGCACGACGCCGACGATGATCTGGTCGACGAAGTAGCGGATCGTGAAGAGCGCGAGGAGGATCGCGACGAAGAGGCCGGCCACGGGAGCGGCGATCAGGCCGAGCCAGAGACTGTCGGTCAGGCTGGCGACGACCGCCGACAGGAAGGCACCGGCGAGGAGCTGGCCCTCGATCGCGATGTTGATGACCCCCGAGCGCTCGCAGAGCACGCCGGAGAGCGCACCGAAGGCCAGCGGCACGGCCAGCAGGACGGTGCCGCGCAGGAGACCGGTGAAGGAGATCGTGTTGCCGGCGATGGCCCACACCAGGAAGGCGAGCAGCCAGAGGGCGGCGAAGCCGAGGGTGACCGGCAGGGGGATCTTGCGGCGCTGCGAGACCCGGAGCGCGGCCAGCCCTGCCAGGGCCGCGCAGCCGAGCGAGAGCACGATCGCCGTGACCCGGGTGGGCAGGGCGACGTCGGGTATCCGCAGCAGCGGGTCGGTGCCCAGGGTGATGCCGAACGTGCTCGTCTCGCCGGCGTCGGCGCCGAAGCCGAAGGCGACCAGGGCGACGAGCGCGAACACCCCCAGGGTGATCGGGACGCGCCAGCTGGGCGGGCGCTCGACCACCTGCGGCGGTTCCGGCGCCCCCGCGGGAGCGGCGGGGGTCGCGGTCGCGGTGCTCATGCGTTCCACCCCTTCGAGACCTGCATCGTGCCGGCACCGGCCGCCTTGACCCGGAAGATCGCTCTCACGAGGGGTGGCGCCGCGATGAAGAGGACGATCAGTGACTGCACCACGAGGACGATGTCGATCGGCGTCCCGGTCCGGGCCTGCATCGTGACACCCCCGGCCCGCAGCGCACCGAAGAGACCACCCGCCAGGACGATGCCGACGGGGTTGCCGCGGCCGAGCAAGGCGACCGTGATCGCGTCGAAGCCGATGCC